>JBARYG010000001.1:0-22510 GCA_049647745.1 Mesorhizobium sp.
AACATCGACCTGGCGCAGCTTCGCCACGATCTCTTCGGGTTTGTGCTTTTTCTGGGGCATTCCAACGTCCTCTCTCAGACTAAATAGCCTACTTCAGGGAGGACCACTTTTCAGGGGGCAGACCACAAGTATTTCCTTACGGCGTGGCTTGTTATGACGGTGCTTACCTTCACCGGCTTCTGTCTGAGCCAACTCCGATGGCACTCAGATGGCTATCTGATCGAAGCAGCCCTGCGAGAGGAGATCGAAGGAGGGTGGTCGAATACGCCCGCGATCAACGACGTTTCGGCATATTTAAAGGAGTATCCTCAATGCTGTTCGGTGCACAGCGCGCCCGATACTCCTGTTCTCAATGCCATTTTTCTACGGCGTTTCTATGCGGTGAGGGTCAAGTATCCCGTTACCGACCCAGCAAATAATCAAGGCGCACCGTATTATGAGTCGATCTTGATCATGGATTGCTGCGGAAAATACGTTCCAGACCGATGCGGCACGGAGACATCCACGCCCGTACCCAAAGGACTGCCCGCAATTCGCGGACAGAGAACAAAAGGCCCTGCCTTTTAGCGCCCGCTCCGGTTCGCCGGGGCGGGCTTTTTGTTGTTCGTCCGGCTCCCATTTTGGCCAAGCATGTTCTATGCGTAAACGCTGCTGCGTCCCTTTATCCCTATCTCGATAGCCCACCATGCGCCGTTTCGATTTCATTGAGCCGATCGTCATGCTGGCGACGGTGTTGCAATGGCTCGTGCTGGCTATGCTCGCCGGCGCGATTGTCGGCAGTGGCGCCAGCCTGTTCCTGCACGGCCTGTTTTTCATGACCGACCGCACAGCGACCGTGCCGCTGTGGTTGCAGATGCTTCTCCTGCCAATCGGCGGCCTATTGAACGGATTGCTGTTGCATTACGGCTACCAGGCTAACAAAACCGGCCTTCAGGACAGCATGTTTGCAGCCGTTCACACGCAAGCGGGCCGTATGCCGTTTGTGACTATACCGATCAAACCGATAGCCGCGATCATCACTCTGGCAAGCGGGGGGTCAGCCGGTAAAGAAGGGCCATGTTCCCACATCGGCGCTTCACTCGCAGCCGCCATCGGTGAGGTGCTTCATCTCAACAGCGAACTGCGCCAGCGGATTGTGGCTTGTGGGGTAAGCGCGGGTTTCGCCAGCGTCTTCGGCACGCCGATTGCCGGTGCGATCTATGGCGTCGAAGTGCTAGCAATCGGCCGTATTCGGCACGATTTTCTATTTCCTGCCGTCGTTGCCGGCGTCACCTCCTATCAGGTGAGCCTCTTTTGGGGCGTTCCCTATACCTATTATCCCCTAGCTTCCCTGCCGCCATTTTCTGAGTTGTTGTTTTTCAAAACGGTCATGCTCGGCGTCATCTGCGGGCTGGTCGCACTTGTATTCGTTGAATTTGTACATCGAGCCCGTTGGCTGACGGGGATTATTCAGGCCCGCCTGAAGGCATGGCCGCCGCTGATGCCGTTCTGCGGAGGGCTGATCCTGGCGATGCTGATAGTACTCATCCCGACCGACTATCTGGGACTCAGTCTGCCTTTGATGGATCGAGCGCTCGCCGGCGATCCGATGCCGTATTTGGGATTTCTTTGGAAAAGCCTGCTCGTGGCAGTGACTATCGGCTCGGGCTTCTACGGTGGCATCGTGACCCCGCAATTCGTAATCGGAGCCGTAGCCGGGAACGCTTTTGCGTCCCTGTTTGGCATCGAGCCAATTTTGGGCGCTGCCGTTGGTCTGGTCGGCGTTGTCGCGGCTGCCTCCAATACCCCCATCGCTGCGATCCTGATGGGCATCGAATTGTTTGGGGGGACGCCCGGCACGCTCTACGTCTCAAGTGCCGCCATAGCCGCTTATCTGATGATCGGTCACCGCAGCATCTACCCGGAGCAGCGTCTGGCCTACGCCAAGTCGTCATGGATGCGGGTTCGTGCCGACATGCCGGTCGATACCGAAAAGGCACGACTGTCCTACGGTCTTCTGCGTTGGTGGCGACGCTTACAACGCTGATCATGAGTTTCCCGCTTCAGCGCGCCATCAGCCATATCAGCGTGCGGCCAATGTTGAATTCGGCATCACTTCAGACCGAACTTTAAGCATACCTCAAGTTCTCCATATAAACCAAAACTTTACCATGTAGAAAATAGGTTGCTTGCCAGGTGTGGCAGGGTGGACGTGACTAGCATTCATACGAATGCCTCGTCGATGACGACGATGGCAACGCTCCGACAAATCTCAACGTCGACGGCTCGGGCGCAGGTTGCAATTTCGACCGGCCTGCGCATCGGCGAAGCATCCCACAATGCGGCTTACTGGTCCATCGCGACGACGATGCGTTCCGATTCGAGAGCCACCAACGTGGCTAAGGATGCGCTGGGGCTATCAGCGGCGAAGCTCGATGTATCATATGCCGCGATGACCAAGGCCGTCGACACAGTATCTGAGATCAAGGCAAGACTTGTCGCCGCGGCTGGAAACCCTGCAGGTGCAGGAGCCATCCAAACCGAAATCAAGCAACTGGTTGCACAGGCCAGAACAACTGCAGAGTCTGCCTCATTCGCTGGGGCAAAATGGCTGTCTACCGACATCGAAGACATCCGCGAGGCTGACCCGAGTGCCACGACGGTATCGATGATATCGTCGTATTCGCGCGCGGCTGATGGCAGCATTCAAATCGGAAGCATCGATTTTGACCTCCGGTCGACGGCGCTTTTCAACGTCGGCGGAGGCGGAATTCTCGAGGCCGACCCCCGATCTCCGAAGACAATAGGCGGCATTAGGTCCGTCAATTCCAACGGAGACTGGGAACCCGTAAATGCGCACGGCTATCAAGCCAAGAAGCAATTTACATTCAGCGGCCCAGTCGATCTCTCCGGCGGCGGTACGATAGAATTCGATCTCTCCGTGGACGCCGACAGTCCCAGCCAAGGTCTGTCGGCACCGCTGAACCCAGGCACGATCCCAGTCCACGTCGTCATAGACAGTTCACTGGTCGAATCGGCCTTGCCCGGTTCAGGCGGCGTGATCTCAAATTACAAGCAAATGGCATCCGTCATGGCCGCCGCCGTGTCGGGAACAGGTGCATATGCAGGCCTCGTCACGGACTGGCGTGGCGAGATCATCCCGGACACCTATGCCATATGGTCGGCTGAATCCTCCTCGCTTGACGGGGCTTCGGTCTCCATCTCCAATTTGACGGCCTCGGTCGGGGGGCTGCATGAATTCGGCACCGCGTTCGGCACCCGAGGCAACTCGATCGACTTGGCGTTCTCCCCGTTCAAAGTCTACGAGGGCGTTGAGATCAGTTTTCAGTTCGACATGAACGGATCGACGCAAAGCCATGTGATCACGAGAGACCTCATCGACGGGCTTCTTGGGAACGGTGACGGAAAGGTGGAGACGGTCGCCGACATGCACCTGCTGCTGGAGTCCCTCATTGGGCAACCCGGGTTGGTCATTGAGGAAAACGGGACTTCGATCATCGTCAGAAGCGACAGCGATGACCGCCGCAACGGCGCCAAAAGCCACATAGGGTTTTTCGGAATCGACGTTAATGTGGAACCTCTTGCAGCATTCGGTCTTGAGGATATCGACGTGGAAGCCAACTATCACCTGCTTCCAGCGTATCTCTCGTCCGTGGATACCATGCTGCAGAAGGCCATAGGTGGAGCAGCAACTCTGGGTGTGCTGAAGACGAGGGTCGACCTCCAGCGCGATTTCACCTCGTCCCTCTTGGATTCCATTGACAGGGGTATATCCCAACTCGTCGACGCCGATATGGAAAAAGAGTCGACACGATTGCAGGCGCTTGAGGTTCAGACCCAGATGGCCACGCAGGCGCTGAGCATCGCGAATGCATCTCCCAAGGCCGTGCTGCAGTTGTTCGCGTGATATAGCGGTGCGCAAGGACCGCCCAGTGCGACCATGCGATCATGCTTGTCGCCAGCCCCTTGGCGGTCCTGATCGCCCGTTCCTCGGCCTGCTGATCGGCGGTGCCGGGGAAAGCTTTGGCCGGAACCCTCCCTCCCACAACCTTCAGAACGCTGAAGAAAGATAGTTCTGAGACGTAGAAAGGAACAGCGTTTACCCGAAGCTATCGAGCGCTTAGGCTGAATTGCCGTTGCGAACTTCCGCATCATTTGACCTGCGGAAAGGAGATAAGGCGTGAAGCGACGAACACTCTGCCGCTGCCAGATTGATGATCATCAGATCGATGGCGCCCGCCATCTCGTGAGAAGCGCCGTCCTCCCCCTGAAGGCATTTACGGGCCTGTTTCAGATATTCTCGCGCCAATTCGAAATCGGTCGCCATCCGCGCCTCCGCTCCTGAGGCCAGACTTTGGACAGGCTGCGCTTTTCAAGAAAGCCGTACGAAAGAGCGATACGGTCGGTAATTGGAGGTAGGTGCCTGAAACGAAAACCCCGGTGCATGTGAAACCGCAGGCGCAGGTCGCGACTATAAATTCTTGAACTATGGCTCTTTCGGGAGGATGCTGCTCTTTGCGCAGTTGTGCGCAGACAGGGGAGGCGTGCGATGCCGACATTTATGGTGACCGAAAACGAATTTAAGGCAGTGGCCAGGGCGGCCGGCGGCGAGTATGCCTACAATGCAAGAGGCTTTGTCCTAATAAGTTATGGGCGCGCGCGTCAGCACCACATCCGTGTCGACCTTAAAACATTCGAGGGCGGCGGCTTCCGAAAATTGGGGGATCGCAACGCCTATATGCACCTTGTCAGCAGTTTCCACATAAAGGAGGAGTCCCGCTTTTCGGAAAGCGAGCAGGACTATGATTATCTGTATTTCGTCTACGCGGGCGCAGGTGTCTGGCAGCCGGTATGGAGCTACGACAAGACTGAAAAGAGATCTGGCGCTCCTACTCGGCGGCGTGAGAGCGACGATGCTGCTTGGTCCAGATGTATGGAGACTGCCCGATTTTTCCTAAAAGACCTTAGCGACGCCACTCGTCATGACCATGGGATGGCCATGGGGCCGGTCGCAGGCGCATCATCCAATCTCGTATCGCAACTATAGATCGCAGAACGAAAACCCCGGCCGTGGCGGAGGCCGGGGTCGATCAGGCGATCCTCCAGCGCCGATCTACAGGCACTCGTCTAGCCGTTCCGGTGTCATCTGTTAGAACGCTCCGGCTCTATGTCCACCGCCCAGCCAACTGCCTCCAATACCGCATCTACGTCCGGCAGATAGCTCATCCACATAGGTTTGCCCTGAAACATCATGTTCTCGGGGTTCCCGTGCAGGCTGCACAGGGCGCGAGCAGCGCGTTCCCTTGGCGGTCTGGCTTTGAGCTTAACGCGCGGGTCTCTGTCTGCCATCCCAAGCCCTCCCCAGAGCACGCCTCACCATCGCGCCAGTCGATGGGAGCGTCAATCCATGTTGCGTCGAGTAGCCGCGCACCAGTTGAAACCCTTGGAAACCAAGGAAAGCCAGTCGCAACATAACGCGACATGGAATCGGACTGGCGTGAGCCAAAGTATCGGGAATTGTTGGTGATCCCGGCAGGAATCGAACCTGCGACCTACAGATTAGGAATCTGCCGCTCTATCCGACTGAGCTACGGGACCACGCGGCCCGACACATAACCGCTTCCGCGTCCTGCGCCAAGTGCGAAGGTGCGTTTAGAGAAACCGGACCGCGCCGTGGGTTCTCGCCCGGCGATTCAGGCGGCCAGCGCTGTTTCGGCGATCTTCACCCAATAGCTGACACCGTGCGGGATGGCCTCGTCGTTGAAATCGTAGGCGGGGTGGTGAAGGCCGGCACTTTCGCCGTTGCCGATGAAGATGAAGGCGCCGGGCCGCGCTTCCAGCATGTAGGAAAAGTCCTCGCCGCCCATCACCGGCGGCATGGCGCGGATGACCTTGGCGTCGCCGGCGATCGCCGCCGCCACGTCGCTGGCGAAGGCGGTTTCCTCGGCATGGTTGAAGGTGACCGGATAATTGGCGTCGTAGTCGACCTCGATCGCGGCGCCGAAGGTCGCGGCGATGCCGGCGCAGATGGCGCGGATGCGCTGTTCGGCCATCGCCGCCATTTCCTTCTTCAGCGTGCGCACCGTGCCGGCGATCTCGGCCTTTTCGGGGATGACGTTATAGGCGTCGCCGGCATGGAATTTCGTCACCGACACCACCAGCGCCTCGACCGGATCGGCGTTGCGCGACGTGATCGTCTGCAGCGCGGTGACCAGCTGGCTGGTGATGACGATCGGGTCGATGGTGCCGTTCGGCATCGCGGCATGGCCGCCGCGCCCCTTGACGGTGATGGTGAATTCGGCGGTCGCCGCCATGATCGGGCCGGGCCGGATGGCGAAATGGCCGATGGGCAGGCTCGGCATGTTGTGCATGCCGAATACCTTGGTGATGGCGAAGCGGTCCATCATGCCGTCCTTGACCATCTCGTTGCCGCCGCCGCCGCCTTCCTCGGCCGGCTGGAAGATGACCGCCACGGAGCCTGCGAAATTGCGCGTTTCCGCGAGGTATCGGGCGGCGCCCAGCAGCATGGCGGTGTGCCCGTCATGGCCGCAGGCGTGCATCTTGCCCGCGATGGTCGAGGCGTAGGGTTTGCCGGTGATCTCGTTGATCGGCAGCGCATCCATGTCGGCGCGCAGGCCGATGGTGGGGCCTTGCCCCTGGCGGCCATGGATGATGCCGACGACGCCGGTCTTGCCAAGCCCCGTCACCACCTCGTCGCAGCCAAACGCCTTCAGCTTCTCTGTGACGAAGGCGGCGGTCTCGAACACGTCGAAATTCAGTTCAGGCGTCTGGTGCAGGTGGCGCCGCCAGCCGGCGACTTCTTCCTGCATTTCGGCGGCGCGGTTCAGGATTGGCATGATCGAATCTCGCTTCTGACGTGGGCCTCTGCCCGGCTCGCGGCAATCGTGATTGCCCGGCACTTTGCCATGTTGGTGTCACATAGGCTAAATAGCACCGAACGAGTTGCGGACCGGGATGCCGGCCGCACCATGATGCCGCCGACCTCGTAACGAAACCTTACGGAGACAACGGCGATGACGGCAAGAGGCGATTTCGGTTACCATCATGAATCATAGACGTTTCCTGAAATTGCTGCTTGCCGGGACCGTGGTCCTGCCGGCATTGTGCGTGTCGGCGCTGGCCAATCCGTCGATGCTGTTCGAGCTGAAGACCGGCAAGGTCATCGAGCACCAGGATGCGTTCAAGCGCTGGTATCCGGCCTCGCTGTCGAAGCTGATGACCGCCTATGTCGCCTTTCGCGCCATCGCCGACGGCGAGGTGCAGCTTAACTCGCCGATCAAGGTGACCAGACATTCCGCCGCCGAGCCGCCGTCGAAAATGGGCTTCAAGCCCGGCCAGGTGATGCGGCTCGACAATGCGCTGGAAATGATGCTGGTCAAGTCCGCCAACGACATCGCCATGGCCAGTGGCGAGAATATCGGCGGCTCGCAGGCGGAATTCGCCGCCCGCATGAACGCCGAGGCCCCGCGCCTCGGCATGACCGGTTCGCATTTCGTCAATCCGAACGGCCTGTTCTCGCCCGAACAATATACGACGGCGCGCGATCTGGCGCTGCTGGTCATGGCGATCCGCAACGAATTTCCGCAATATGCGCCGTGGTTTTCCATCGAGGGCCTTGCCGTCGGCAAGCGGACGATCCCGAACTACAACCTGTTGATCGGCCGCTATCCCGGCGCCGACGGCATGAAGACCGGCTTCGTCTGCGAATCCGGCTTCAACCAGATCGGTTCGGCGACGCGGGACGGGCGTACGCTGGTGGCGGTGGTGCTTGGCGAGCAGACGGCCATCACCCGTGCCGAAGCGGCGGCGAAGCTGCTTGACCAGGGTTTCGCCACGCCGACGGTCGGAGGCGTCACGGTTGCCGCCCTGCCGAGCTATGGCGACGACAATAGCGTCGGCAACATGCGCCAGGAAATCTGCGCCAAAAAGCCGGCCCATGAGCAATCGGAAGCGCCGGTCACCGCCGCCAAGGACAAGCCGAAATCGCCCTATCAGGTAAAACTGGTCGCGCCGACGCTGGTCGCGGTGGGCCTCGGCGGCGCCACCGGCCCGCTACCCAAGGCGATGATCGGCAAGGTGGAGTATGCCGACGTGCCCGTTCCGGCCTGGCGGCCGGACAAGCCGTCGCCCTTTGCCGGCACCACGGCTACCGCCGAAGGCGACCAGTAGAACAGGTTTTTGCGATGGCAGGGTTTCCCATTCCGGTTTCGGTGCTGACCGGCTTCCTCGGCGCCGGCAAGACGACGCTGCTGAACCGGCTGCTCAAAGACCCGGCGCTGACCGATACCGCCGTCATCATCAACGAATTCGGCGATGTGGCTATCGACCATTTGCTGGTCGAGCAGGCGTCGGACGGCGTCATCCAGCTCTCCGACGGCTGCCTTTGCTGCACGGTGCGCGGCGAACTGGTCGATACACTGGCCGATCTGGTCGACCGTTTGCAGAGCGGCCGCCTCAAGCGCCTGTCGCGCGTCGTCATCGAGACCACCGGCCTTGCCGATCCGGCCCCGGTGCTGCAGGCGCTCATGGCGCATCCGGCGCTGGTGCAGGCGTTCCGGCTCGACGGCGTCATCACCATGGTCGACGCGGTCAATGGCAGCGCCACGCTCGACGCGCATGTCGAGGCGGTGAAGCAGGCGGCGGTCGCCGACCGCATCGTCCTTACCAAGACCGACCTGGCCGAGGACGTGCGCAGCGTCGATGCGCTGCGCCTTCGCCTACGCGGCCTCAATCCCGGCGCGCCGCTGCTCGATGCCGGCGACCGGGGCACGGGCGCGGCCACGCTGTTTGATTGCGGGCTCTACGATCCCGCCACAAAGACCGCCGACGTGCGCCGTTGGCTGGGTGAGGAGGCCGATCACGACCATCATGGGCACGAGCATGGACACGACCATCACCACGATCATGCCCATAGGCATGATTCGCGCGTGCGCTCCGACACGCTGATGCATGACGGGCCGGTGCCGTTCGCGGCGATCGAGATGTTTCTCGATATTTTGCGCTCGACGCATGGCGACCATCTGCTGCGCATGAAGGGCATCATCGAGCTTGTAGAGGATCCCTCGCGGCCTCTGGTCGTCCACGGCGTGCAGAAGACCCTGCATCCGCCGGTGCGCCTGCCTTCATGGCCGGACGAGAAGCGCGGCACGCGACTGGTGCTGATCACACTCGATATGCCGCAGGATTATGTCCAGCGGCTGTTCGCGGCTTTCGCCAACAAGCCATCCATCGACACGCCCGACCGCGCCGCGCTGGAAGAAAACCCGCTGGCGATCGCCGGCCGACGCGGGTGAAACCGGCGCCGGCCGTGAAACGTCCGATTGCCTGATTCTGGAGGAGGCGGAAGCATGGACCGATTCACCGGCGGTTGCCTGTGCGGCAAGGTGCGGTTCGTGGCGTCGGGCAGCCCCTACCGGGTCGGCATTTGCCACTGCCTCGACTGCCGCAAGCATCATGGCGCGCTTTTCCACGCTTCCGCGATATTTCCTCAGGATGCGGTGACGGTCGAGGGCGAGATACGCGATTATGCGGGGCGGTTTTTCTGCCCCCATTGCGGCTCGCCGGTCTTCGGGCGCAGCGCCGACGAAATCGAGGTCAATCTCGGGTCTCTCGACGCCCCCGACCAGTTTATGCCGACCTACGAACTGTGGACCGTGCGCCGCGAATCCTGGCTGCCGCCGTTTCCGCTCAAGAGGCGATACGAGGGCGACCGCGACGCCACAAACCGCTCCGAGGGATAGCCGCGAGCGAGGAGCCGGCTTACCCGCCGCGCTCCACCAGGAAACGGTGGCCACCGTCGAGAGCGACGGTCTCGACCAGACGATGGCCGTCATTGCTGCAAAAGGCGGGGATGTCGACGACGGCGAGCGGGTCGGTGGTTTCCAGCCAGATGCGGCTGCCGGCCGGCATTCCGGCCAGCCGCTTTTTCGCCTTCAGCACGGGCAGGGGGCAATTCAGCCCCTTGAGGTCGTAGACGTCGGGTTCGCCAGTCACGGTGGAATCAGCCGCCGAACATGCCGAGCAGCTTCTTCTTCAGCCTGGATACGGTACCGCCGGACTGCGCGGTCTGCGTTTCAGGGGCAACTCCCCCCTGCTCCTCCGCGGCAAGCGGCACAATCGTACCCGTGGCCGGCACACCGGCCGCGGCGTCAGCCATCTGCTGCTTGGCCTGCTTGGCGGCTTCCTTTTCGGCAAGCGCCTGTGCCTTGGCCTCTTCCTTCGCGGCCTTGGCGGCGGCGACCGCAGCGGCCTTCTCGGCGGCGGCTTTCTCCTTGGCGGCCTTTTCGGCGTCGAGAGCCGCCATCTTGCGGCCGGCGGGCGAATCGATGCGGCCCATGCGCGAGGTTTCGGTAACGGTGCCGTCCGAGTTCAGCGACGGCGGCTCGATCGGCACGCGCTCGCCGCGCGCGCGCTTCTTCGACCATTCGGAAACGAGCGCGGCTTCCTTGATGCCGGCGATGGTCGGCTTGGGCGCCGGCGTGCTCGCCTTGATGGCGCTGTTATAGGCGGCGTCGTAGGTGCTCTGATAGGAATTGTAGGCCGTTTTCAGCGAATCCGGCGTCGTCGTCGCCGGGCAGGTTCCGGTCGGGTTGAAGGTCTGGCCGTCGGCGGCAACCTGGTTGAAGACATAGCGTTTTTCGCAAACATCCACTTTCGGCGGCACCTTGGTGAGCTCGAAATAGTCGTAGCCGACCTTCAGCATCTTCCAGAATTCGTAATTCGGGTCGTTGCGGTAGCGCGCCATGTTGGCGGCGGTCATGCGGAACGGAAACGCTTCGATCTGGAATTCGGTCTGCCCGCCCTGGAAGGCGTCGCGGCCGAAGGCGTAGATCTGCTCGATCTGCGCGTCGGTCATCGAATAGCAGCCGGACGACGAGCAGGCGCCATGCACCATCAGATTCGAGCCGGTGCGGCCGTTGGCGCGGTCGTAGGCGTTCGGATAGCCGATGTTGAAGGACAGGTGATAATTCGAATTCGGGTTCATCTGCGACGGGCGCACCGTGTAGAAGCCCTCCGGCGCCTGGCGGTCGCCCTCGGTGAACTTCGGCCCGAGCTTGCCCGACCATTTGCAGATGTCGTAGCTGGCAACCAGGCCGTAGCGGCCGTTGGTCTTGGCCTTCCAGATTTCGAGCTTGCCTTCCTCCTTGAAGATGCGCGCCATCACCGAGGAGTTGCGCGTCATCCCCTTGGCCTTCATGTCGGCCAGGATGCTGTCGGGCAACTGCTTGTTGGCCACTGCGGAAAAGTCCTTCATGGACGTGTCCGTGCAGCCGACGATGCCGAGGGCGGCAATCAGGAGTCCGGTACGGGCAAGCTTTGTAAACATGAAATCGGCTATCGTCTTCATTTCGTCGCCACGGCATCGCACGCCGTGTCGGCTCCCCTGACCATCGACGGACCTTAAGCCCGTTAACCTTGAAAATTCCTTACCGCAAGCCTCAAGCCCTGGCCCTGCGGCCCCCTCATTCACCCGATTGGCGCGGCATTTTTGTGGCGAGGATGTGGCGCCTGCCGCAATTGCCTGTGCGGATGCGGGCGCTCCCGGCTACAGGCTGCGGCCCATCGCCAGGTATTTCTCGCGGCGTTGCTCGCGGAAATCCGTGTTGGAGCCGGCAAATTCCTTCATCGTCCTGGCGATGAGGTCGCCGGTGGCGGTGATCACGGCGGCCGGGCCGCGATGCGCGCCGCCCAGCGGTTCGGGGATGACGGCGTCGATGATCTTCATTTCCAGAAGATCCTGCGCGGTGATCTTCATGTTGGTCGCCGCGTCCTTCGAGCGCGTCGTATCGCGCCACAGGATCGAAGCCGCTCCCTCCGGTGAGATCACCGAATAGATCGAATGCTCCAGCATGTAGACGCGGTTGGCGGTGGCGATGGCGATGGCGCCGCCGGAGCCGCCCTCGCCGATGACCACCGAGATCGACGGCACTTTCAGCGCCAGGCAGGCCGAGGTCGAGCGGGCGATGGCTTCGGCCTGGCCGCGTTCCTCGGCGGTGACGCCGGGAAAGGCACCGGCGGTGTCGACCAGCGTCAGCAGCGGGATCTTGAAGCGGTCGGCCAGTTCCATCACGCGCACCGCCTTACGGTAGCCCTCCGGGCGCACCGAGCCGAAATTGTGCTTCAGGCGGCTTGCCGTATCGGAGCCCTTCTCCTGGCCGATGACCGCCACCGGCTCGCCGCGAAAGCGGGCGAAGCCGCACAGGATCGCCTGATCCTCGCCGAAATTGCGGTCGCCGGCCAGCGGGGTGAAATCGGTGAGCAGGCCGGCGATATAGTCGACGCAGTGCGGCCGGTCGGGGTGGCGCGCCACCTGCACCTTCTGCCACGGCGTCAGCGCCTTGTAGGCGTCGCGCAGCGCATCTTTCGCGCGCTTTTCCAGCCGCGCGATTTCGTCGGCGACATCGACGGCCTCGCCGCTTTCGGCGAGCTTCTTCAACTCGATGATCTTGCCTTCGAGGTCGGCGACCGGCTTTTCGAAATCGAGGTAATTATACATGGATGAGCGGACCGATACGCCAGGGACTGGAGCGCGCCAAACCGAAAAACCACGGCGGCGGGCGGCGGAATGTCGTCTTCACATAGCGGGATGGAGCCTAGTCGGCAAGCGGGTGATGCTCGTTGACCAGCCGCACCAGCCGCTCCTCCAGCACGTGGGTGTAAATCTGCGTGGTGGAAATATCGGCGTGGCCGAGCAGTTGCTGCACGGCCCTGAGGTCGGCGCCGTTTTGCAGGAGGTGGCTGGCGAAGGCATGGCGCAGCACATGCGGCGATATTTTGGCCGCAGCGATGCCGGCGCGCGCGGCAAGCCCCTTGAGGTCGCGGGCGAACACCTGCCGCGAAAGCGCGCCGCTTTCCGACGCCGCCGGAAACAGGAACGGGCTTTCCGCCCACGCGGGCATTTTCGCGCGTATCGCGAGCCAGGCCTTCATCGCGGCCCTCGCCTTGGCCGAAAGCGGCACCATGCGTTCCTTGTCGCCCTTGCCGCGCACCATGAAGAAGCGGTCGTCGCGCAGCGCTACCGTTACCGGCAGGCCAACCAACTCGGAGACGCGCAGGCCGGTGGCGTAGAGCACCTCGACCAGTGCGGCGAGGCGCAACGCGCCAATCGGGTCGCCGTCGTTCAACGAGGGGTCCGCCGCTTCGAGTGCGGCGCGGTCAAGCAGGCGGCCGGTGTCGGCCTCGCTCATCGTCTTTGGCAGCGGGCGGTCCTTGCGCGGCGAGTCCAGCGTGCCGGTCGGGTCGTCGCCGCGCAGCCCCTCGGCGTAGAGGAACTTGAAGAACTGGCGGATCGCAGACAGTTTTCGGGCCTGCGAGGTGGCGGCGAAGCCGCGCGCGGCGATGTCGTTCAGGTAGGCGCGCAGGTCGGTGGTGCCGGCGCCTGCCAGACCGCCCCTTATTTGCTCCGAGGCGTCCTCAAGGTCGCGGCGGTAGCTGGCAAGCGTGTTTTCGGCTGCCCCCCGCTCGGCGCTCATCATTTCGAGGAAAGCCTCGATGCGGGCGGCGCTGTTCATTTGGCCTGATCGGGTTTTGTGGCAGGATCGAGCTTTGCCGGCGGAATGCGCACGCTGATCTCGGTCGTCTTCGGTTCCACGAACATCACCAGCGCGAACATGACGCCATAGCCGATACCGGCCAGGATCAGCAGCGTCACGACAAAGCGAAACAGGGTCGGCATCTCTCTTTCGCCCGTCTTTTTCCGCGCGGTTCAAAATTCCGTGCCGTTATGGGACGCCCGCCAATCCATTTCAAGCGCCATGCCGCAAGAGCGCCGGCCGGATACGCCATGCTTGACGCAAACGGCCTTTTCATGTCGATACGGCCTTGGAGGGACAAGGTTCCGATGAACGCTCAACTGAAAGACCATCCGGCCAAGGACTCCCCGGCAGGAGACCATGCCGCCCTGCTCGCGCGGCTTGGCGAGCGCTCCATTGTCTTCGTCGGCCTGATGGGCGCCGGCAAGACGGCGATCGGCCGCAAGGTGGCCACCATGCTTTCCCTACCGTTCATCGACAGCGACCACGAGATCGAGAGCGTCTCGCGCATGACCGTGCCGGAATTGTTCGAGCATTACGGCGAGGCCGAGTTCCGGGCGCTGGAGCAGCGCGTCATCCTGCGCCTGCTGGAAGGCGGTCCGCAGGTGCTGTCCACCGGTGGTGGCGCCTTCATGAACGAGCATACCCGCGAGGGGATCGCGGCGCATGGCGTTTCGGTCTGGCTGAAGGCCGATCTGGACCTGTTGATGGAGCGCGTTTCCAAGAAGCAGAACCGGCCGCTCCTGAAGGACCCCGATCCGCGCGGCGTGCTGGCGCGGCTGATGGAACAGCGCTATCCGGTCTATGCTACCGCCGAGATCACCGTGCAGACCCGCGACGACCGCAAGGAAGTGATCGCGACGGAAGTCATCGAGGCGCTGGAGCGGCATTTTTCGATCGAGAGTACGGTGGCGGGCGCAGGCGCCGTCACTGGCGAGGTGGGGTCATGAACGAACCGGTTACCGTCACCGTCGGGCTGGGCGAGCGCGCTTACGATATCGTCATCGGGCAAGGCCTGATCGAGCGTGCCGGCGAAGAGATCGCGACCCGGCTGCCCGGCACGCGGGCCGCCGTCGTTACCGACGAGAACGTGGCCGCCGCCCATCTCGATGCGTTGCAGGCCGGGCTTGGCAAGGGCGGCGTGAGCGCTGCCGTCATCACGCTGCCGCCCGGTGAAAAGACCAAGAGCTTTTCGCACCTGCAGGACGTGGTGGACGGTATCCTTGCGGCGAAGCTCGAGCGCCGCGACACCGTCGTCGCGTTCGGCGGCGGCGTCGTCGGCGACCTCGCCGGCTTTGCCGCGGGCATCACGCGGCGCGGCATGAACTTCGTGCAGATCCCGACCTCGCTTTTGGCGCAGGTCGATTCCTCCGTCGGCGGCAAGACCGGCATCAATTCGCCGCGCGGCAAGAACCTGGTCGGCGTCTTCCACCAGCCGAAGCTGGTGCTGGCCGACATTGAGGTGCTCGACACGCTGCCGCTGCGCGAATTCCGGGCCGGCTATGCGGAGCTCGCCAAATACGGGCTGATCGACCGCCCCGACCTGTTTTCCTGGCTGGAGAAGAACTGGCAGGCGGTGTTTTCGGGCGGCCCGGCACGCATCACCGCCATCGCCGAGGCCTGCCGGGCCAAGGCCGACGTCGTCGCCCGCGACGAGTTCGAGCAGGGCGACCGGGCGCTGCTCAATCTCGGCCATACCTTCGGCCATGCGTTGGAAGCGGCTACGAGCTACGACGGCGAGCGGCTGGTGCATGGCGAGGGCGTCGCCATCGGCATGGCGCTGGCGCACCGCTTTTCCACGCGCATGAACCTCGCCAGTTCCGACGACGCGTCGCGCGTTGAGGCACATCTGAAGGCGGTCGGCCTGCCGTGGCGGATGGCCGATATTCCGGGCGACCTGCCGGACGCCGAGACGCTGCTTAACTTCATCACGCAGGACAAGAAGGTTTCGCGCGGCGCGCTTACCTTCATCCTCACCCATGGCGTGGGAAAATCTTTCGTCGCCAGGGACGTGCCGGCCTCCGAGGTTCTTTCGTTTCTCAAGGAAAACCATCCGGCCAGGGAAAATCAGTTCTGATGGACGAGGCGGGTTGGATCGTCGCCGGCATCCTTGCCGTGCTTTGCATCGCAGCCCTGGCGCTTCGTCACCGCCTGCTTGCCGTTTTCGGCCTTGAACTGATACCCGCTTCCGTTGCCGACGAACCGCGCAACGGCGCGATGCCCGAGCGCAACGGCCAGCCTGCCGGGCCGAAGCGAAGCCGGCTGGAAGGCCAGTTCGACCTCGACGAGCTGGAGGTGTCGGACGTCATGGTTCACCGCACCAATATGCGTTCGGTCAATGCCGACAACGCGCCGGAGGCGGTGGTGCGCGAAATCCTGCAAAGTCCGCACACCCGCATGCCGCTGTGGAAGGGCTCGCTCGACAACATCGTTGGCGTGCTGCATGCCAAGGACCTTTTGCGCGCTCTGAACGAGGTCGAGAACGACTTTTCCCGCATCGACGTGATGAAGGTCGCCTCGAAACCGTGGTTCGTTCCCGACACCACCACGCTTCAGGAACAGCTCAACGCCTTTTTGCGGCGCAAGGCGCATTTCGCCGTCGTCGTCGACGAATATGGCGAGGTCGAAGGGCTGGTGACGCTGGAGGACATCATCGAGGAAATAGTCGGCGAGATCGCCGACGAGCACGACATCGACATGCAGGGCGTCAAGCGCGAGGCGGACGGTTCGGTGGTGGTCGACGGCACGGTGCCGATCCGCGACCTGAACCGCGCGCTCGACTGGAACCTGCCTGACGACGAGGCGACGACGATTGCCGGCCTCGTCATCCACGAAGCGCAGTCGATCCCCGAGGAAAAGCAGGCGTTCACGTTCCACGACAAGCGCTTCATCGTCATGAAGCGCGACAAGAACCGCATCGCCCGGATCAGGATCAAGCCGGTATCGGTCGAGACGGGCCTTCAAACTTCGCCACATCCGTAACGGCGTGACGGATCGCGGTCGAAGGGACCGCGGGCCGGCCCTTTGCCCTACCAGCGCATGGTTTCACCGGGTGCGGCGGTTTCGATGGCCAGCGCATGCAGGCCGGCCTTCAGTTCGTCGCCGAACAGCGCGTTGACGGCGCGGTGGCGCTCGACGCGGCTCATGCCCGAAAATTCCTTCGCCACGATGCGGATGCGGAAATGCGTCTCGCCCTTGCCGTCGAATTCGGCGTCGCGGCCGTCTTCGAGATGGTGATGGCCGGCATGGAGATGGCTCTCGTTGACGACTTCGAGCCGCTCCGGCGAAAACGCCGCCTTCAGCTTCTTTTCCATCGTCGTTTGCATGGACATTTTTGGTTCCTTTCCCCATATGTGGCCGGCGCGTGATCCGGTCAGGGTGTCCGAGTCGGCCTTCGCTGAAGATGCTGTCAGGGCGCCCTGGTATCCTGTCCGACGAGTGGCCCCGCATCGCCTCTGGCCGCGACAAAATACGCCGGAGGCCCGGTTTAAGCCGTGATTCAGCGGTTAGGGCGATCATCGCTGAAATGTCAATTCTTGTTTCGCAGCGCGAACAGACCATAGATGCACTGAAATGAAGCCGTACCCGAAATATTTCGACAAGATTCGCGTCCGCCCCGAGAAGGGCGCGGAAGCGAAGCCGCAAGCGCCTATCTGCCAGTGGGACGGCTGCAAGGAGGCGGGAACGCACCGCGCGCCGGTGGGCCGCATGAAGGAAGGCGAATATTTCCGCTTCTGCATCGACCATGTGCGCGAATACAACAAGGGCTTCAATTATTTCTCCGGCGTGCCCGACAGCGAGATCGCGCGCTTCCAGAAGGAGGCGCTGACCGGCAACAGGCCGACCTGGAAAATGGGCGTCAACGGCGCGGCGACAACGAGTTCGTCGCCGGACTTCGCAAAAGCCCGTTCCGGGCGGGCTGGCTACTACAACCGCATGCGCGATCCCTACAATCTGTTCGACGGGCCGAAGGATCCGCGCCAGCCGCGAGAGCGCAAGGCCAAGCCGCTTGAGGCCAAGGCGCTGGAAACGCTTGGTCTTGATACAAAGGCGACTGGCAACGACATCAAGGCGCGCTATAAGGAACTGGTAAAGCGCCATCATCCGGATGCGAATGGTGGCGACCGAGGTTCGGAAGACCGGTTCCGCGACGTGTTGCAGGCCTACCGCGTGCTCAAGCAGGCGGGCCTGTGCTGAGCGGCGCTAAAGTCCGTGCTTTTTTCCAACTTTCATCCGGTTGGAAAAGGTTCTAAGACGCCCCCCGAACAAATTAGATTGCCGGCGAGGCGCAACGGCTTCGCCCACAGAGACGTTGAGGCGTTATGAACAAGGTCGATCGCGACATCGCTAACCTGCCGGACACCACGGTTTCGGTGAAGGAACAATTCGGTTTCGACTCCAAGATGGTCGTGCCCGCCTATTCGGCGACCAGCGAGCACGTTCCGGACCTCGATCCCGACTATCTGTTCGATCCGCAGACGACCTCGGCCATCCTTGCCGGTTTCGCCTATAACCGCCGCGTCATGGTGTCGGGCTATCACGGCACCGGCAAATCCACCCATATCGAGCAGGTCGCCGCCCGCCTCAACTGGCCGTGCGTGCGCGTCAACCTCGACAGCCATGTCAGCCGCATCGACCTCGTCGGCAAGGACGCCATCGTCGTCAAGGACGGCATGCAGGTTACCGAGTTCCGCGACGGCATCCTGCCCTGGGCCTACCAGCACAATGTCGCGCTGTGCTTCGACGAGTACGATGCCGGGCGCCCGGACGTGATGTTCGTCATCCAGCGCGTGCTGGAAGCTTCGGGCCGGCTGACGCTGCTCGACCAGAGCCGGGTCATCCGCCCGCATCCGGCCTTCCGGCTGTTCGCCACCGCCAACACGGTCGGCCTCGGCGACACCACCGGCCTCTATCACGGCACCCAACAGATCAACCAGGCGCAGATGGACCGCTGGTCGATCGTCACCACGCTTAACTACCTGCCGCACGAAAACGAGGTCAACATCGTGCTGGCCAAGGCCAAGCATTACCGCGACGCCAAGGGCCGCGAGATCGTCGGCAAGATGGTGCGCGTCGCCGACATGACGCGCTCGGCTTTCGTCAACGGCGATCTTTCCACCGTCATGAGCCCGCGCACGGTCATCACCTGGGCCGAAAACGCCGAAATCTTCGGCAATGTCGGCATGGCTTTCCGGCTGACCTTCCTCAACAAATGCGACGAACTGGAACGCTCGGTCGTCGCCGAATTCTACCAGCGCGCCTTCGGCGAGGACTTGCCCGAGAGCGCCGCCAACGTCGTGCTGGGGTAATTCACGATCCAAACGGGAGAACGACATGCGCTATCACGGCGGATGCCATTGCGGGAAGGTGCAGTTCGACGTCGACGTGGACCTGTCGAACCCCATCACCTGCAACTGCTCCTATTGCTCCCAGCGCGGCAGCATCCTGGCTTTCACGCCCGAATCCAGCTTCACGCTGGAGAAGGGCGATGATGCGCTCAGCGAATATCGTTTCAACAAGAACGTCATAGCGCACCTGTTCTGCGCGAATTGCGGCATGGAATCCTTCGCGCGCGCTACAGCGCCCGACGGCACGCCGACGGTGGCGGTCAACGTGCGGTGCCTCGAAGGCGTCGATCTGGATGCGCTCACCCCGCACCGGTACGACGGGCGTTCGCGCTGACAGGCAGGGATATGGCAGGTCAGGGCGACAATACGCGAGGCAAACCGAAGACAGGCTCCGAGGCGGACAGCTTCAAGCGTGCGGTCACCGTGTGCATGCGCGCCATTTCCGGCGACAAGGAACTGGAGGTCGCCTTCGCCAAGGACAAGCCGGCACTGGCCGGCAACCGGGCGCGGCTGCCGGAGCCGGCCAAGAAGCCGACCGCGACCGATATCGCCGTCACCCGCGGTCTCGGCGATTCCATGGCGCTGAAGCGCGCCTGCCACGATCAGCGAATCCACACCAGACTGGCGCCCGAGGGCAAGCAGGCGCGCGCGGTCTACGACGCGGTCGAGCAGGCCCGCGTCGAGGCGATCGGCTCGCGCATGATGGCCGGCGTCGCCGACAATATCGGCTCCATGCTGGAGGACAAATACGCCAAGGCCAATCTGGCTGACGTCTCGGACAAGGCCGACGCGCCGATCGAGGAAGCGCTGGCGCTTCTGGTGCGCGAAAAGCTGACCGGCCGCGCAGCGCCCAGGAGCGCCGAGAAGCTGGTCGACCTGTGGCGTCCCTGGGTCGAGCAGAAGGCCGGCGCCGATCTCGAAGGTCTTTCCGACAAGCTCGACGACCAGCAGGCGTTCGCCCGCGTCGTCCGCGACATGCTCGCCTCCATGGAAATGGCGGAAGAGCTTGGCGACGACGAGGAAACCGAGGAAACGGAAGACGACGAGAACCAGCCGCAGGGCGAGGAGCAGAACGAGGAAAGCGGCGAGGACGATTCCGGCTCCGAGCAGTCGCAGTCCGAGGATGCCGAGGCTTCCGCAGATGAGGAGCAGTCGGCCGAGACGGAGGCTTCGGATGCGACCGCCGACGACGAGTCGGAATCCGAGGACGCCGATGCGGAAACGCCCGGCGAGGCCAAGCGCAACGACAACCCCTTCGCCAACCTGCCGAAGGAAATCGACTACAAGGTCTTCACCACCGCCTTCGACGAGACGGTCGGCGCCGAGGAGCTTTGCGACGAGGAGGAACTCGACCGGCTGCGCGCCTTCCTCGACAAGCAGCTTGCCAATCTTTCGGGCGTCGTCGGACGGCTCGCCAACCGCTTGCAGCGGCGACTGATGGCGCAGCAGAACCGCTCCTGGGACTTCGACCTGGAGGAAGGCTATCTCGATCCGGCCCGGCTGGTGCGCGTCGTCATCGACCCGATGCAGCCGCTCTCCTTCAAGCAGGAGCGCGACACCAAGTTTCGCGACACGGTGGTGACGCTAGTGCTCGATAATTCGGGCTCGATGCGCGGCCGGCCGATCACGGTCGCCGCCACCTGCGCCGACATCCTGGCGCGCACGCTGGAGCGCTGCGGCGTGTCCGTCGAAATCCTCGGCTTCACCACACGCGCCTGGAAGGGCGGGCAGGCGAGGGAGAAATGGCTGAAGGACGGCAAGCCGCCGGCCCCCGGCCGGCTCAACGATCTGCGCCACATCATCTACAAGTCGGCCGACCATCCGTGGCGGCGGGCGCGCCGCAACCTCGGCCTGATGATGCGCGAGGGGCTGCTCAAGGAAAACATCGACGGCGAGGCGCTGCTCTGGGCGCACCAGCGCCTGATCGGCCGGCCCGAGCAGAGAAAAATCCTGATGATGATCTCGGACGGCGCGCCGGTCGACGATTCGACGCTGTCGGTCAATCCGGGCAACTACCTGGAACGGCATCTGCGCGCCGTCATCGACCTCATCGAGACGCGCTCGCCGGTGGAGCTTCTGGCGATCGGCATCGGCCATGACGTCACCCGCTACTACCGCCGCGCCGTCACCATCGTCGATGCCGAGGAACTGGCCGGCGCGATGACCGAGCAACTCGCCTCGCTGTTCGAGGAAGAACACACGCACGGCCGCCGCGGCGGCGGGCTCAGGCGGGCTGGATGAGCGGAATTTTCCGCGCCTTTGCCTGCCTGCCGAGAGTTGCTGCCGCTTTTTCGTTTATTTCGATAAGTCTTGCCGTGCAGCCGGCTCCCGCCGCCGAGCGTGCGGCGGTCGAGCGGATGGAAATTTCCGTGCGGCCGATCACGCAGTTCCAGATCGGGCGCGACGTGAAGAACTTCGGTCCGCTGGAATTCGTCGGCGGGCTGGAAATGACCTCCTATGCGCGCGACTTCGGCGGCCTGTCGGCCTTCCGTTTTCTGAAAGGAGGCAGCGATTTCATCGGCGTCGCCGATACCGGCTTCTGGTTCTTCGGCACCATCGTGCACGACGCCGACAAGCGCCCGGCGGGCGTCGAGAATTTCCGCATGGCGCAGATGGTCGACGAGGCCGGCCAGCCGATCGACAAGAAATGGGAAGTCGATGCCGAGGGCCTTGGGATCAGGGACGGCATCGCCACGGTCGGCTTCGAGCGCAACCACCGCATCGCCCAGTTCAGGATCGAGCCGGACGCGATGAAGGCGCCGTTCCGGCAACTGGATTTTCTGGTGCCGAAGTACGAATTGCGCCAGAATCGCGGCTTCGAGACCGTCACCTATTCCAATCCCGACGGGCCGCACCAAGGTGCGCTGGTCATCGTCTCGGAAAAGAGCCTCGACGAGAAGGGCAATATTTTCGCCGCCATTCTGGGTGGGCCGCATAAGGGCATCTTCACGGTCCGGCGCGACGGTGAATTCGACATCACCGACGGCGCGTTCCTGCCGGACGGCGACCTTTTGTTGCTGGAGCGCAGCTTTTCCATGGCGTCCGGCGTCAAGATGCGGCTGCGCCGCATCCGTGGCGACGGCATCGTCAGGGGAGCCGTGGCCGACGGGCCGGTGCTGATGCAGGCCGATATGGGTTACCAGATCGACAACATGGAAGGGCTGGACGTGTGGCGGCGCGACGACGGCGCGCTGATGGTGTCGCTGATCTCCGACGACAACCACTCGATTCTCGAGCGCAATCTCTATCTGGAATTCATTCTTCATCAGGACTGAGCGGCATGCCCGGGCGTTTATCGCGCCGCTACCTCCACCTCGTCGCCGCCCGGAAGACCGTCGCTGTGTGTGGAATGGAAAAAAATCTATTCACACCCTTTCCGCCTCACCGATAATCGCCGGCAGTTCCTTCCATGGGAACACCGGTCATGACGGTGATTGCGTGGGGAGGAACCGGCGCCTCCGGTGGCAGGGAAACGTGCCTGTCGCCCGGGGAGGTTCCGTCCAGAGGGTCCCCCGCGGGTACTATGGCCCGTGCGTGCTGGAGCGAGCACACAAGCTTTCGGCCCGATTGCCGAAAAGTGTAGCGGACCGGGCGGAAACAGAAACGCCG
>JBARYG010000002.1:0-77428 GCA_049647745.1 Mesorhizobium sp.
GATCCCGGCGGCTCTCGCGGCAGCGGCTGTGGCATTGGCCGTTGCGACCGGCCCGCTCCTGCGCCGACCGGTAGATCAGGTCGCCTCGCCTGTTGCGATGGTATCTGTGGCCCCCGGGTCTTTCGATTTCCGGCTTCCGGGCGAATATCTCAAGGCCGACTGGCCGGTGGATGCGCCGAAGCGGGAAGTGACCTTTCGGCGCGGCTTCGAGATGATGAAATATCAAGTCAGTGTGGCCGACTATGCCGTCTGCGTCGCCGATAGTGCCTGCGAGGCGCCGGATAGTGGCCGGTCCGCTGCCGGGAACGTGCCCGTCACAGGCGTCAGCTATCGCGACGCCATGGCCTATGCCGCCTGGCTGTCGGCCAGAACAGGCAAAATCTGGCGCCTGCCCACGGACGAGGAATGGGCCTTCGCGGCCGCCGAACGCATGAACGACGACGCGCTTGGCCTTGAGCAAGACGACACCAATCCGGCTGTCCGGTGGCTGGCGCGCTATCGCACTGAAGCGGGAACTGGTGCGCGCGACACCGAGCCCAAGCCGCTCGGCCATTTCGGGGTAAACAGCAAGGGCGTGGCCGATATCGCCGGCAATGTCTGGGACTGGACCGCGACATGCTATCTGCGGGCGACAGTGGACGACGATGGGAAAATCGCACAGAGCACCGAAAATTGTGGTGTGCGCGTGGTCGGCGGCCGGCATCGCGGCTACATGTCCAACTTCATCCGCGACGGCAAGAGCGGAGGCTGCGCGGCCGGCCTTGCGCTGGACAATCTCGGCATTCGGCTTGTTCGCGAAACGCCCTCCCTCGTCGGCTCTGTCAAGCTGCTGTAGGTGAAGAATATGGGTTAATTCGTATGCTGATACCCGCCGGCCGGCTTTGGCGAACATGCATCTTGTCCGGCAAACGCGTATTAAGCGGCAAGCGTCATGTACCACGGGCACGGTGCATCTGCCATGCGCTCGATTAAGCCGAACCAAAAATTTGCTCGGCACATAAACCTAAAAACGCGATGGAGAAAAACAGGAACTTGACCCCTAAACCAGGCCCGAAAGATGCATAAAAGGCGGGTCAAATCTTGGTGGAATCCCCGGGTCGTTCCTACCTGAAATCAACATTCAACGGCTACATCGGCCTCTATGAGCGACCGGGAGCATGTACCACCCAAAAAATGCAGACGATGGAACAAGCTTGCTCATCGTGCTTAGGCCATTCGTCTGCTCAATGGTTCAGACGGACTCAAGCAGGTGCCGTCGACACACCGGTGCAACGTGAGGTGCCTCTGCCCTTTCCGTAGACGTTCGTACGACCAGATCATCAAAATCTGCGATGAGAACGGCATCGAGGATTGTTTGGCCAATGTTCCCATTCTCAAACATAAAAAGTTCCGAAGGTTGCCTTCTCTGCATCTATTGACATAACGTGTTGTGGCGGAGGCGCGATGTCCAGTGCTCGAAACCTGATCGTCCTGCTCACGACCACCTGGGCGTTCACCGTCTGCTTCGCCGTGTGGATGATGTTCGGCGTGACCGGCATTCCGATCCGCGAACAGCTCGGCCTGAACTCGGTCGAATTCGGCTTGCTAACCGCCACCCCGGTTCTAACGGGCGCACTATTCCGCCTGCCTCTTGGCATCTGGACCGACCGGCTGGGCGGCCGCCGGCTGATGCTGGCACTGCTTATAGTCTGCGCCGTTCCGGTATGGATTTCCTCCTACGCAACGGCGCTTTGGCATTTCATTTTGCTCGGGCTGGCGCTTGGACTGGTCGGCGCATCGTTCTCGGTCGGCACGCCCTACGTGGCTCGCTTCTTTCCGAAGGAAAAACGCGGCTTCGCCATGGGCGTTTTCGGCGCCGGCACGGTGGGTGCGGCGCTCAACATGTTTGTGGCTCCATGGCTGATCGACGCCTATGGCTGGCAGATGGTCCCAAAGGTCTATGCCGTCGTGCTGCTGATGACGGCGGTGATCTTCTGGTTCTTTTCCGCACCTGATCCCGCGCGTGCGGCGAACTCACCCTCGATGCTCAGCCAGCTTTCGGTGCTGCGCGACCCGCGCGTGTGGAAATACTGCCAGTATTATTCCATCGTCTTCGGCGGGTTCACGGCATTATCGATCTGGATGCCACAATATTTCAAATCGGAATACGGGCTGTCGATCGCGCAGGCCTCGTTGCTCGCCGTTTGTTTCGCTTTGCCGGCTGGCCTCTTCCGCGCCTTCGGCGGCTGGCTCTCCGATCGTTTCGGCGCACACAGCGTCACTTGGTGGGTGCTGTGGATCGCCTGGATCTGCCTGTTCCTGCTCTCCTATCCGAAGACGGAACTGACCATCCACACGGTCAACGGTCCGGCCAGCTTCGGGATCGCGCTGCCGACCTGGTTTTTCACCACGCTTCTCTTCATCCTCGGTATCGCATTCGCCTGCGGTATGGCCTCGACCTTCAAATATATCGGCGACGACTTCCCTGACAATATGGGTACGGTTTCCGGCATCGTCGGCATGGTGGGCGGCCTTGGCGGCTTCCTTCTGCCGATCATGTTCGGCGCCATCCTGGATCGGCTCGGCATCAATTCCAGTTGCTTCATGCTGCTTTACGGCATCGTCTGGGTGTCACTGATTCTGAACTACCTGACCGAGGTGCGGCGTGCGCCGGTCATGGGTGAGAACGTCATGGGCGAGCAGATTCTGCCCCCCCGCGCATCGAAGGCTTGAACGCCAAGGGAAAGGAACAGCCATATGAGCCACTTCCTCGAACGCCTCACCTACCTTTCCCGGCGGCGCGAACCCTTTGCGAACGGCCACGGCGAACTGCGTGACGAGGACCGTATGTGGGAGGAAGGCTACCGGCAGCGCTGGCAGCATGACAAGATCGTGCGTTCCACACATGGGGTAAACTGCACTGGCGGCTGCAGCTGGAAAATCTACGTCAAGAGCGGTGTCGTCACTTGGGAAACCCAGCAGACCGATTATCCGCGAACCCGCCCCGGCATGCCCAATCATGAGCCACGCGGCTGCTCGCGCGGCGCTTCCTATAGTTGGTACCTCTATAGCGCCAGCCGCATCAAATACCCGCTTGTACGGGGCAGGTTGATCAAGGCGTGGCGCGAAGCGCGCCGGACATTGGAGCCGGTCGAGGCGTGGGGCTCGATCGTCGGCGATCAAGAGAAGGCGACAAGCTACAAGGCGATGCGCGGGCGCGGCGGCTTCGTGCGGGCAAGTTGGGATGAAGTCACCGAGATCATCGCCGCCGCCAATGTCTATACGATCAAGACCTTTGGCCCCGACCGCGTTGTCGGCTTCTCGCCGATCCCGGCCATGTCGATGGTCTCCTACGCTTCCGGAGCACGCTATCTGAGCCTCATCGGCGGTACACTTCTCTCTTTCTACGACTGGTATTGCGATCTGCCGCCCTCCTCCCCGCAGACCTGGGGCGAGCAGACGGATGTGCCTGAATCGGCCGACTGGTACAATTCTGGCTACATCATCGCCTGGGGCTCGAACGTGCCGCAGACGCGCACGCCTGATGCGCATTTCTTCACCGAGGCCCGCTACAACGGTACAAAGGTAGTGGCGGTCACGCCGGATTATTCCGAAGTGGCGAAGCTTTCCGACCTTTGGCTGCATCCCAAGCAGGGGACGGATTCGGCGCTCGGCATGGCGCTGGGCCATGTCGTGCTGAAGGAATTCTACATCGACCGCAAGGTGCCCTATTTCGAGGACTATGCGCGCCGCTATACCGACCTGCCGATGCTGGTGCGCTTGCGTCGCGACGGCGATCGATGGGTCCCCGACCGCTACCTGCGCCAGAGCGATCTTCCAGCAAAGCCGAAATCGCGTCGCAAAAAATCCGGCAGCGCCGACTGGAAGACGGTCGCCCTTTCAGAGGAGACGGGCGCCACGGTCGTGCCGCAAGGTTCGATGGGCTATCGCTGGCCGAAGAAGGGCGAGCCGGAGGGACGCTGGAACCTTCAGGAGACGGACGGTGAGAGCGGTGAGCCGGTCCGGCTGGCCCTGAGCGCCGTCGACCGGCGCGACGACGTGGTGCCGGTGGCCTTCCCCTATTTCGGCGGTCAATTGCACGAGCGCTTCCACGAGAACGACCAGGGCGACGACGTGCTGGTCCGCAACGTGCCGGTGCGACGGCTGGCCTTGGCCGATGGCGAGGGCCTGGTGGCGAGCGTCTTCGACCTGATGTGTGGACATTATGGGGTCGACCGCGGCCTCGGCGGCGCTTGCGCGGCTGGTTATGATGACGACGTTCCCTATACGCCTGCCTGGCAGGAGAAGATTACCGGCGTTAACGCTGAGCATGCCATTCGTGTGGCCCGCGAATTCGCCCGCAACGCGGAAAAGACCAAGGGCCGCTCGATGGTCATCATCGGGGCTGGCGTCAACCACTGGTACCACCAGGATATGACCTATCGCTCCATCATCAACGTCCTGATGATGTGCGGCACGATCGGCGTTTCCGGCGGCGGCTGGGCGCATTATGTCGGCCAGGAGGCGCTGCGTCCGCTCGCTGGCTGGATGACGCTGGCGTTTGCGCGCGACTGGGTGCGGCCGGTCCGCCAGATGAACGGCACGTCGTTCTTCTACGCCCACTCCGACCAGTGGCGCTACGAGAAGATCGACGTATCCGGCCTGCTTTCGCCGATCGCCGATCCGACGAAATACAAGGGAAGTTTCATCGATCTCAACGTACGCGCCGAACGGATGGGCTGGCTTCCTTCTGCGCCGCAGCTTGAAACCAATCCGCTGCGGATTGCCGACGAAGCGGAGAGGACTGGGTTGGAACCGCGCGAATTCGTTGCTTCGGGCCTCAAGTCCGGCGCACTCAAACTCTCCTGCGAGGATCCAGACAATCCCGTCAATTTCCCGCGCAATCTGTTCATCTGGCGCTCTAATCTCTTCGGCTCGTCTGGTAAGGGGCACGAATATTTCCTGAAACACTTTCTGGGCACCCGTCACGGATTGCAGGGCAAGGATCTTGGTGAAACGGGCGCAATCAAGCCCGAGGAAATCGTCTGGCGCGACCCGGCGCCGGAGGGCAAGCTCGACCTTGTGGTGACGCTTGATTTCCGCATGTCGTCGAGCTGTCTCTACTCCGACGTCGTGCTGCCGACCGCGTCCTGGTACGAGAAGAACGATCTCAACACGACCGACATGCATACCTTCGTCCATCCGCTGTCGGCCGCGATCGATCCGGTCTGGGAGTCGAAAAGCGACTGGGAGACCTACAAGACAATCGCCAAGCGCTTTTCTGAACTGGCGAAAGGCCATCTCGGTGTCGAGCGCGACGCCGTGTTGACCCCGATCAAGCACGACACGCCGGGCGAACTTGCCCAACCTTTCGATGTCAAGGACTGGAAGAAGGGCGAATGCGAGCCGATTCCGGGCGTCACCGCACCGCAGGTGACGGTCGTTGAGCGGGATTATCCTGATACTTACCGACGCTTCACCGCCCTTGGGCCGTTGATCGACAAGCTCGGCAACGAGGAAAAAGGCGTCGAGTGGGACACGGCTGCCGAGGTGGCGGGGCTGGGAAAATTGAACCGCACGGTCACGGAAGACGGGTCGACACAAGGACGGCCACGCATCGACACCGACATCGATGCCGCCGAAACCATCCTCTATCTCGCTCCGGAAACCAATGGCAAGGTCGCCGTGAAGGGATGGGAGGCGCTAGGCGAAAAGACCGGTCGCGACCACACCCATCTGGCAAAGCCGCGCGAGGATGAAAAAATTCGCTTCCGCGACATCCAGGCGCAGCCGCGCAAGGTCATCACCTCGCACACATGGTCCGGCATCCAGAGCGAGGCGCAGACCTACAATGCCGGCTACCTGAACCGCACCGAGTTGATCCCGTGGCGGACACTGTCGGGGCGGCAGCAATTCTATCAGGACCATCAATGGATGCGCGATTTCGGCGAGGCCTTCGCGCTCTACAAGCCGCCGGTCGACACCAACACGGTCAACGCTATGCTCAGCAAGCACTCCAACGGCGAGAAGGAGATCGTTCTCAACTTCATCACGCCGCACCAGAAATGGGGCATCCACTCTACCTATACCGACAATCTGATCATGCTGACCCTGTCGCGCGGTGGGCCGATTGTCTGGATTTCCGAAGTGGACGCAAAGAAAGCCGGCATCGTCGACAATGACTGGATTGAACTGTTCAACATAAACGGCGCCATCGCGGCCCGTGCGGTCGTCAGCCAGCGCGTCAAGGAAGGCATGTGCCTGATGTACCACGCGCAGGAAAAGATCGTGAACGTGCCGGGGTCACAGATCACCGGGCAGCGCGGCGGCATCCACAATTCCGTCACCCGCACGTTGCTCAAACCCACTCACATGATCGGCGGCTACGCGCAGCTCTCCTACGGCTTCAACTATTACGGCACGGTGGGTGCCAACCGTGACGAGTTCGTGATCGTGCGCAAGCTCAGCGAGATCAAGTGGCTCGATCACTCGAATCCGGTCGACCCGGCCCACCAGCAGGAGCCCGTATCATGAAAATCCGTGCCCAGATCGCCATGGTGATGAACCTCGACAAATGCATCGGGTGCCACACCTGCTCCGTCACCTGCAAGCAGGTTTGGACCTCGCGCCAGGGCATGGAATACGCTTGGTTCAATAATGTCGAGACAAAGCCCGGTATCGGCTATCCTAAGGACTGGGAGAACCAGGAGCGCTGGAAGGGCGGCTGGAAGCGCAAGAAAAACGGCAAGATCGTGCCGAAACAGGGCGGAAAGCTCGCCGTGCTCGCCAAGATCTTCGCCAATCCGAACATGCCCGAGATCGACGACTATTACGAGCCCTTCACTTTTGACTACGAGCATCTGCAAAAGGCGCCGGAGTTGTCGACCGCGCCCGTTGCACGGCCGCTGTCGTTGGTCACCGGGCGGCCGATGGAGAAGATCGAATGGGGGCCGAACTGGGAGGAGATTCTCGGCGGCGAGTTCGACAAGCGTAGCCAGGACTACAATTTCGAGGCGGTGCAGAAGGACATATATGGCCAGTTCGAGAACACCTTCATGATGTACCTGCCGAGGCTGTGCGAGCACTGTCTCAATCCGAGTTGCGTCGCCTCCTGCCCCTCAGGCTCGATCTACAAGCGCGAGGAGGACGGCATCGTCCTGATCGACCAGGACAAATGCCGCGGCTGGCGCATGTGCGTGTCGGGCTGTCCCTACAAGAAGATCTATTACAACTGGACCTCCGGTAAGGCGGAGAAATGCATCTTCTGCTATCCGCGTATTGAGGCCGGTTTGCCCACGGTTTGCTCGGAGACCTGTGTGGGCCGCATCCGCTATCTCGGCGTAATCCTCTATGATGCCGACGGCATCGAAAAAGCCGCGTCTGTGGAGAATGAGCAGGACCTCTACGAAGAGCAGTTGAAAATCTTTCTCGATCCGAATGACCCGGAGGTGATCAAGCAGGCACGCGCCGACGGCATAGCCGACAACTGGATCGAGGCGGCGAAACGCTCGCCGACCTACAAGATGGCGGTTGAATGGAAGATCGCCTTTCCGCTGCATCCTGAATACCGCACACTGCCGATGGTGTGGTATGTGCCGCCGCTCTCGCCGATCCAGTCGCATGCCAATGCCGGCGAGATCGACACGGTCGGCGAGATTCCCGACGTGCGCTCGCTGCGCATTCCGGTGCGCTATCTTGCCAATCTGCTCACCGCCGGCGCCGAAGCGCCCGTCGTTTCGGCGCTCGAGAGGATGCTGGCCATGCGCATCTATTACCGCCAGCGACAACTCGGCGAAGGCGATGGCCGCGCCGTCCTTGAACAATCCGGCCTGACCGTTAGCCAGGTGGAGGAGATGCACCGCTACCTTGCCATCGCCAATTACGAGGACCGTTTTGTCATCCCGACCAGCCACCGCGAAGAAGCCGAGGACGCCTACGGCCTAAAGGGTTCCTGCGGCTTCACCTTCGGCAATGGCTGCGATTTCGGCCCGCCGCACTCGACGCTCTTCGGTGGCAAGATGGGCCGCCGCAAGCTACGGCCGGAACGGCCGCTTGATACGTGAGGGCCGCGCCATGCTGATTTTCAAAGCGTTCAGCGCACTTCTTTCCTATCCGAGCAGAGAGATGCGTGAGGCTCTTCCCGAGATCGCCGAGGTCATAAGCGCCTCACGGCTTGTGGCGGTGCGGGAACGGCAGGGCCTCACCGAACTTGTTGGCGAACTGAGTAGCGGCGACCTGCTGGCGGCGGAGGAGCGCTATGTCGACCTGTTCGACAGGGGCCGCGCGCTGTCGCTGAACCTGTTCGAGCACCTGCACGGCGAAAGCCGCGACCGTGGCACCGCCATGGTCGATCTGAAACGGCTCTACGAAGAGGCCGGATATGAATTGGCCGCTCCCGAACTGCCGGACTATCTCCCGGTCGTGCTGGAGTATTTGAGCTGTCGCGACATAGTCGAAGCGAGGGAACTGCTGGCCGACTGTTCCCATATCATGGCCACCATCGCCCGCGCATTGCTGGCCCGGCAGAGCCGGTATGCCGAGGTTCTTCAAGCGCTACTCGTCATCGCCGGCGAGGAGCCTGTCGATGCAAACGGCGTCAAACCGGCCAAGCCGCCGGCCGAAGATCTTGACCGCGATTGGGTCGAACAGCCTGCCTTCGCCGGCGCGCCCGAAATCTCGACGCCCGCCACCCGTGGCCGCCCATCCTGAAAGCGGAGATAACCCGATGCTGTCCCACCCCTATGTCAACATTCTCCTCTTCGGCATCTATCCCTATATTTGCCTCGTGGTTCTTCTGATCGGCAGCCTCATCCGCTTCGACCGCGAGCCCTACACCTGGAAGAGCGATTCCTCGCAGGTGCTGCGCAAGCGTGAGCTTCGGCTGGGCTCCAACCTGTTCCACTATGGCGTCCTCATCGTCATTCTCGGCCATTTCGCCGGCTTCCTCGCGCCGCATTGGGCCGTAGACTGGGCGCTGACACCGGTTGCGCATCAACTGCTGGCCATGGTGGTAGGCGGCATCGCCGGGCTGGTCGCAATCGTCGGGCTTTCGATCCTTATTCATCGGCGGCTCGCCGATCCGCGTATTCGGCTCAATAGCCGCAAATGGGATATCGCCATCACCCTCATGCTGTGGCTGCAATTGTGCCTTGGCCTGCTCACAGTGCCGCTGTCGGCGTTCCACATGGACGGCGGACTATTCGAGACGCTGACCAGCTATGTGAAGGGCATCGTCACGCTCGATGGCGGGGCGGCGGCGCTGATGCTGCAAGTACCACTCACCTACAAGCTGCATATATTGCTCGGCTTCACGCTCTTCCTCGTCTCGCCCTTCACCCGCATGATCCATATCTGGAGCGGCGCCGGTGCGCTCGCCTATCTGTTCAGGCCATACCAGATCGTCCGCACGCCGAAGACTCGAGCGAAGGAGCCGGTCCGCTCATGACGGTGACAGTTAATGGCATCGAAATCACCGTCGGCTCCAACGAGCCGGCAGAGCTTGCCGCGGCACGCGAACTCCTGAGGCAGCGCGCGGTTGAAGCCGGCTTTCTGGACGGTGCAACAAACGACGAGGACGAGATCGGCCAGGCGGTCGAGGCGCTACTTACGCGCGAAGTTGTGACGCCCACGCCGCAAGAGGAAGAATGCCGGCGCTATTATGAGGGCCACCAGCGCGAATTCACAAGCGGCGATCTCGTCCATGCGCGCCACATCCTCTTCCAGGTGACGCCTTCTGTTCCGGTACCGGAAATCCGTGCGCGCGCCGAGCAGACGCTGAACGCTCTTCTCAGCGAACCGGATCGCTTCGAGTCGCTGGCGCGCGAGTTGTCGAACTGTCCGTCAGGTCAGCAGGGCGGCAACCTTGGACAGATCAGCCGAGGAGACACCGTTCCGGAATTCGAAAAGGCTGTTTTCAAGTTCGGGGCATCCGGGATCCTTCGCGATATCGTCAAGACACGCCACGGGTTCCATATTGTAGCCGTAGACCAGAGCATTCCGGGTAAACTATTGCCGTTCGAGATCGCGCGCGAACAGATTGCCGAGAGACTGCGCACGCACGTCGAGGAAAAGGCGATGCGCCAATATGTGAGCGTCCTGGCGGCCCGGGCAGCAATCATCGGTGTAGATCTCGATGCTGCGAGTTCGCCGCTCGTGCAATAAGTTGATGGACCATCCGGACCGAAACGCGCGAAACCTCTTCCGATAAGGATAAAACAGTGCTTGGCGACCTCATTGCCCAACTTAACCGGCCGGACGTGGCGGCCGGAGTGATGGCAACACTCGATCCGGCGGTCAGCGAGAGCATCGGACACCGGGCGGCCTCTCTGTCGATGAGCCCTGCTGAGTTCGTTACCGGCGCCGTCCATGAATTCATCGAGCGCGCCGACGATGATTTGTGGTTTCAATTGTTGACACACATCAGAAAGGCTGACGATCCGGGCCTGGTCGCAATCCAGACGATCCTTCGCTGGGTCGTGACCGAAAAATGATCGCTTCCGTAAGCAAAATCCCTGGCGCATCGGATTATGCAATGGGTGTCCCGTGTACCCCCCCTGCAGGTCGGCATAGAGGGCCTTCGTTCATTTCGCATGCAAGGAATGCCACCGTAGTGTCATCGTTGCGTCATTGGCGGACAGAGCACGGCATTCGGTGCCCCCGTTAGTACCTGTGTCCCAGATTTGAGGTTGTGATTTAAGGAGGGTTTTGGGTCTCGTCGTCATGACGAAGGAACCAAAATGAGCCCCAAATCATCAGCCCCAAGATGAGGCCGACACTCCGCTAATCTGCGATCCAATCTGAGCCAAATGATCTGACGACAGACAGAGAGCGTGGAAACATGATGCAGGCGGTGCTGTGCCACTAGGCCCGATACCGGGATGTAGGCGACAGGTCCGCAAGCCGGCCGACCAATCCCGTTGACTGAGCGTCGATACTTTATCCCTCACCCGGTTTCTCGCTGAAATAGGCATCGAACTTGTCGGCCACGCCATTCCAGGCGTCGGCATCGGCAGGCGGGATCTTCTTTCGGGGAATATTCGGCCAGATCGACGCGTATTGATGATTTTGCGCAAGCCATTTGGGTTCGGCGCGCGGGTCGGTATCGGGAAAGATCGCCTCGGCAGGGCATTCGGGAACGCACACGCCGCAGTCGATACATTCGTCGGGGTGGATGACGAGCATGTTTTCGCCTTCGTAGAAGCAGTCCACCGGACACACCTCGACGCAATCCATGTATTTGCATTTGATGCAATTGTCGGTGACGACATAGGTCATCGCCTGCCCTCCATGGCCGGCACCGCGCTCACTCGGCCGCGATCAACACCGGCGCTGTTGCGCGAAGCGCTTCGGCCCGGCTGGCCGCAATCGTCATCCAGTCGCGGTAGAGGCCCCGGTCCTCGCGGGAAAACGGCATCCGGCGCTTCATGTCGTCAAAGGTCTCGCCGACGCGGCAGCGGTCGTATTCCTCACGGACAAGGGATTCCAGATAGGCGCGCTCGGCGGCGTCCGCCGGTCGTACGAAATCATGGGAATTGCTCAGCATGACCTCTTCCTTTCTTCCTCTACTTCCAGGACATCGCTATCACGGCCTTCCGCCCGTTCGATCGCGACGACTATCCATGAAGGGCATTCGCCAAGGGTCTGGCCGGCCACTTTGAAGAGTGTCTCCAGATGCTCGGGGTGCGACGTTTCGAACCCCTGGCTCGCCGGCGTGGAGATCGATCGCGGTATGTCCAGGGTCCGCCGCACCGCGGCCATGACGGAGGCGGGCGCGCTACGCATGGGAGGCCTCCCGGATGCTCTTGTTGCCAAGCCGGACATGCCAGGCATCCGGCCCTTCTTCCAGATAGGTCCACAGGCAGGCGGCGCCGTATTTCGCCTCGAGCTGGAAGCGCAGCGGCTTGGGGTCGTGGTCGGCGATAAGCTGCATCGTGCCGCCGGCAGGCAGGTTCTCGAACAGTTGCAGGATGACTATATGGCGGTGTCGGGGGTCGATCTGCCTGACATCGATCACGCGTTCGTCGGTGGGAACCTGCCCGGTCATCGCTTTTCTCCAAAAAGATACATTTAATGTATATCTTTTATGGAGCAGCCATGCAAGGCCGGAAATGTCGATCGGTCTACGCCGCCGGCCGGAGTCCGAAGTCTTTCGGATTGAGCATGAGATCGGCCAGCGTATAGCGGTCGACCGTGGCCGAGAATGCCGCCAGCGCCTCAGCCAGCACGCCGCGCAGGCGGCAGCGCGGCGTGATCAGGCAGCGGTTGTCGTTGCGGAAACACTCGACCAGGGCGAAATCCGGCTCCGTCGCACGGAGCAGATCTCCGAGGCCGATGTTTTCGGGTGGCATGGCAAGGGTAAGACCACCCGAACGGCCGCGCACTGCCTTCAGGAAGCCAGCGCGAGTCAACTGGTTGGCTACTTTCATCAGATGGGCGCGAGAAATCCCGTAAAGCTTCGCTGTCTCCTCGATGGTGACCAGCCTGCCGCCCTGTGCGCCGGCATACATCAACAGGCGCAGCGCGTAGTCTGAAAAGTCGGTCAATCGCATCTCGAATTCCTCAGTGACAGGCGCGGCGCGGCGACGGACCTCAGGCAATGGCGGCGGTCCGCGCTCCGTCAAACATGCGCCGATGATACATGTTTGCCTGGTGTTATGTCGATACAATCGGCCATTGCAATTTCTGCGCCGAATAATATACATAATAAATATATCTTTTAACGGTGGAGCGCAAGAATGGCTGGGCGGCCCTGATGCGTTGGCCGATGACCGTCGAAGTTACACAGGAGGATAAACGATGTCACCGAACGCTCGCCTGAAACTGGTCGGGGAAACCGACAGCAGTTCTTCGTCGATCCCGCTCCATGCCCAAGCGGATGCTGCGGTTCGCACGTCAGTGTTGGCTTGCATCGGCAATACGCCGCTGGTGACGCTGTCGCCGGGCGTCTATGCGAAGGCCGAATATTTCAATCCGTCGGGTTCGATCAAGGCGCGCATGGCAAACTACATGATTGAGCGCGCCGAGGCCGAAGGCCTGCTCAAACCCGGCGGCACCATCGTGGAAGCCACCAGCGGCAATACCGGCAACGCCCTGTCGATGGTCGCGGCGGCCAAGGGCTACAGGATGATCGTGGTCATGCCCGACGGCTACAGCAACGAGCGCGCCTGCATCTCGCGCGGCTTCGGTGCCGAGATTCGCCTCGTCGGCAATTTTCAGGTCAATGAAGCACGCGAAGAGGCAAGGCGGCTCGGCACGCTCCCCGGTCACTTCTGCCCCGCGCAGTTCGACAACGAATGGAACGTCGACGAGAACCGCGACTGGCTCGGCCGCGAAACCATCGCTCAATTGCCGGCCGGATTGCGGATCGACGCCATTGTGCAGGGCGTCGGCACCGGCGGTACGCTAATCGGCGTGGCGCAGGCGCTGCGCCGCTGGCACAATCCCGCCCTCAAAGTCTTTGCGATGGAGCCGAGCGAAAGTCGCACTATCGAATGCTGCATCGCCGCCGATCATCGCATCGAAGGCATTTCCGACGGTTTCATTCCGACGATCTACGAGCGCCATCGCGGCGAGATCGATGAAATCATCTGCGTCGACAGCCAGGTTGCCATCGACGAAGCCAAAAGGCTGGCGAGCGAGCAGGGCCATTTCGTCGGGCCGAGCAGCGGCGCCAATTTCTGGGCTGCCCGCGAGGTGCAGCGCCGACATAAGGAACTGAAGAACGTTCTCACCTTCCTGTGCGATCGCGGCGAGAAATACCTGTCCTTGATGTACGGAGCGAAGACCACGGCGAACAGCAACTGACGGCGCCGGTCGAAAACAAGCCGCGGCATCAAGAAAGGAAGTCCCATGCCCGTTGCTCAGTCCACCGCCGCCAAAAGAGTTCTTCTCGAATACCTCAACGCAGGCCCCGTCATCTCGCCGACCGTAACGGCTGCCTGATGGCTGGAAATATCTGCAACACCGATGCCTATGAGGCTGTCGGTACCGCCATCCATACAGCCGTGCGCGCCATGTTCGAAGAGCAGATCGCTGGGCAGTCGAGGACGGCGCAGATTTTCTCACTGCGGAGACCCTTGATTGGTACGGCGAAGCCGAGATTGAGATCGACGTGATGAAAAAGACAGGGTTGCCAAGGTGACGCCTCCACCCACCATAGGGTTGATCGAAGAACACGAAGCCATGATCGTCTTGAGAAGGTGATATTGCATTCGTCCGTCAGTAGGGATTCGATCACCTGGACATGCCCAACCTGTAGGGCAAACTGCATCAGGCATCGTTGGAGGAAAAAAATGAAAGCACGATCGGCAACCATTGGAGACCTCGAAGCTGTCTTTCGCAACTTGTCTAAGCGGATGTCGAACGAGTATGTTGCCGCTGGAAAAGACAGCAAAGCTGTCTACGACACTCTGATGATGGACTTGAAGGAAGGGCGAGCGCACGCGCTTGTCGAAGATGATACTACCGTCGCGATCATCGCGTGGCATGAGCATGCCGGCGTAGCGGATACTCTGTTTTCTGCCCGGGACGATTTCTTCACCGCCAAGACTGTTCGCTTCTGCAAACGACATATTCGCCAAATCCAGGCGCTCACTGGAAACATGGCCATACACTCGCGAAGCTGGCTCGACCGCGCCGAGGTTGTGAGATGGTTTCGAATAATCGGTTATGTTGAACGCGGCCGAGAAAATGGCGCGCAACTGTTTGAGTTGCCGCCATCCGACTGAGGGATCAGTTCGTGGTGTAGTGGCCTTTCAGGTTCTGGACACTTGTCTATCCAGTCTCATGCCCAAGGTGGCCCACGATGAGCCTGCCACTCCCTACCAATCCTCTTTCGCTTCTGCGAACGTAGATAAGCAAGTTGTATCTGACGCTGAACGATCATCTGCCGCCTGAGCGCAGCCTGAGTGTCGAACCGGGACTGTCGCGAGAGACACTACGTAAAGTGATGAGGGTCTGAAGGTCGATGTCGGTATCCCAGCGGCATCAGCGGCCCGTCGCAAATCATTGATGAGCACGTCTGCCAGAGCCGACCGCCGTTGCTCCGTAATCTGCGGAATTTTATCGTTGTAAGATTGCTACTTGATGACAAGTACAGGAATTTTCGTGAGCGCGAGCACCTCGGAAGTCTGACTACCCAGCAGAGCCCTTTTGATGCCTCGACGCCCATGAGAAGCCATAACGATCAGATCGCATTCACGCTCCTCAGCCGCGCCAACGATAGCAATCGCAGGTAGAGCATCGGGAACATAAATGATGGTGGCGTCGACACCCATTTTCTCAGCCGAGACCTTCGCGGCGGAGAGGATGCTGTCTGCGAGTTTCCTTTGGCTGTCGTCGTACCTTGCGAAATCTGAAGACGAGCCCACCCAACTCTCCACCATTCCGACAGACGGTATTACCATCGGCTGGGTCGCCGTAATTATGGTGACTTTGCTGCCGAGAACTTTCGCCAACGCCAATCCATGATCGACACCATGCTGAGCAAGGTCAGAACCGTCCGTCGAGATGAGGATGTGAGTGTACACGGCGTACCTTTGAATTCAGGACCGCCACCACAGTAGCCTCCGGTGCTTCTCCAAACAAGGAGCATGACCGGCTCCTCATAAGCCGGTCATCCGTGTTCGCGGCCCAGCCACATGCAGGATCAGTCCCTCAAGTGCTGTGGAACTCGCCCAGAGAGATTTCCAGGAAGATCCAATGCCTGGTCGAACGCATATGGTGGCGTCAAACCACCAACCACCTCTCCGTGCGCAGGCGGCTAAGGAAAACAAGCTGCTCAACGCCCCTTTTCCATTTCAAGAGAGTGCCGGTCCGGCGGTGCAGCGGCCATCACACAATGACGTTCGGCCGGTCAGTGTACCACCAAAACTGGCGTATGGCTATGTGCAAGGACTTCCGCTGTCTGGCTCCCCATCAACATTCGGCTGATCCCGCGTCGCCCATGGGAGGCCATTACGATCAAGTCGCAGTCGAAGCTCGCAGCCGCTTCAAGAATCGCCGTGGCTGGGTGCTCGTTTGGAATGTGAACCACATTGGCTTCAATCGCCAACTTGCCAGCCTCGGCCTTGACAGCTGACAGGATTTCATTTGCGAACCGCTTCTGCCCCTCGTCGTAGCGCTCATAGTCGACGGGGCTACCAACCCATCCGGAACTCGTGGTCGCGCCCTGTATGGGGAAGCGCTCGGTAGCGATAACAACCGTTACCCTACTGCCAAGCGCCTTTGCCAGAGACAAGCCGTGATCAACACCGCGCTGTGCCAAGTCCGAACCGTCCGTGGTGATGAGAATATGATTGTACAAGGCTTATCCCCTTTTCCGGCGGTTCCATCGTACCTTGAGATAATCACCACAAGCTCGGCCAACAAGGAATGAGTCTTCGTTCCGTCGACACCCCTCAGCTTATATTTTCGGCTGTCATCGCATACGAGTTAACCCATACTCATCGCCCACAGCAGCTTGACGTAGCTCGGAGAATATATTTGCGGATGATGTAACAACCGCTTTCGCAAGAATGCTTCCGCAGGATACGCCGCTTTCTGGCACGCGCTGGCCGGCTACGCGACGGCCATGACAACGACCATCCCGATGACGATCAACACGAGACCGCCGGCCAGCATCGGTAGGAGCGTGGTTGACGAAGGTGCCTCCTGCTCGTTGAGGTGCTGATCCTGCTTCTTGTCGTTGCTATCGGTCATTGAACGGCTTCTCCGCGTCACCTCGCCTTTCGACATTGCCCGTCATCGGGCTCAGCCGATGCAGCAGTCCATTGAAAATTCGCCATCGTGCCGGGTCTTCCAGGCGCAGCACGGCGCAAGCCCGTGCAGCAAGGCCGCATGCCGCATCAGCCTGCTCCGCAGCGGCCAGGGCTTGAAGGCTCGCACACAGGATCTCGCAAAGTTCATCCACTATCGGTGCGGATACATTCTTAGCTTCTGTTTTATTGGAATCGCTCACCATCCGTCCCCATCAGCGATACCGAGGTGGCGTTTGGCCTCGACGCTCATCATCTCCGGGGTCCAAGGCGGTTCATAGGTGAGCTTCACGTCGACGAATTCGATGCCGAGGACCGACCATGCGGCATCCCGCGCGCCATCCTTGAGATAGTTCGTCGCCGGGCAACCGCGTGTCGTCGTCGTCATGGTGATATTGGCGACGCCGCCGTCTTCAACCGCGACATCATAGATAAGACCGAGGTCGACGATGTTGTAGCCGAGCTCTGGATCGATCACCAGCCGAAGCGCCTCCTTGACGGTTGCGACGATAGCTTGCGCTTCCGTCGAGCTCCCCTCGCCGGTGGCTTGGGCGGGCGCCAGAACGACGGGCGCACCCGACATGAAATGTTCCATGATGGCACCGAGCAACGCCGGCTTCAGATGCTGCCAATCGCCGCCGCTTTTCGTGATGGTGATGGTGTCGGTGCCGAAAGATAGCGCCGCGACGCCATCAATATTGAAAAGCTTGGCGGCGAGCGGCGAGCGGGCGGCGGCCCCCCGGTCCTGGATTGTCAGCGTTCCCTCAGCCAGGACCTGCCGGCCGGGCAGGAATTTGAGGCTCGCCGGGTCCGATGTTGCTTCGGTCTGGATGAACATGTCGAAGGCTCCCGAAAGGGCGTTTAGGATTAGGCCATGTCTGGCAGCGGCGCGCCCCTGGAACCTCCGATTCGCACGAGAATCTTGTAGGTGGCGCCGTCGGGCTCGAAGGCTCCCTTCCATGCGTGTCCGCGCTTTGCGAGTTCTGGAAGCAGAAATATCGGTTCGCGGCAAAGAAGCGCCGACATCACCTCGCCGGGCGCCATCTCCTCGGTTGCGGCCAGTATCCTGACCATGGGCTCGGGCGGGTCGAGGTCGCGATTATCCATGTTCCGGAGCGGCTCCGGCCAGGTGCCGTGGTCGCCAATTACCGGTGCGTCAACCTTAGCCGGCCTGGGTGCGGCATTAGACGGCGAGAACAGGACCTCCCAGTCGCCCCCGTCCAATTCGCGCATTTCGTGTTCGAACCCCCTGGAGCCGAGGACATGCAGCAGGGGCACGGGCTTGAACGTCGCAACCAGGCGCAGTCCCTCGCCGGGCCTGAGTGCGTCCACCGCTGCCATGATTTCGCCGAACGGCTCGCCACCGGCACGCAGGGTCGGACGTACGTCGACGTCGACAAAAGATGTCGTCATGATTGCCTCCAATGATCTAGTCATGTTTTACGGAGCAGTACAGCAGCTGGGGCACGCGCACCCCGAGCGGCAGGCGTGTCGCAATGTTGACGTCGAGCAGCCGGCGGATACGCACCAACTGGCCGACGATGCCGAGGCTTGCGATGAGCATCAGTCCGGTGCAGATCTGGAACGCCATCGGTATCGCGAGCAACAAGGCGGCGGTCGCGGCCCACACGGCGCCGAAATAGAGGAAGAACCACCTGATGCCGCGACGCTCGACCACCAGGTCCTGCACCCTCGGCGTTACCGTCTTGCCAAGTACCGGTCCGTAGCATTCAAGCCAGGTCAGGAAGGCTGTGATCTTGTAAAGCTTGGCCAGCCCCAGCCCGGACAGCCAGCCGAATGCGACAAGAAAGGCGACGGCAGCAACGTGCCGGGCGAAAATGCCGAGAGCGGCCAGCACCACGATCAGAAGCACGCTCGCGGCGAGACCGGCCATTGCGAAGACGGCCATCCTGCTGTTCAGTTCGATCACTCGTCGCCTCCGCGCCCGGTAAAGGCGCGCGATGTCCGCGCCGTAGAGGACAAGCGCGCACAGGCTGAGCAACCCGGCCGCAAGCAAGACCGGTGTCAGGCTTGCCGTGAGACAGATCGCCACCACACCGCCGAGGATGGTGACAGCGAGTGCGGCAGTCCCGCAATAGAAGCCCACACGCGAGCGTGGGCTGTCAAGTTCGGGCGCCAGCATGAACATTGCGAGAAGCCGGTAGCTCACCCCTATGGCGGTGAACGTCAACCAGCCGCCGAGCCCGGCGATCGCGTGCAGCGGCACACCGTTGGCGACGACGTCGGCAAGATGTGGATTCTCGGTGACCCCACCCAGCACCATGGTGAAAATGATACCGAACGTGACGGTCGCGGCAAGGCTGCAAAGACCGACGGCGACAAAGCGGGCCGGCAAGGGCAACGGACGGGCAGCCCAGAGCGTACGGCCGAGATTCCACAAGGCAAGGCCGAAGCCGATGGCCAGAAGAGCGGCGGCCACCGGAAAGAAGGCGAACGCGGTGGAGACGAAGCCGCCCATTTGCAGGAAGCCGAGAAGAAGTGCCGCAAGCCCAACGATCAGGCATACGAGTGTCGGCAGCGGCATCGATTCGCTGTAGAGGGTGCGCGCCACCAGCACCGGAACGAACTGGAACAGTGCCCCGCACATGAGCAGGCTGAGCCAGCCCAGCACGACCAGATGCACAAGAACGAGTGTCGACGCGGATTCCACCGGAGCACTAGGATAACCATATCCGAGTGTCATCAACAGTTCGGCGGCAAGGAACGCGATCAGCGCTGCCGCGAAGTAAGACATCGTCCAGCGGGAAAGCGTTGCGCCGAGCACGATCGCGTTCCTTTTTTGGCGGTAGCGATGGTAGCGGTGCCGGCCGTTGAGCCGCCGGCACCGCTACCGGCGAACTCAAGCAGCTTTCACCATGCGCCCGATCTCGACGCGCCATACCTGCGGACCCCTTTCCAAATAGGTCCAGGAAAACTGCTGCGGGTGTTCGGCCTCAAGCTGATAATAGAGCGGCTTTGGGTCATGATCGTTGACCAGGACAAACGAGCCACCCGGTATGAGTTGTCCCACAAGTTCGAAGATCTTTGCGTGTCGCTGTGCCGGCACGAGGCTTCGAACGTCGATTTCGCTGGCGGTGGAGGCCGATTGTGTCTGAGGCATGATGCAACTGCTCCGTAGGTCGCGCTTTTCGCCATCGGCCAGAAGGGATCGCGACCAGATCCGATCCGGGCCGTTGAGAGACCGCTTTGTGCAGTGCCCTTGGTTGCACATTCACGTGTAAAAGGTATATTGTCAATATATCTTTTATGAATCGATTCGGGCCCGCAGCCTACTTGGCGGTCCGAGCTATCGTTCGCCACGGCGACAAGTGGTTTGACTTCAGCCCATGGCCGTCCGCAACCTCGTTCACAGTCGCGCCCGGTCTCAGGCTCTCCGAAACGATCATGGTCTTGACCTCATCAGGCCATTGCCGATGTCCTCCGCGTCCCGCCGTTCCAGTCGTGAGAATCTCCAGCGTGGTCTCCATGGAGAAACCTCCGCCCGTCCGTGGAAAGTCGACCACAGATCACCGCAGACGGAGCAATGTGGGGGAAGAACACCGGTTACGTCGAGCCGCTGCAGCGGACAAGTGATGCGGCGTGCGGCGGAGTTAATTTTGTGAGCCAACGTGGTAAGCTTGCAGCCGCTCAGGCCGGTATCATCTTCTTCTTGAGGCCGTTTCAGGCGATGGTCGCGCGAGGTAGGACCTTGTCGATTACGCCCTCGCCGAAGGCACAAATCAAGGTTATAATTGTAGCGTCCGCGAGCGAATAATAGACGCCTCACCCCCGTCCGGCGATCAAATGTCCTGATTGCTGGGCGTGCGTTTCCCAAAGGGAATAACCGCCCATGCTCGTTCATGAAGATAATACAGCACGACTTTTGTGATTACCTCGATACTCGCGATTGACCCCGCAAATTTGAGATTGCCGGTGATCAGCCAACTCAGGATAAATGTATCGATGCTTCCGGTCACTCGCCAAGAGACTGCCTTTGCAATCGAGCGGGTATGCGAGTCGCGGCTGGGGAGAAACATAAGGCTTAGCTCCAGAAACGTCCCGAAAGCCTAAATCATCTCGGCGATCGGAAGTCGATACAGCGATGTGCTTTGAATGAGCAACAAGCGTCCAGACCAGCGTCCTCGCTTATGCTGCCTAACGATACGCAGTGCCAAGCGATCAGAGCGTATCGGTCGTGACACACGCAAGCAGAACGCCAACGACGCCAACCGGCGATCTGAATAGAGTTTGACGGGCCGTAGTCGGGACTGAAACAGGAGTGCCAGAGGACGGGCCGCCATCAGCGCGACCAGAGCCGCAGCGAGCGAGATCAGGATTGACGCCAGGGCAAACAGCGGGACATCCATCGGATCGCCGAGGGTCAGCACCATCTACCCAACGATTGTTACCGACAGGTTGATCATGCTGCAGTTCTCGTTGGACACGCGCTCGTTCAGCCAGCTTTCGATAACGAGGCACAGGCCGGCGAAACAGAAGCCGGTGACCGCCAGCATGCCCACCATGCCGCAGGGCTGGTCGTCAGCACGTGGATCATGACGACAGTCGAGGCAACAGCCGTGAGCGCGGTGAATGCGCGGATATGGCCGACACGCTGGATGATGTGGCAGCTAAGGAGGCATCCGAGCGCAAAACCGAGATAGTAGGAGGAACCAAGCAGCCCAATATCGAGCGGATCGAAATGCTTGAGGCTTGCCCTGACCAGCACACACCTTAAACCAATCAAGCTTCGCATTCACGCAAACCTAAACCGGACACCAGTGTCATCAACCTAAGCAGTAGGTCAGCGCCGGGTGCGACCGATGCTAGAGAGTTGACATAATCCGGATCATATCCGGGGGCCTCGAAATAGTTCCGGCATTCCTCAGTGGTAAAAGCTGGCAGTTGATCGGCAACGACTGACTGCCGAGCAGTTCGGTTACGACCGTGACTTCGCTGCCGTGTTTCTTCGCCAATGCCAAACCGTGGTTGACGCCAACCCATACCACCTCGGAGTCATCGGTGGGAATGGGGATATGGCGGTATATGCTCGCCCATTCCACTCAGTGAAAGCCAAGCGCGCTCAACGCCGCCACTACGGCCAAGGCGGCGCATCCGAGAAAAATGACGTAGTTCATTGTAACCTCGTTGGGAGCTGATCAGATGTGCTGACCTTAGCCCGCCGGTAGAATGGCTGCTTTGCGTTCGCGCAACAAAAGCGCAGTATACCAAGGTCGTACATGCGTGAATTGACAGATGGACGCTCGAAAAACCGGCTTGGTGGGGCCGACGGTGCCATAATGGCAGGCTGATTTCAGTGCTTGGGCGGATTTGGCGCTGCGTTTGACGGCCTGCAGTGCCGATAAGGGCGTTTCCCGGTATTCTGGACAGACTTATGCCGTGATCGCAAACTTTTCGTGGATGGGCGAACACATGCTCGATCCTGGCACGGATCGAGGACTTGGCTGCATTGGCCCGCGCGGTCGCGATCGGCATCGACTTGCCTTTGGGCTTGCGCCGATGAATGCGACTGGTCAGCATGTGATCGTCCAGCCAGGCCTCGTTGCTCTGTGAGCGGTAGGTGCTGTCGGCCCAAACCTCGCTGCCGGTGTTCTGCCTGTCGATGACCTGGCGCAGCATCCGGCCATCGGAATGAGATGCCGAAGTCACCGCCACAGCCCGGATGAAGCTATAGCGCCGGTCGTTGCGGGTGTGGCTTTTGTAGCCGAGAACAGGGATGGCGATCGCTACGCGAGGCGAATGTGCCTAACTTCAAGGCCCTTCTTGCCATGCTCGCATTCGATAAACACCTTCTGCGTCTCCATCAGTCCTGCAAGCCCTGATCGGGTCAATGCTGATGCATGAACAAAGACGTCTTTTTCACCGTTCTCCGGAGTAATGAAGCCAAAGCCCTTTTCGGCATTGTACCACTTAACCGTGCCCCCGCTTTCCTGCCGCGCGGAGGATCCTCCAGCTAAATTTCCGCTGGGCTGCAAAATCGGCGTGGGCTTTGTGATCTCCCTGCTGATTTCCAGTACTTGTGCGATCTGAGGGCCTTTGAGGCTCTCCTCGATCCTGACCTTGAGGCGCATTCCCTCGGAAACGCCATGGCATCCAGCGGCTTCCAGCACATGGATGTGCAGATAGGCTTGCGAGCCATCTGATACCTCGACGAATCCAAACCCCCTGTTCACATTGAACCATGCCACCTCGGCATCGATAGAAGCCGTGCTCATGACAGTTTGCCGCTGGAAGTAACTTGGCTCGGTGACTTCCTTGGAAAGCAGGTCAAGCTGATCAGAACGGCCACGCCGATGCGGCTCCCGATGCTTCCTGTATCTACCCATGATCGTCTCTATCGGCTCGGAACGTGTGCGCTGCGTCCCTGTCGAGATAATTCCTGTAGGACGGAGAACTTGTGTCAATGACCATGGTGGCGCATAGCGCCCTCATGACAAAGCCCCCGGCTCTTCTCCAAAACTCCACCATGAGGGCCACATCCTTGCAGGGGATGAAGACCGTATTTTGACCTGGCCTCGGATCTATATCCCAGCCCGCCAAATTCGCTCCTAGAGTGATCCTTTTGCGTATAGCGGCGGCTTTGTCGTTGCGCTAGGACAAGTAAAATGTCGCGACGCTGGGTGCTTATTCGATGAGCTTCCGGCGCCCGGCGTACCGGGGCTTATCGAGTAGCCCGACTTTCTGGCTGGATTCGTTTACGTCCGAATAGAGTCCGTTTGACCTGCCACTGAACTGTCATCCAGCGGCGATTAGAGTATCCGTTTTGATCAAGCGCATTTTGGCGTCCATTTTCTGCGTGCGTGAAGAAGTGCGTTGGCGAGGACGATGAGCTTTCGCATGACGGCGGTGATGGCGACCTTTTTTGGCTTTCCGGCCGCGACGAGCTGGTCGTATTTGGCTTTGAGGTCGGGATTGAAGCGGGCCGCTACCAGGGCTGGCATATAGAGAGCTTGGCGTATCTGCGCCCTGCCACCATGAACGAAGGCTCGTCCCGTCCACTGGCCGGACTGGCGTGTTTGCTGCGCCAATCCGGAAAGGCTCGCGGCCACGCTCTGGTCGAGGGCGCCAAACTCCGGCATCTCGATGACGAAGGTCGCGGCGGTGATCTCTGCGACGCCGGGGATCGAAAGAAGGATCGCGTGCCGCGCCGCCAGATCGGGCTCTGCGGCGATGCGCGCTTCGATCTCGTCGTCGATGGCCGCGAGTTGACGATCAATCTGCTTCAAACGCTCGGTGTTCTGGCGCTTTGGTAGCGCGAGCGTCAGGGCTTGCCCCTATTCCTGGCCGCTGCCCTGTCCTTGACGAGAGCCTGCCGACAGATCAGCAACTCCTTGAGATCGCTTAAGGCAACACTGTGGACCGGTCGCGGTTCAAGCGCGAGGCACTCGCCCATGCGGGCCAGCAAAGCGGCATCGAGGCGATCGGTCTTGGCCAGGCGTCCGATGGCTTGTGCAAAGCGTCGGGCCTGTCGAGGATTGACCTTGACGACAGGCAAGTGTGCCTCCGCAAGTCGTCGTTCGAGGAGGCGATGATAAGCCCCGGTCGCCTCGAAGACGATCCGGGCAGGCACCGGACCCTGTGCCGATATCCAGTGCAAAAGCGCCGTCAGGCCGGGCTTGTTGTTGGTGAACTGCCGGGTATCGCCACCAGGCACGCGGCAAACGTCGAGCGTGGCTTTCGAGATATCGATGCCGATGGTAATATCTGTCATCTTTTGCCGAGCCTCTGCTTGTCATTCGGGCTTCGATGCCCGGGTATCCGTTCAGGCCTTCGGGAAAAGACGAGGGTGATCCAACTCTAATTCGGCCCGTCCAACGGCCAGCCTCGATGCGATCCCTCCCTCGCCGCCACGGAAGAGATGCAGCCCCTCTCGTGGCGGTTCATTCTCGCCTGTTCGGCACAGAAAGTCATAAGACAGCCTCGACCGTTTCTGTTCCGCCGTTTGGCGTGGGTTGAGCAGCCAGCGCAGCGCTGGAGCCGGTTGCGGCGATAATCGCGGCGAAGGCCGCTGGGGTCTGGTAGCCGAGCGAGGAATGGGGTCTCGCGGTGTTGAAGTCCTGCCTCCATTCGGCGATGGCGCTTCGGGCGTGGCCGAGGCCAAAGGACAGGCACTCGTTCAAAAGCTCGTCGCGCATTCGGCCGTTGAAGGATTCGACGTAGCCGTTTTGCATCGGCTTTCCCGGCGCGATGTAGTGCCACTCGACGCGATGATCCTTCGACCAGGCGAGGATCGCGTTCGAGGTGAACTCGGAAACGATCATGCCGGGCTTGCCACGCTCGGCGATCAGGTCCGTCAATTCGCGAGCGACACGGCGGCCGGAGAGCGAAGTGTCCGGGATCGCGGATTGAAACCAATCCGGCCATATGTATCTCGTTCAGACTGGTCTAGCGTGTATGATATCCGCGCTTAAGAGCGGCAATAGTGTGAGTTGCAATTGACAGGATCGGAAGTGGTCACAGGCGGCTTCAAAACAGGCAACGATCAGTCCACGAACGCACGCTCAACGACGAATTCGGCCGGCATCGAGTTTGACCCTTCAGTCAGGCCGGCCATTTCCACCAGCGCCCTGACATCGCGGATCATGTCCATCGAACCGCAGATCATCACCCGATCAACGCCCGCGTCAAACGGCGGAACGCCGAGATCCGCGAACAGCTTGCCGCTCTTGATCAGAGAAGTGATGCGACCGATACGCACATGAGGTTCGCGCGTAGCAGTCGCGTAGTGGAAGAAGCGATCCTGAACGAGATCTCCGATTAGCGGGTCCTCGACGAGGTTCTTCGCCAGTTCCTCACCATAGGTCAGCTCGGCCACCTCGCGGCAGGTGTGGGTCAGGATAACCTGTTCGAACTTGTCGTAAGTTTCCGGACCACGCACGATACTGGCAAAGGGCGCGATGCCGGTCCCGGTCGATATCATCCACAACCGCCTGCCCGGCGTCAGCGCATCGAGGACCAGCGTTCCCGTCGGCTTGGCGCGCAGCAATATGGTGTCGCCCGGTGTGATTTTCTGCAGGTGACTGGTCAGCGGACCATCCGGCACCTTGATCGACAGGAATTCCAGTTCCTCGTCCCAGGAGGGGCTGGCGATGGAGTAGGCCCTGAATACCGGCTTCATCGCATTGGGCAGGCCAATCATCACGAACTCGCCCGGGCGGAAGCGAAAGCTCTGTGGCCGGGTGATACGGAACGAGAACAACCGGCCCGTATAATGGCGCACGGAGATCACCTTCTCGGCGTGAACCCCAACGGGAGGCGGAAATTCGCAAATGGCGGCGTCTGTCTGCTGGCGCACTGCTTGTGTCATTTTTGGTATCCTGTTTGTCGATGATCGATGGGGAGCGAGTCCTAACCGTTAAAACCAGGCTGATGGGCCGCCGCAGCAATCGGGTAGCGCCGCGCTGCCGACACGCTTCCTGTCTATGCCGAAAAGCCCCTCCTGGCACGGCAAGTGCCTTCTCAAACGGAAGTCCAGTTTCCGTCATGCGACAGGATATGGGCCTCGACGCCGACCATGCCTTCAAGCACAGCCATGATCTCCTTGACGTCCATCAGATTGAAGGCGGTGGAGAGCGCGTCGGCAAGCGCCGCCTGCCCGGCCACGACGGTGACACCGGCATGACGCTGGGGCGTGGCCCCGCTGCGCGGATCGATGATGTGGCTGAATTGGCCCTGTGCATCAAAGCGAAAGCCGAACGGGCTCGACGTGGCCACGGCGCGGTCCTCCACTTCAAGTACTTTGAGGACGCGAGCCGTATCGAGCGGATCGGAAATGCCGACCCGCCACCGCCTGTCATTCCACGCCGGGCCGATAGCGCGGCTCTCGCCCATGTCGACCATGGAGTGCTCGATGCCACCGGCCTTCAGTAAGTCCACTACTTTGTCTGTTATATAGCCTTGGGCGATCCCGTTGAGCGTGATCGCAGAGCCCGAAACCGGCAATTCGATGCGATCAGACGAGCAAGCGACCCGATTGAGGCCGACACGGGCAAGGCACTCCCGCAGCACCTTGGCCGAAGGGCCGGCTTCCGAGGCACCGGGCGACGAGAAGTGGCGCCGATAGGAATCCCACAGCGGCTGCACGGTGGGATCGAAGGCACCACCGGTGAGCGCACAGGCATCACTGCTTTGACGCAATATCTCCACGAGTTCCTTCGGCGGCGAGACGAGGAAGCGCTGCCGGTTGAGCAGGGTGAGGTCGGAATCGTCACGGTAGAGGCTGAAGATGCGCTCCAGCCGGCGTACCTCGGCGACCGTGGCTTCCACCAGCTTTTGCGCCTTCGCGCGGTCCGGATGATGGATGACAAGCGAAGCCTGCGCGCCCATCGCCTCACCCTGCCATGTCACTACTTCGGGCATGGCCGCAGCGCTCCCGAACGGCAGCAGCGCCATGCCGGTCGCGGCGGCGCTGATGCCGATCATGCGACGGCGGGTCATCGGTCCGGAAATCATGTCAGTGAACCTCCCCAGAAGACGCAGGCGCATCGCCGTCGCCGGCTTGCTGCTCCAGAATGTAATCGCGCGGAACGGCATCGAAGCGCACGACTTCGCCGCCATGGTCGCCGGCAAAGGCTTTCGCCGCCTCTTCGGTGGAGAAGGGTACGGCCTCGGCGGCGCCCATGCCGCCCTTCCGGTTGCTGCCAATAACGAAGAATGCCTGTCGGGCGTCCACCCAGTTGTCGGCCCCGGGTTCGTCCCATGTCGGCGCCTTGGCCATGTCGGAGACATAGATCGCGCGGATATCCTTCGGCTCCTCCGGCAGCATGGTGAAGGCGATTGCGTCGCGGGCAGACGAAAACCAGATCGGTTCATCATATTTGGCGAGGATGACCTGGCCCTTGGGTCCAGCATGTTCGAGGATGTTCATGCCGCAATAGCGCCCCATTGCGTCCTCCGTCATGGCGAAGGGCGTGGGCGGCGCCTCCGCCTCGCGCTGGCAGGCGCCGAGCGCCAGCAGGCCGGCGAGGATCGCAATCGTCAAGCGCGGTCTCACAGTTCTCTCCTCGAAAAGGCGGCCGCCGCCAGCGCCATCGGCGCAACGACCCACGCCGCGAGCGCGGCCAGCAGTGCAGCCGGCCCCAGCGCTGCGTTCTGCACGATGTCGGCCATGCCCGAAGCAGCCGCGATATCGTCCGATCCGGCAAGGTTGAACAGGCGGTAGGCGTCGGTCGGATTAAACAAAAGCAGCGCATCCAGCACCCCGCCACTGACGAAGTGCCCCTGGTCGGCGACCAGCAGCCCCAGCAGCGCCATGTCGTAGAGGATGACGAACACCAGCCAGATGCCAATGGCGATGCCGGCGGCGGTGCCTCGGTCGCGCGCCAGCGCGCTGACCAGATAGCCGATGGCGACGAACACCGCGCCAAGCAGCACCGAGGAAGCGGTCATCATCATGAACGCCGCCCAGCTTCCGCCACCGATCGCCTTGCTGGTGGCCATCAGTGCCACCGCCGAAAGCCCGTAGCCAACGCAGGTGGCGAAGGCGAGGATGGCGATATGGCCAAGGAATTTGCCGAACAGAACCTGGCTGCGTCGAACCGGATAGGAGAGAAGCAAAGTCATGGTGCCGCGATCGATCTCGCCGACGACGGCGTCGTGAGAGATGAGCAACGCGATCAGCGGCACGATGAAGATGGTGAGGCTGGCGAGGCTGATGACGACGACGTCGAGCGCGCCGGCGCCGACGGTGCCGGTCGGCGCGCTGCCCAGAAAGGCAAGCGTCAGCGCCAGCGCCGCCAGAAGCCCGGTCGCCGCCAACACCCAGCGATTGCGCAGGCCCTCGCGCACCTCCTTGGCCGCAAGTAGAAGGATCGTGTTCATCTGGAAGTCCTCCCGGCCAGGAAATGGGCGTAGAGTTCGTCGAGGCCAGGCGGAACCATATCGAGGTCGACGAAGGGTACACCCTCGCCTGCGGCACGACGCAGGAAGGCGGCCTTGTCCTCCGGCGTGGCATCCAGTTCGATGATATGACCGTTGATCTGCTTCAGGCCGGAGGGCTCACCTATCCATTCCCGCAAGCGCTGGGCGCCGCCCTCAGCGGCTCTCAAACGGATCCTGGTCGGCAGCCGCGCGATGTGGCGCAATTCATCCAGAGAACCATCGGCAATCTTGCGACCCTCGTTCATGATGATGACGCGGCCGGCATTGCCTTCCAATTCGTTCAGCGCATGCGAGCATAAAAGCACGGTGGCGCCCGCCGCACCCATTTCGCGCACAATCCCATAGAACTGCTGGCGCAGTTCCGGATCGAGCCCGGTGGTCGGCTCGTCCAGCAACAGCACCGCAGGCGTGCCGATCATGGCCTGAGTCAGGCCCAGCCGCTGGCGCATGCCCTTGGAATAGGTGCCGACGCGCCGGTCTGCCGCGTGGGCAAGGCCAAGCCGTTCAAGCAGCCCATCCTCTTCTTTAGGCCTGCCTCCCTTGAGCCGGACATAGAAGCGCAGCGTCTCGCGGCCGGTCAGCGCGGGATTGAAAGACACGTTCTCCGGCAGGTAGCCGAGCCGCCGGCGCACGGCGGCGTCGCCTGCCGCCGGATCCTGGCCAAGCACGGCGACGGAGCCGGCGGTGGGACGCACGAGCCCCAGCATCAGCTTGATGAGCGTGGTCTTGCCGGCGCCGTTGTGGCCCACCAGTGCAATCACCTCGCCGGGGCCGGCCGAAAAGGACACGTCGTCCACTGCCTTGACCGGGCCGTAATGCCGTGCTGCCGACTTCAGTTCGACATTGAGGCTCATGGTGTCTCCGTTTCCTTGATGCCGTCCGGCTTCATCAGCGGATGATTGTCGACGACGCCGCCGGGGAAGACCGTTGGAAAGCGGGCCTGCGCCCAGCGGATCACCTGAACGGCCGGGCTGTTGACCAGTACCTTGGCCGCCGGCGCTTCCCACAGCACGCGGTCGATCATGTCGTTCGGGCGGTAGGGATTATCGGCAAGCCCGTCGCCGTCGAGGTCGAAGGCGGGATTGTCGCTCCAGTAGTTGCCGCGCCCCCCGCTCGACCAGTCGAGCGAGCGGGTGCCGACATACTTGACCTGATTGCGGTTGCGTACGAAGGCGTTGCCGCTCATGGCGTTGCCCTCGGAGCCGGCAGTGAAGTGCACGCCGATCTCGCAGCCCTCGAAGAGGTTGCCGGAGAAACGATTGCGGTTGGCATTGTAGATGAAAACGCATTTTTCAGGGCCGATGCGCATCCCCTTGCGTAACCCGACCGCTTCGCTGGCTTTGGGCATATCCGGATCTGCGGCGAAACGCTGGCCGTTGCTGGTCCAGCGCTCGGCCGGCTGCGCACGGCCACGCACCACGTTGCCGCTGATCTCAGAAGCGTTGGCGTAATTGAAAAGAAAGCCATTGTCACGGTCGCCGTCCGAGACGTTACCGGTGACCTTGAGGCGGTCGGAATACATGATAGCGTAGCCAACGATATTGCCGGTGGAAACGTTATCGGCGATCACGCTGTTGTTTGTGTACATATAGTGGACGGCGAAACGCAGGTTGCTGAACCTGTTGCCGCGGAATTCGTTCTTCTTGCTAGCATTGGCGAAGATGCCGTCGCGGCCAAAGCTGATGTCGTTGTCGAGAACTTTGGCCCCAGGCGAATTCCATACCGAAACGCCGTTGCCGGAACGGCTGGTGCGCCCTTCGCTTAAACCTTCGATGCGATTGCCCCGCGCCACTGCATCCTGAGCGCCATGAAGTTGGATGCCGTAGAGATTGCCGACGATGATGTTGTCCTCTATGAGCGCGCGCGTGGCGGTCGGCGCGGCGAATACGCCGGCGTCCAGCGTGTCCAGATCCATTCCCGAACCTTCGATGCGAAGGTTGCGAACGGCGGCGTCCGGTGCTTCCAGCAGGACGACACTGCCACGGCCATCGCCTTTCAGCACTGCGCCCGGTTCGCCCTGCAGCGTCAGTGCCTTGGAGATGACTACCGGACCAACATGCATCCCAGGCGCGAGGCGAACCACGTCACCGGGGTTCGCGCCGTCCACCGCGACCTGCAAGGGCATGGTGTCGGCAGGCACGGCTATCTCCGCCGCGCCCGCCGGATGGCCGGAAATGGCGGCAAACAGCGCCACCATTCCCATTATCGCGTTATGGAAAGTACGAGCCACGTCCTAGGCGCCCTGCGGTTCCACGAGCATGCGGCCCTGCATCTCCATGTGCATGGCGTGGCAGAACCACGAACAGTAATACCAGTAGACACCTGGCTTGCTGGCAGTGAACGTCACTGAGGCAGTCGCCTGCGGCGCCACTTCCATGTTGATGCCGTAGTTGACGATGGCAAAGCCGTGGGTGAGATCCTCCACCTCGTCGATATTCGTGACATAGACGGTGACCTCATCGCCCTGTTTGACGTTGAAGCTCTCCAACCCAAAGGCCGGCGCGGAGGACGTCATGTAGACGCGGACCTTGTTTCCGTCGCGGATCACCTCACTGTCCATCATCAGGTCGATGCCATCGGCTTTGGCCTGTTTGACAGCATCCTCAAAGAAGGGATCCGCCCTATCCCAGATGCTGATCGGGTTGATCTTCGAGCGATGGACAAGTGTGGCGTCATGAGGCTCGGCGAAGCTTGGACCGTCATGTACGAGCACCATCTGATCGCCTGAAATATCGATCAACTGGTCGTTCTCCGGCTTCAGCGGACCAACGTTGAGATAGCGATCCTTGGAGAACTTGTTCAGCGAAATCAGCCATTTGCCATCCGCTTCCTTGGTCTGCCCCATGGACGTATGGTTGTGGCCGGGCTGGTAGTGGACATCAAGCTTCTGACGGATCGGATCGACCTTCTCACCGGCGAAGGAACGCTTGGCATCCTCGATGTTCCACTTGCAGATCTGGCTGTCGATGAAGAGTGTGGTGTAGGCGTTGCCACGGCCGTCATATGCGGTATGCAATGGCCCAAGTCCCAATTCCGGCTCGGCGACCACCGTGTCGCGCGGCTTGATCTTGTCATCGAATAGATCGTCGAACTTACGCACGTCGAACACGGTCACCGTCGGCGACAACTTGCCGTTTGCCACCACATGGATGCCGTCCGGCGCAGTGTTGATGCCGTGCGGGCTGTTGGCCACGGGCACGTAGCGGGTGTAGGGCGAGCCGTGGCGCCCGTCGACGACCGGCACGCCGCCCATCTCCTTGAAGTCGCCCTTCTTGACGGCTTCTTCGATGCGCTTGAGGTTGAAGATGACGATCCAGTCCTGCTCCTTCGCCATCATCTGCTCGAGGTTCACGCCTTCCTCGGAGTTGTAGCAGGTAGAGAAGGCATATTTGCCCTGATAGTCGGCATCGACATTGTCGAGATTGCCGTCGACCATAACCTGCCAGGCCACCTTCATCGTCTCGCCGTCCACGGCGGTGAAGATCGAATGGTACTGCTTGGGATCGTCCAGTATCTTGCCGTCGTTCGGAATCGGCACGCGGTCCTCGCCGTTACAGAACACATAGCCCGTCTTCGGGTACTTCTGCACACGCAGGCCATGTACAGTGTGCTGGTTAGGCAACTGGATGATCTTGTCGCATTTCATGACGTCGAGACGGATGCGCGCGACACGGGTATTCGCCTTATCGTTGACGTAAAGGTAGCGACCGTCATAGGTGCCATCCGTCTGCGAGGGGTGCGGATGGTGCAAGTCGCCGTTGAGATAAATACCACCGCGATCCTTCAGGAACTCCTTCGTTTCGGGAAGCAGCCCTTCCGTCAGGATCTTACGGCTCTCGTTGGTTTCACCCCAACCGGTCGCACTGCAGCGGTTAAAGACCGGGATGCGCATCATCTCACGCATCGAGGGCGCGCCGACGATACGAACCTCGCCGGTCTGGCCGCTGGAGAAGAACACGTAGTATTCGTCCAGCTCTCCGGGCTTGACCTCGGCTTCCTGCTCGCCCTTCTCGTCCGCCGCGGCCGGCGATACCACGCCTCCGTTTAGTGCCAGTCCGCCACCGACCCCTGCGGCACCGGCGGCCGCCATTACAGCGGTGGTGCCCAGCAGTTGGCGTCTACTCAGAATGGCTTTCCGTTCCCGTTCGTCCTGTGACATGGTCATTCTCCTTGTTGTGGCCTGTCAGCCGGTTACACTGGTATCTTTTGCAGCTGTCCCTACTGGCTCACCCCCGTGGGTGATCACCGGCGGCTTGGGCGGACCCTTGCCGCGGGTTGCCGGCGAGGACAGCGCCTCGAATTTCTCGCGCTTCAGCCGCACCTGGATCATGTGCGGGCAGCGGTGGTCGTCGTGGTAGAGTTCCTGGCAGTGCATGCAGTAGATGCACTCGTTGACGTTGATCTCGCCTTCGGGGTGGATCGCCTGCACCGGGCATTCCTTGGCGCAGCGCTGGCAGGGCGAGCCGCATTCGGGATAGCGCTTCAGCCACTCGAACATGCGGATGCGTCCGGGAATGGCGAGCGCGGCGCCTAGCGGGCACAGGTACCGGCAATAGAAGCGCTCGATGAAGAGACCGGCTCCGAGCAGTGCCAGCGCGAAGACGACAAAGGGCCAACCACGCGCGAACTTCAGGATGATCGCCGTCTTGAACGGCTCGACCTCTGCATAGGTCTCGGCCAGCGCAACGGAATAGAGCGACAAGCCGAACAGGCCTAGGAAGATCATGTATTTGACCGGCCACAGCCGCTCATGTAGGCCGAAGGGCAGCTTGATCTGCGGCACCTTCAGCCATTGGGCGAGGTTGTTGGTGAGTTCCTGTAAGGCGCCAAACGGGCACAGCCAACCACAGAAGGGACCCCTGCCCCAGAACAGCAGCCCCGCCGCCACCGCCGCCCACAGGATGAAAATTAGCGGCGCCGCAAGGAAGAACTCCCAGTTGAAGCCGGTGACCAGAGAATTGACGAAGGTCAGAACATTGACCACGGAAAGCTGGGCGTTGGCATACCAGCCGAGCCACACCAGCGTGAACAGCAGGTATCCCCGCCGCACCCAGGCGAACAGACGGGGCCGGCTTACCAGCCAGTTCTGGAAGAAGAAGATGGCGGTTAGCACCAGGAGAGCAGCGACCGTGACGCCGATCTTGAAGGTGTTCATCTTCCAGATCCTCACCCAGAGGGGTTCCTGGTCGGGAGAACCCTGCTCCGACAGCCCACTCGTTACGGGCTGGGCCGGCTCTTGCGCAGGCGTGACTGTGGGCAGCGCTGGTTGCGTCACCGTCATTGGAGCAGCCTTCAGATAGCGCGCGGGCAAGGTATAACCGAGGTCGAAGGGCAAGGTCGCCTTGTCGCGTGCGCCGTAGCTGCGCTGTACGAGCAACTGCAATTCCCATGGCTCGGAAAGGTCGAGCGAAAACTCCTCCGGCACTGTGAACAACGCGATCTCGCGCAGATGTGGCGCGCCTTCTGCAGCAAGATCGCCGAGACGCGTGTGATTGCGGTCGCGAAAGCGGACGCCCTGACCGTCCTGCATCAGTTCGATACGATCGAAGATACCGCCACGCACATAGCCCGACCCCTTGAAGGAATAAGCACCCTCGCCGGCCACGACGATCGCCTGCTGGCCAGGCTTCAGTTTCTTCTCCAATCTGTCGTAACCGGTATCACCCAGCAGGCTCCTGCCGATGGCGGGCACGCTGACGGGCGCGACGTAAAGATCGATGAAGCGGTCGGCCGGATTGCCGGTCTCGGGCCGCTCGGCCGCCTGCGTCTGGCCTGCGTCGGCGAAGGCTTTCGTCACCTCGCCCACGGTCAGGCGCAAGCTGCGCACGGAGCCATCGCCGACCAGCGTGCTCCAGTCGCTTATCCCCGATACAGCGGGGTCCACGATCATGGCCGGCGCGGCGGAGGCTCCAGGAGCGCCAGCCTCCCTCTGACCCAAGCGCCCGCTTCGGATCAGCTTCACCGCCGAGCGCACCACGCTGTCACTCATCACCAGCACGGTCACGGTGGCACCGCTGACGATATCCACCTGAGGTATCTGTTCCCGCCCCGCAGCAACCTGGCCAAGGTCCTTGCCGATCAGCGAGTTCAGGGCGGCAACGACCTTTTCCTGCGGGATACCGATGAGGACGATCGGCTCCTTGTGCTCGACCAGCTTGATGCCGCGGACGACGCCGCCGGCGTTGATACCGACGAGAATACGGATCGGTTTTCCAGAATAGCCGACCGCGCTCGTGAAATCGGTATTGAGATACGCGTAGCCGACCGCCTTTCCGCCGGACAGGAGAGGCACCAATGGCGGATTCCCTTCTGCCTTGCCGTAGGCATCGGCACCCTGGATCAGTTCGCCGGGCGCGGTACTGGACAGAAAGTGCTGCAAGCTTTCGTCGGCCCGTCCCGGACTCACCAGCAGGGCCAGCAACGTCAGCATGGCCACCACCACAACCATCGTACGAGAGACGAGGGCCGTGACGAGCCGTGCGGTTCTGGGCCTGATCGTAGCCATAGGTCCTGACATGTGTCCCCTTCTTTCGGCTGCTTGGGCCAAGCCGACTTCGGAGCGCACATCTCTACGGTTTCGCGGAACGATTCTTTGATTCAAAGCAAAGCGACGACAGATTGCGCGCCTATGCTGCCTCACAAACCAGAGGGCCATCCGATGACTCGCCTTACATCCGAGCCGACGGCGTCAATCCGTTCGATGAACGAACTGCTGGCTGTCGCCATGGCGATGGAAAAGGAGTCGGCAGAGCGGTACGCCGGTCTCGCAAAGCACATGCGCACGGTCGGCCAGCAGGATCTGGCTGAAGTATTCGACCGCCTGGTCAGTGAGGAGAACGGCCACATAGGCCTCGTCGCCAATTGGTCACGGCAGATTCAGGACCGCGTGCCGGAGGTGCTGCCGCCTGAAGCCGTTCCCCAAGGCGTTTTCGATGATGAGGGCATTCACCTCGTCTCACCAGAACTGGTGGACGCCTATCGCTCTTTGGCAGTAGCCGTGCGGAACGAGGAGCGCGCCTTCGCCTTCTGGTCCTATGTCGCCGCCTATGGCGCAACGGCGGAAATCCGCAAGGCAGCCGAGCGGATGGCCAGCGAGGAGCTGGAGCATGCCAAAACGCTGCGGCGCGAACGCCGGAAGGCTTTTTTCAAGAACAGGCACCTGAGACCGTCAGTCCAGGAAACCTACGATTTGTCCGCCCTGGAAATGGAAGTCTGCACACGTCTCGAGGAATATGCCGACATGAGCGGAAACAAAAAGGAATATCGCGATCTCGCTCTCGAGGCGCGCACGCTCTCTCTTGATCTTGCATCGGATGCCCTGCAGGAGCCCGCCCCAGTCGGTCCACCTCCACCACGATCTCTCGAGGCACTTTGTGAGTGGCTGGCCGACTATTATATCGACGCTGGCGAACACCTGCTTTCGCAGGCCGCCCGGGATCGGGCTCAGGCTCTTGCCACCATTGCCGTCAAGCGCCTGGCCCTCATCAGAAATCTGGGAAGAACGTAGACGAATACCGGCTGACTTTGACAAGCTGCCGCAACCTCTCATCGGGTCACTCTTGTGGTCTAGGGGTTGCAGTTGCTGCCCTCTCGATACAACGCTAGCCCGAAGCCAACCGGTTTGCTGACCGGCGCACCGTACCGAGACAACTCGCATTCGCCAGTTTGTGCTGCATCAAAGTCGGTTGCCAATGTTCGCAGTAAAAGCCCCGCAACATTATTTTTCTGTAACGCAGAAGGGCAGAAAGGCAAGAAAATGAAATACATAAGCTTCGCTACAGCGGTTTTCGCCGCCATGATGATGACAGGCGCCGCCTATGCGGCAGACCATCAAGTGCAGATGCTCAATAAGGGCACTCAGGGCGTTATGGTCTTCGAGCCCAATTATATCGAGGCCGCCCCCGGTGATACGGTGACCTTCGTGCCGACAGACAAGGGGCATGACGCTTCCAGCATCGACGGCATGCTTCCCGAGGGGGTGCAACCCTTCAAAGGCGAGGTCAGCAAACCGATCACCGTCACCATCGACAAGGAAGGCGTCTACGGCGTCAAATGCGTGCCTCACTATGGCATGGGCATGGTGGCGCTGATCGTCGCGGGCAGGCCGTCGAATCTGGACCAGGCCAAGACAGTCAAGCAACCGGGCAAGGCGAAGAAAGTTTTCGAAGAGCTATTCGCCAAGGTCCCCGCTGGCAACTGAACAGAGGACTGAAGCCCGATTTCCTCGCCGCCTCCGGCTCGTCCGGAGCGGCTTTTTTATGCGGAGAGCACGCCCTTGAGGAAGCCTCGGTACTAACTCTGTCGGACCTCTGGTCCTTCCGATGCCGGGGCTCCCGTTGTTCTTACCTGAAATAGATATTGAATCTCGCACGTAACGCAGCATCGATTTCCGGCTCGATGACCGAGCCCGCCCGTGAAAGAATTTCATTTTTGCGGGCGATGGCCTTGTCGAGCAGCATGGGCTTGCCGGCCTCGACCCACTCCTTGGGACTCATGCGATTGCCGACGACAGGGTAGACATATTCCGTTTGCATCAACTGGAGGGTCTGGTTCGAGCCAAGATAGTGGCCGGCTCCTCCCAGACATACTTCCTTCATTACCTCGATGCTGGTCGTATCGTCCGTAACGTCGATGCCGCGAACGAGGCGCATCACCTGACCGAGAATATCGTCACCAAGAACCATGCTCTCAAGACAAAAGCCGAGCAGCGAGGCGTGCATCCCGACCGACTCATAGCAGAGGTTGAGGCCGGACAGGCCTGCAAGCGTGTTCGTGATGCCCTGCTCCCAACCCGCCTGCATGTCGGGAAGCTTCGAGTCCGATATTCCCGACGCCGCTCCGCCCGGCAAGTCGTAAAAGCGATGCATCTGCGCACATCCTGCCGAAAGCAGCGCCTGTTCGGCACTGCCACCCGACATGGCGCCCGTGCGCAGATCCGACACAAACGGCCAGGTGCCGAAGATCGCGGGCGCACCGGGCCGAATGGCGTTCACATAGACCACGCCCGCAAGACATTCCGCCATCGCCTGCACAATGGCCAGCGCGATCGGCGCGGGCGCAGTAGCTCCGGCCTGCCCTGCCGAAAGCAGGAGCATCGGCATTCCGCCACGGACGCATTCTTCCAAGACGCGGCAGCTTTCCTCGGCAAACTTCATCGGCGGGACGACAAAGCAATTGGAGTTGCTGACGAAAGGCCGCTCCCGCCACTTGTCCTCGCCGCCGGCCACCATATGCAGCATTTCGAAAGCGTCGGCGACATGGTCAAGGTCGAAGATACTCGTCCCGACATGCTTGCGCGTGCCCGAAAGGCAGGCGTAGAGCGTGTTGAGGTCCATCTCCTTGTTATCCGCCACGTCGCGGCAGACCACCGTGCGCTGGAAGAAGTGGACGTTGTCGAGATGCTCCGCCAGCCGTGCGGAATCGTATAGATCCTGCGCAGTGGATTCGCGGTAGCTCGACGTCAGGGGGTCGACGATGTGCACCGCCGCTCCCGCCGTGCAGAAATGCACGCTCGTCCCGGAGAGATGCATATCGTGTTTGGGATCGCGGGCGTGCAGGGTGATGTCGCGCCCGGCTTTCGCCAGCATGTCCTCGACAAGAGCGCGGGGAAAGCGGATGCGACCGTCATCCCCCAGTATCGCGCCGGCCCCGCACAAAAGCTCCACGCCCGAAGCCGGCGCATTGGCAAGCCCGATTTCCTCCAGCGCCTGTAACGCCGAAGCATGAATCTTTTCCACGCCCGCCTGGGTCAGAGGCTTGTACTGGCCACCGGGAAGACCCGCCCGTACCGGCCGCAGATTATCCGCCAACGGCGCGGCGCGAGCCGCCACCCGTGCCGCGCGGCCCCCGGAGCGGGCCGAGCGCCGAGCCATCTCGGGAGCGCATAGTTCATCGACAGCGTTCATGTTTGTCACCCGTGGTCAAAGGGCCCCTGGATTCTGCGGGAGGACGGCGCTGCCGGCGCATGAGCCTGATTATGTCCGCCGGCATAAGCGCCGTTCGCGCTCTCGCAAAATCATGCTAGTTTTCTATATGGTTAGCAGACAATAGGCTTGATCCGACACGTCGGAAAAGCGAATGGAACCATGCGTGGGTGTTATGATGCAGACCGTCCTGCCATCGTTCGGTGATCTGCTTGCCTTCGACGCGGCGGCGCGACATGGATCGTTCACGCGTGCCGCTCGCGACCTGAACGTCTCACAACCTGCCGTCAGCCGTCGCGTGGCTGCTCTCGAGGCCGATCTTGGCGTCACGCTGTTCGGGCGGGAGACGAAACCTCTCCACCTGACCCCCACTGGCCAGGCCCTGTTCGATGTCCTGCGCTCGAGCCTTAGCCGGCTGGAGACAACCATCGCAGAGATCCGCAGGGTTCAGGAGGAACGGAAACTGACGATCGCTGCGGCGCCCGGCTTCCTGACTTATTGGCTTTTGCCGCGACTGTCCGCACTGACGGCAGGCTTCCCGGACCAGGAACTGCGGTTGCTCACCGGCGATCAGCGGCAGGACCTGCCTGAAGCCGACATCCATGTCCGCTTCGGTGACGGAGACTGGCCCGGGGTGACGGCCGTCAAGATACTGGGAGAAGAGGTGTTTGCGGTTTGCAGCCCGCTGTTTCTGGCGCGGCAAGATACGAAGCCGGACCTTTCCCGATTGACCACATCGCGCCTATTACAACTGTCGGACCGCCTCGACCGGAACTACGATTGGCAGCACTGGTTCCGGGCGGTGGGTATCGATATACCCCGAAAACTGAACGCCATCGTCTTCGACGATTACAGCCTGCTGGTCAGCGCGGCACTGGCCGGCGAAGGCCTCGCCCTGTGCTGGGCGGGGCTACTCGACCAGCACCTCAAGACTGGCGCTCTGGTTCGAGTTTCGAACGAGGCCGTCACTTCCGATCGCGGCTACTTCGCCACGTTCCCGACGGGCACGGCCGAAGACAGCGTAGTTTCCCGGTTGGCCCACTGGCTTGCAAAAAGCGCGACTACGCCGGAGGCATGAGTTCCACCCGGTAAAGGCGCCCACTCTGCGGCCAGATGCATCCTGCAGCCCTCCTCTCAACCTGTTCCTTGACCAGGATCAACGACACATTTCCCGGCGGCCCGTAAGGAGGACAGTTTAAGAACCGCGAAGCCACAGGGCGAGACAATGATATTGCCGAATGGCACTACCGTCGCCGTCATCGATGGCAAAAAGCTGCGGCTGTTCCGTAATAACGGCACAGAATCCCGCATCCAACTGGTCGAGGAAACGATCGCCGGGACACAGCCTGCCAACCGACGTTCAGGTACACGCAGCCGCAACAACCCCGTCGAACCGAATGGCTTGCAGCGGAAGAACGACGACTTCGTAGCCCGGGCGTCAGCGTATCTGGATAGGTTGATACGGCACCGGAAGATTATCTCACTATTTATCGTCACCGATCCACGGACGTTAGGAGAATTGCATCGTCACTTCCACGATGCGACCAGAGAAACCCTGATCGGTGAGTTGTTGGGCAGAGATTTCACGAGCAGTAGTGTCAGTTCGATCGAGGCTGCGCTTACCAGAGCATGACGGCGTAATACGGCGTTGTCCATAGTCTGTCGCTGGCCTAAATTTGTAGCACATGGGCTACCGCCGTGGCAGTAGCGCACGCGTGTCCCGGGCGGTTCGCCTGACAGAGGATCTCGACGCTAGATTGAACGGAACAAGAGGGTCGGGGTTGGGGATTCCCCTGGACCTGCTGGCATGCGCGTCGGTCGCATGTGCAGCAACATCTCCTTCACCGTATCTCCCGGCGGTCGGCAGCCGGCAGCGGTTGCGCGCCATCGTCACGAACCCGAAGAGCCGCCAGAAGCACGTCTGGCAGGCTCGGATCGTCCTTCTGAGCGGTGCCGGTCTGGGCACCTCGGTAATCATGGCCGAGACCGGCAAGTCCAAAACCTGTGTTCGGCGCTGGCAGGAGCGCTTCATGCACGACCGCGTTGGCGGCCTGTTTTGCGATAGGTCTCGTCCGCCTAAAGGCCCCGCTTCCACCGGAGCATATCGCCGAAATCATTCGCCTAACGCAGGCTCCGCCATCGCACGAGGCGACCCATTGGACGTTGCGCGCGATGGCCAAGACCGTGGGTATCGCGGCGTCGACGGTGCAGGGCATCTGGAAGGCGCACGGCCTCAGCCCACACCGCTGACGGCACTTCAAGCTCTCCAACGATTCGGTCTTCGATTGAACAACGGGCCGCCGAGCACGGCGTCGCTGTCGAACTGCTGCACGAAGTCGACGACGCCTCCTCGAGAGCCATCGTCAGGCGACCAAGCTAATGGGATGCGATCTGATCGTCATGACGACCCATGGACGGCGGGGCGCGCAGAGATTGATGCTCGGCAGCCAAACCGACGAGGTCGTCACCCATACCGACGTTCCGGTTCTGGTGGTCCGGTAGTTCCCGATCGTCCAGGTCGGCGAACGCTTGCGGCGAAAGACACCGTTCTTGATCGGCATCAAGGCAGTATATCGTGCTGACTGTAGATTTTCTGTCATCGTGAAATCACAGGCGCGGTGGCGACGGAAAGGCAAACCCATGAGCTATAAGTCCATCCTCGTGAACCTCGATATCGACGGACCTATCGTCCCCGTCGTGAAAACAGCAGCCGACCTGGCAGGACGCTTCCAGGCGAGGCTAATCGGCTTTTGCGCCGCCGACGCTCCCATCGTCGTGGCCGATCCTGCCGGTGCCGGCCTGGCCTCCGAAGCATGGATGCAGATGCGCAACGACATACAGTCCCGCTTCAAGGATCTGCACGACAAGTTTGACAAGCTGATCGCCGGCAAGGTGGCGACCGAATGGCGTGAGGCACTCAATGATCCGACGCGCGCCTTGGCGGAGGCTGCGCGAGCGGCGGACCTGGTCGTAATGAGCGCGGTCGAAGGCGCGGCGACGGGCGACGCTTACCGGCAGGCGGATCCCGGAAGCATCGCTCTTCAAGCGGGGCGCCCCCTGCTCGTCATCGCTCGCGACGCCGAACAGGTGCGGGCGAGGAACATCGCCGTCGCCTGGAAGGATACGCGCGAGGCGCGTCGCGCTCTCGCCGACTCACTGCCGCTGTTGAAGGTGGCCGAATCCGTGACGGTTGTGACAGTCGTCACCGAAGTCGACCAATGGGCCCGCGCAAGCCTCGCGGACATTATGGCCTTTCTTGGAGCGCATGATGTCGAAGCGCGGCCGGAGCTGGTTGAAGGTGCCGACGAACACATGGCGCTGTTCACGGCGCTGGACAAGTGCGGCGCCGACCTGATCGTGTCAGGAGCATACGGCCATAGCCGCCTGCGCGAATGGGCCTTTGGCGGTGTGACGCGCTCACTGCTCGACGAAACCGGGCGGAACCGCTTCATGGCGAGCTGAAGAAACACGCTATATCCTGTCCGTTGCAGCGGGCGTCATCGTTCGTGGTGAGCGGCCTGCCGAAAGCGCTGTCGCGGAGTACCTTTTGTGGAGCAGAAAGAGAAATTGGCCGGGGCGTATTGGTCGGTTCCGACAGGAACGTTGCTGACCAGCCTGCATTCAAGCTCAGCGGGCCTTTCCTCCGACGAAACGCACAGTAGACTTCGTGACGCCGGTCTGAACGCGGTCGGCCGAATGGGACGCGCCTCCGCACTCGCTGCCTTTGCGCGGCAGTTCCGCAGTCCGCTGGTGCTTATTCTTATCTTCGCGGCGACCGTGTCGGCGTTCGTGGGCGAAGGCAGCGAAGCGGTGATCATCGGCATCATCGTGCTAACGAGCTGCATACTCTCGTTCACGCAGGAATACGGTGCCTCCAAGGCGATGGAGGCACTGACGGCACGCATCGCCCGCAAAGCCTCCGTGCTGCGCGACGGCCGCGAGGTATCCGCCGCCGTCGCAGAGATCGTACCGGGCGACGTAATCCGGCTTTCCGCCGGCAATCTGATTCCGGCTGACGGCGTGCTATTGGAGTCGCGCGACTTCAACGTCAGCGAGGCAGCGCTCACCGGCGAAACCTTTCCCGTAGTCAAGGCTCCCGGTGTTTCGGCGCCGGACGCCCAGATCGGCCAGCGCATCAATGCGGTCTTTACGGGCACCTCAGTCCGCAGTGGCACAGCCACCATGCTTGCGGTACGCACCGGCAAGGAGACGGAATTCGCGGCCATCGCCGGGGCGATTGCTCGCGCCGTGCCCGAGACGGAGTTCGCCAAAGGTATCCGTCGCTTCGGTTATCTGATGACGGAGATCATGCTAGTCATCGTCATCCTCGTCTTCTTCGCCAATCTCCTTCTGCACCGCCCCGCCATCGACTCGCTGCTGTTCTCGTTGGCTCTGGCGGTCGGCCTGACACCGGAACTGCTGCCGGCCATCATCAGCGTCACGCTGGCGCGCGGTGCCCGCACCATGGCGGCGAGTGGCGTCATCGTGCGCCGGCTCGAGGCCATCGAGAACCTTGGTAGCATGGACCTGTTATGCACCGACAAGACCGGAACACTGACGGAAGGAACCATTCGCCTGGATGGCTGTCTGAGTACCAAAGGGGCGGCTTCACCCGAGATCCGGCTGTGGGCGTTGCTTAATGCGACATTGCAGTCCGGCATGGCAAATCCCCTCGATGAGGGGATTGCTGCCAGCAGGGGTTCTGATGACGAACTTTCGGCATATCGAAAGATTGACGAGATTCCCTATGATTTCATCCGCAAGCGGCTGTCGGTGATCGTGCGGCGGAAGGATGCCACCGAGGACCTGCTGATTTGCAAAGGCGCAGTCCAAAACATTGTTGAGGCTTGCATGCTCGATGAGCAGCAGGCAAAAGCCATCGACGAGAGGGTGCAAGGCTGGTGCATGCAGGGCTTTCGCGTGCTTGGCCTTGCGGTGCGCCGCTTTCCGTCGCGCCAGACCTATGGCCGCGAGGATGAGGCAGAGCTTGCCTTCGCTGGATTCCTTCTGTTCCTTGACCCACCGAAGCCGGACATGGCCGAGACATTGAAGGCCTTGGCCAAGCGCGGCATCAAGGTGAAAGTCATCTCCGGCGACAATCGCCATGTTGCGGCGCATCTGGCGCAGATCATCGGCCTGCCGCATCGCCACATACTCACCGGCGACGAACTGGCGAAGCTGACCAAAGAGGCGCTGTTCGCCCGCGTCGCACGTGTCGATATCTTCGCCGAGATCGATCCCAACCAGAAGGAGCGCATCATCGAAGCGCTACGCCGACGTGGCCATGTCGTTGGCTATATGGGCGACGGCATCAACGATGCCCCGGCCCTGCACGAAGCCGATATCGGCATCTCAGTTGATGGCGCCGTCGACGTGGCACGGGAGGCTGCGGACATGATCCTGCTTAAGCGGGACCTCGGCGTACTGCTGCGTGGTGTCGACGACGGCCGGCGAACCTTCGCCAACACGATGAAGTACATCTCTATCACCACCAGCGCCAATTTCGGCAACATGGTCTCGATGGCCTTCGCGTCGCTTGCATTACCCTTCTTGCCGTTGCTGGCCCCGCAAATCCTTCTCAACAACCTGCTATCGTCTCTACCCTCGTTGGCCATAGCACGCGATCGCGTAGATGCCGAGCAGATCGAGACGCCGCGCCGCTGGGATATTGGTTCGATCCGTCGCTTCATGATCTATTTCGGGCTGGTGAGTTCCTTCTTCGATTTAGTAACCTTCGGCTTTCTCCTGCTGGTGATGCATGCGGGAGCCGGAACGTTCCGGACGGGATGGTTCGTCGAATCGCTGCTAACGCAACTGGTGATCGTCCTCGTCATACGCACGCACCAGTCCTTCTGGCGGAGCCGGCCAAGCGCGCTCTTGGCGTGGCTGACACTGGCAATCGGCCTGCTCGCCGTGAGGATTCCCTACCTGCCTGGCTCAGCCAGGTTCGGCTTCACGCCGCTGCCTACGCAGATAATGGCAGGTCTAGTCGCGATCACACTGATTTATCTGACCGCATCGGAAGCGACTAAACGCTTGTTCTTCGCACGCGAGCGGCGGCTCACCAAGCATCGCCGGACTTGATCACAATCAAGGGCGTCGGTTCGCGAGCTGTGTAGCCTCGGCTCGATCATCCGGAGAGCCGCTATGCCGCGCCGCATCCTCATCATACTTGGTCATCCAGATGGAAATCCGACGCGCCTGTGCCGGGCACTCGCCGGCGCCTATGCCGAAGGCGCACGCTCGGCCGGCCATGAAATCCGGCTCCTCGACGTCGCGACGCTCGATTTCCCGATCCTCCGGAGCGCGGAAGAGTTCACCGAACGGTCCCTGCCGGTCACGCTGGAGGACGCTGCCCAGGCGATCAAGGATGCGGAGCATCTCGTCTTCATCTTTCCGCTGTGGCTTGGCACCATGCCTGCTCTGTTGAAAGCCTTCCTGGAACAGGTAATGCGGCCGGGCGTCGCCTTTGCTTATCCCGAAGCAGGCAAGAACGGCTTCGCCAAGACGCTGCTCAAGGGCCACTCGGCCCGCGTGGTGGTGACCATGGGCATGCCGGCCTCGTTCTATCGCTTCTGGTATCTAGGCCACGGTGTCGCCGGCATGCGTCGCAACGTCCTGAACTTCGTCGGCATCAGCCCGGTCTGGGAAACGCTGTTCGGGATGGTGGAAAGCGCAAGCGACGCCAAGCGCAGGAAGTGGATTTCCGCCATGCATGCGCTCGGGAAACGGGCTGGTTAGGATCGGGGCGCGAATACCCGATACCCCTGGCCCTCCCCTTAGATGAAGAAGCTCAAATCGCCGTCGGCGGCGGCAGATCAGGTGCCCGCTGCAGGCTATCTGGTGAAATCCGCAAGGCGCGTATTGCGTTCAGGATGACCGCCACGTCGATCGCTTCCTGCAGCAGCGAGCCCTGCACCGGCGTCAGATAGCCAAGGGCGGCCGCGATCATGCCGGCCACCGAATGACTGGTGCCCGCCGCCACACTCTGAAACGCTATACGCCGGGATCGGACAGCCACTTCAAGCCCAGTAAGGAGCCGACCGAGATCATCGACCAGAAGGACGACGTCGGCGGTCTCCGCGGAAGCGGCTGCGCCCCTTGCACCCAGGCGACAGTGTAGCGAAAGTCTCGATGGAGACGATCTGCGGACGCCCGTCCGTCCGCGTGTCGGTCTTGTCGAGGGCCTATAATCGCGCCTGCGTGAGCGCTTCAAGCAGCTTGGCGCCCTTGATCAGCACACCGAAATGCGCGGCGCGCGACAGGCCCGCCACAAGTGCCACCGGCACTGCCAGAATGAGCGAGCACGGCGTTGCGACGACAAGGACGGCGGCTGGCGCGCAGGTCGAAAGCCTCGCCCGCATTGGTCGAGCCGCTCATCACCTCGTGGCTGCGCATGAGCCTCACGGGAATCGCTTCGCCGGTCATCGCCGACTGGTCGAGTATCGCCCGCTTGCTCTCGGCGGCCCCGTCGACGGGAGCAACGTCTCCCTGGCGGATCAGGAGCAGATCGCCGGGCTCGATTTCATTCAGAGGGATTTCGTACAGCGCGCCCTAGCGATGGCGGGTCGCGATACGCGGAACACGCGAGAGAAGATCATGCATCTTGCGCCGGGCACGACCTTCGGGAAAGCGTTCGAGGAAGGTGCCTCCCGAATACATCAAGGCGAGGACGGCGGCGGCAAGCGGTTCGCCAAAGGCTAGCGCGGCCGACATCGACAAGGTCGCCACGACGTCGAGACCGACTTCGCGTCTCAATAGGCTCCGAACGATTTCAACGACCAGCGCCACAAGGACGGGAGTCACACCTACCGTCCAAGTCGCCCGGGCAGTTCTGCCCTTCTGGCCAGGCTCAGGCTGATCCTCGCCGTGAGACCGGCTAGGGCAACATCCAGCAGGACGATCTTGAAGCTGGCGCGAGCTTTCCCGCTCATCATCAAGGCGCCGTGGGGATCAATGCGATATCAGGATCGGCAGGCGCAGATCGCGTAGGATGCCGTCGGTCGCTCCGCCTAGGATAAAATCGCGTACACGCGTATGACCGTAGCCGCCCATCACGAGGATGTCGACACTGCGTTGAACAGCGTTCTCCTGCAAGGTCACAGCAATGTCGCCGCCGCCGCTCAGCACGGCGTGAGCCTCGGCGGGAAGACCGCGCTCCCGCAACCCTACGGCGAGCCGGGCACCGGGATCGTCTTCCGGCAGATCCTTCTCGTCGGTCACAGTCAGGACCGTGATCTTCGATGCCTTCCGCAGCAATGGGGCCGCGTCAGCGACAGCCCTTGCCGCGACGCGACTGCCGTCCCACGCGATCGCCACATGATCGAAGACAGTCGGCTGGACCAATTCGGGAAGCAGGATCACCGGGCGACCGGAGCCGAAAATGATATCCTCGGCCAGCGTATGCGTACTTTCATTCGCGGCTTCCCAGCCAATGAGGACAAAGTCGAAATAGCGTGCCCGGTTCGCAGCCAGATCGCCCAACAACGGCAGCGCGGTCGCCGTCCGATCGGTGACGAGCTTGACGCCTGCCGACACGGCCTCGTCCGTCACGATGCGGAGAATGTCCTCGCCATTCTTGCGACTCCTTGCGTTCGCCTCCCTGATCAGTTCCGGCGTGTTCAAGAGAAACCTGGAAAGAACATTCGACACGGGCGGAATGTCGGCGTTCACGGTAAGGGCATGCAGTTCCGCCTCCAACTGCGCCGACATGATGGTGGCATTCGATCCGACTTGCGGCGAGACCGGGTCGGGGTACGTCACCAGTGGAAGCAAGGCCTGAAGTTTCATGGGTCACATTCCTCTTTTAGGCATGTCGATCAGCGAACATGCAGATTCCGCCAGGGGCGGCCCACTTTCCTTGACCGGGATCAATCGTGAGCGGACGGAAGTTTTGATCCAACGCAATGAAGCTGCCGGCGGAACTGAATATCGCTTCTGCACAAACGCGAGATACGAGGATCGGAATCATGGCGTTCAAGACAATTCTGACGATCACCGGGCCGAAAATCGGCGGGCGAAGCGATCTCAAGCTTGCTGCAGACTTGTGCGAACAAGCCGAAGCGCATCTTTCAGTGCTTGTCATGGCTTTGGCCGCTCCCCCGCCAATCGGTGAATACGCCGTCGTCGTGTCGGATGGCTGGATGCAGGAACAACGAGCCGATCAGAAACATCTGAAGGATCGCACTGAAGAAATATCCGCCTTCGTGGCAGCGAGCCCTGTTTCGGGCGACGTAGTCAGTGACTATGCCGAGATTGGCTGGGCCGACGAGATGGTCGGGCGGCGAGCTCGCTACGCCGACCTTACGCTCGCCGGACCTGAATTGCTCGCGTCGGAGACGCTGCGGCAAAAGGTTATCGAAGGTGCTTTGTTCTGGTCGGGAAAGCCGCTTCTGCTGGTTCCTGAAAACGCTCATGCGTCACTTAATCCTAAACGGATCCTTGTTGCTTGGGACACGCGGATCGAGGCGACACGCGCGGTGCGGGAAGCCTTGGAACTGCTTGCCGGTGCCGACGAGGTGCGCCTGGCCATTGTCGATCCCATCGAAGGCGAGCGTTCCCATGGTGAGGAACCGGGTGCCGACGTGGCAACCTTCCTTGCCCGCCATGGCGTCCAGGTTACTATCGATCGCCTTCCGAGCGAAAACCATTCCGTGGCGGACGGCTGCGCCGGCAGGCCGTCGATACGGACGCCGAGATGCTGGTCATGGGCGCCTACGGCCACTCACGGCTGCGCGAGCGCATTTTTGGCGGCGTGACCCGCTCCATGCTGGAAGATCCTCCGCTCCCGGTTTTCCTGGCGCGCTGACAAGTCATCCACCAATGACCGTCGATACCTGACGGGCGATCGTCAGTTCCTCGTCCGTGGCGATGACGTGGATTTCGACCACTCCTTGCCGTTCCGCGATACGCTCCTTGCCGGAACGGTTGGCGTCCCTGTCCAGCTTTACGCCCAGCCACCGCAACCGCTCGCAGACCGCCTCGCGGATCTGCCAGGCATGCTCGCCGATGCCGCCGGTGAATACCAGCACGTCCAGGCCCTGCAATGTATTGGCCATCGCCGCGATTTCACGGGCGATGCGGAAAGTGAAAAGATCGAGGGCTTCCGCTGCATTTGGATGCTCGCTTGCGAGCAAGTCGCGGACGTCTCCCGACAGCCCTGATACGCCAAGAAGTCCTGAGCGATGATAAAGAAGGTGCTCGACCTCCTTGACGGACATGCTGCGGACCTGCTGCAGGTAGAGGACGATGCCGGGGTCAATCGCGCCCGGCCGCGTCGCCATCATCAGCCCGTCTAGCGCGGTGAAGCCCATGGTGGTGTCAAGACTTTTTTCTTCGCGCATGGCGCAGAGACTGCACCCACTGCCGAGATGCGCGACCACGATACGCTTGCTGAAGGTTTCGGGCGAAATCTCCCGCAGCCTCCCGGCGATGAATTCATAAGACAGACCGTGAAAGCCGTATCTACGGATACCCTGCTCCTCGAATTCGCGCGGCAGGGCGTAGCGGCTGACGGGCGGCGCAAGGGTGTGATGGAAGGCTGTGTCGAAGCAGCCAACCTGCGGCAGGTCGGGATGCAAGCGCATCAGCACCCGCACCGGTTCCAGACAGGCGAGCTGATGCAGCGGGGCGATCGGCGTCAGCGCGTCGAGTTTGCGAACCACCGCTTCGGACAGGCTGACGGGGGCGACGAACCCGCTGCCGCCATGGACGATGCGGTGCCCGACCGCCGCCAGCGGCCTGTCCGCCAGCCATGGCTCGAGACAACCGAACAACTCGCGAAGCAGGGTTTCGACCGGCGGCTTCTTCTGCAGGACCGACCGGTCGACGACGGGCGCCCCATTTCCGTCTTTCGCGGCCAGGCGCGGCGTGTCGTGCACGCCATCGAAACCGCCGGACACCATTCGGCGCAGCGTTCCGCTTTCGAAGAGGCCGAATTTCAGGCTGGACGAACCGGCATTCAGCGTGAGGATCGAGCCTGCTATCACCAGCAATCCCTTCCCGCTTCAGTCACTCGCCTAAGCCGCCGTCTTGTACGGCCAGCTCCAGTTCCGGATTTCCGGCATATCCTCCCCGTGCTCCCTCACATAACGCGTGTGCTCGACGAGCTTGTCGGCGAGTTGCCGCCTGGCCGTTGCCGCCTTCGTACTCAGTCCAGGCACCCTGTCTATAGCTTCCATCGCGAGATGAAAGCGGTCCAGCTCGTTAAGCACCGCCATGTCGAACGGCGTGGTCGTCGTCCCCTCCTCGTTGAAGCCGCGCACGTGGATGTTGTCGTGGTTCGTCCGTTTGTAGGTCAGGCGGTGGATGAGATAGGGATAGCCGTGATAGGCGAAGATGACGGGACGGTCCTTTGTGAACAGCCGGTCGAACTCGGCGTCCGGGAGGCCATGCGGATGTCGCTCTTTCGGCTCTAGCGTCATCAGGTCCATCACGTTGACGACACGGATGGCAAGGTCTGGAACCGCTTGCCTGAGCAGGTCCACGGCGGCCAGCGTCTCCAGCGTGGGAACATCGCCGGCGCAGGCCATCACGACGTCCGGATCGGCGCCGCCCTTCTCGGTGCCCGCCCATTCCCAGACGCCGACACCCACCCTGCAATGCATGGCGGCGTCCTCGATGGCCAGCCATTGCGGCGCGGGCTGCTTTCCGGCGACGATAACGTTGATGCGATCGTAAGTCCGCAGGCAATGATCGGCGACCCATAGCAGCGTGTTCGCATCGGGCGGCAGGTAGATGCGCACGATGTCCGCCTTCTTGTTGGCGACGAGATCGACGAAGCCGGGGTCCTGATGGCTGAAGCCGTTGTGGTCCTGCCTCCACACATGCGACGTCAGCAGATAGTTGAGCGACGCGATCGGCCGCCGCCATGCCAGCCCGCGCGACACCTTCAGCCATTTGGCATGCTGGTTGAACATGGAATCGACGATGTGAATGAAGGCCTCGTAGCAGGAGAAAAGGCCGTGCCGGCCGGTCAGCAGGTAGCCTTCGAGCCATCCCTGGCACAGATGCTCGCTCAGCACCTCCATAACTCTGCCATCTCGGGCAAGGTGCACGTCGTAGGGCTCGATCTTCTCCATCCAGACGCGCTCGGTCGCCTCGAACACGGCGTCCAACCTATTCGATGCCGTCTCGTCCGGCCCCATGATCCTGAAATTGCGCGCATCGGCGTTCAGCCGCACGACCTCTTCGAGAAACGCGCCCATGACGCGGGTCGCCTCGGCCAGCGTGCCGCCGGGTTGCGGGACAGCGACGGCGAAATCCCTGAAGTTCGGCAATTGCAGCTCGCGCTTGAGCAGCCCGCCATTGGCATGCGGGTTGGCGCCCATCCGCCGGGTGCCGGCGGGAGCAAGCGAGCGAAGCTCATCCCGCAGAACGCCCGCCTCGTCGAAAAGCTCCTCCGGCCTGTAGCTTCGCATCCAGTCTTCCAGCAGCTTCAGGTGGCCGGGATCGGCGCGCGGGTCCGTGATTGGCACCTGGTGGGCGCGCCAGAACCCCTCCACCTTCTTGCCGTCGACCTCCTTCGGCCCGGTCCACCCCTTTGGACTTCTGAGCACGATCATCGGCCAGCGCGGGCGCTGCGTGACCTTGCCGGATTGCCTTGCCGCATGCTGGATTTCAGCGATCCGGTCGAGCGCCGCATCCACTGTCGCGGCCATCTTGCGGTGCATGTCGCGCGGATCGTCGCCCTCGACGAAGAACGGTTCGTGACCGTAGCCGACCAGCAAGCTTCGCAATTCCTCCCCCTCGATCCGGCCGAGCACGGTGGGATTGGCGATCTTGTAGCCGTTCAGGTGCAGGATCGGCAGGACGGCGCCGTCATGGACCGGATTGAGGAACTTATTCGAATGCCAGGAAGCCGCCAGCGCGCCGGTCTCAGCCTCGCCGTCGCCGATCACGCAGGCGACCACGAGGTCGGGATTATCGAACGCCGCACCGTAGGCATGGGCGAGCGCATAGCCGAGTTCTCCCCCCTCATGGATCGATCCGGGAGTTTCGGAAGCCGCGTGGCTTGGGATTCCGCCGGGAAAGGAGAACTGCCGAAACAGCTTGCACAGGCCCGGCTCGTCGCAGGAGACGTCCGGATAGATCTCGCTATAGGTACCTTCGAGATAGGTGTTGGCGACCACGCCCGGCCCGCCATGTCCGGGACCGCAAATGTAAATCATATCGAGATCGCGGGCGCGGATGACCCGATTGAGGTGTGCGTAGATGAAATTGAGGCCGGGCGTGGTGCCCCAGTGACCAAGCAGGCGCGGCTTGATGTGCTCCGGCCGAAGCGGTTCCTTCAGCAACGGGTTGTCGAGAAGATAGATTTGTCCTACCGAGAGGTAATTTGCGGCCTGCCAGTAACGGTCGATGAGGTCGAGTTCCTTCTGGTCGTAGTTATCTGCCACGGTCCTTCTCCTCGCTTGTCCTGCCACTGAGGGTAGGATCAGATAAAATAGAACGTCTGGCTCACCCGATCACCCTGGCAACATCGGGCCGATGTCCAGTTGGTGTCCTGCAACTCAATTGCATGTTGGTCAGTCAGCATCGGCATCTCACTGCCGCTGCAACAACTGGATATATCTGGTCAGTTCGAGGATGCGCTCGGTGGTGACGGCTTCGCCTGCATTTGTCCCGTATTTCCTGGCATCATCTTCCAGAAAACGCTCACCCCATATCGGCATATCCCGATAGTCACGCTGGTTGGCCGCATGGCGCCCGTCAACGGTGGCAAAGACCCGCCACGTGGGGAACTCGCCGCCGTTCTGTTCGGACAGCCGCGTCAAGTCCGCCGGAGCCTTGTACAAATCATGGGCCAGAGGGCCGTCGCCTTTACCGGCTTCGCCGTGGCACATGGCACAGGAGTTCAGGTACTCAGTCTGGCCGTAGCTCGCTTCCTGACCGGACGCCGCAGAACAAACGCACAGAATGCATACAGTTATCGTCGACGCCCATTTCATCATCACTGCTCCTTTCGGCAGCCCAAAGCAATATGGCTCGGAAACACGATCTTTCACTGACAGGTGTCAAATCGTTATGTGCCGCGTGACTATTCCTTCGCTTCGCGCCCGGAGGTCTGCTCAATTGAGACGCGGAAAAACACATGCGATATTTCGTTCGAGATCGGTGGGAAGAGCGGCTTCAGCGCGCCCGGCTCCACCAGTCGTTGTACTTGCTCAAAATCGACCAGGCATGGTCCCTGTCGCGCTTGTGGCCGATCTCATCAGGCAGCTCTTCATACCTGCCATCGACAATGACGCTCTTCCAATCCCGGTGTTCGCCGTGCTCTTCGACAAGCACCGACACGTGTGGATTCGTCCGCATGTATTCGATCTTCTTGCCCAGCATCGAAAACATGAAAAGGTAGTTCTCGGCATGAACGAAATAGGCAGGAACGATGTAAGGTTGATCGTTTTTGGCGCAAGCAATCCTGCATAACCGGCTGCTATCCAGCAGTTCCGTGCACTCGAGCATTGTCATGGTCCTGACCAACATAACCAACTCCTTTTCTACGGCTTCTTTTCCGGGCCTACCATACTTGGATTTTCCATAGCCGCGTTCTGGCGTTTGCTCGTCGCGGCGCCCCTGCCCGCCTGGCCGCGCTCCAACGCGGCGAGGACACCCTCGTCGTCGAGCTGTTCGAAATTGCGATAGTAGTAGCCAAGCGCCCGAAAATGCGGCGGCTGCGCCAGGCACACGACACGATCCGCCTCTTGGCTAAGTTCGGCCACGATGTCCGGCGGGGCGATCGGCAGTGCCACGACAATTGCCATCGGCGATCGCCTTTTGAGGGCGCGTACCGCCACCTTCATCGTGGTGCCGGTTGCCGCGCCGTCGTCAACGAGAACCACAGTTTTCCCGGCAATAGAGAGCGGCGACCGGCTGCCTCGGTAGAGGGCGCTGCGACGCTGCAGCTCCGGCCGCTCGTGTTTCACTAGCATCGCCAGAGCCGCGTCGTCGAGATTGTAGGCTTCCACGATTTCGCGGTTGAGAACGACGTCGGGCGGATCACCATCGACAATCGCCGCGACGGCAAGTTCAGGGTTACCTGGAGCGCCCACTTTGCGGACGACCACCAAGTCGAGAGGCGCTTTCAACTTAGCAGCGATCTCGGCAGCGACAGGTATGCCGCCACGCGGTAACGCAAGGACGACAGGTGCATGAAGCGATAGCCCGGCGAGTTCGTTCGCGAGCATTCGTCCTGCTTCCTGTCGATCGCAAAACATGGCTCAGTCCGCCGGCCAAAGCTGCCGGAGCGCCTTTCTCATGGAGTTGCGGACCTGTTCGGCCTCTCCTACGGAGATATGGCAGTCGATAAGATGAAAAACGGCCCCGATGGCACGATCAAAATCGATCTCGTCCTCAAAGCCGAACTCCCTTCTCACGGCAATGATGAAATCGCGCTTGCGACGATCGTGGCCAAGGCCGTTGAGGGGGCGCCAGCCTTCGAAGAAGATGCCGCGGATCAGGGCAGGCAATTGCGCCGCGAGATCGCTCATTTCTTCCGGCGGTAGCCAGTCCCTGAGCGCGTGCAAGACTGCTCTTAGCAGTCGATAGGCACGTGGGATATCCCACTTCAACTCATCAGCAACTTCATTGACCCAATGTTGCGCCTGTTGTGCTGCCTGCGAAAAAGTCGAGATTGTCGTTTTGGTCACGGCTGCGGCTCCTCCGTGGGCTCGCTTTGCCGCTTATCCGGTCGTTCCCACCGGGGTAGCGGCAGGTGAAGAAAGAAGGGCAACTTTACAGAGCCGCCGCGTTGACCCGGATCAAAGGCTCGGATTTTCTCATGTCGGCACATGATAGACACTTGTCCGTGGTTCAATTGACCCGCGACGCGCTGCTAGCTCACCCTATTTCCCGAGGCAGCATCCGTCCACGCCCGCCAATGCGTCGGTGATACATCAAGCCTTTCATGGGTCTTTGATGCGATCCATCCAGTCAGAATACGTTGACAGGGAAACACCAGCGCATTGGTACCATCCTGGTTCTGTACCGCCAGCTCGAGATCGCGGTTAAAGGGCGCGGTCGCTATTAAATGCCATTTGCATTTCCCCGAAGGTTCCCGGGTGTCCGGTCCCAATCTCGCCTGCCGATGCAGAGTGCTCATGCAGCCAAGTCCTGGAGCGTCTGCAACTTAATGATTTCCACGCACCGTAAACTTGGCAAGCCAATGACTCCTTTGCTCTTGAGCCTGGAAAAGACCCGCGAGACGGTTTCGATCGTCAGGCCGAGATAGTCCGCAATATCCAAACGTGACATCGGAAGTTCGATCTGGCGCAGGCCGCCTTGACGCTCGGACATCTCAAGGAAGAAAGCCGCGACGCGTTCCACCGCATTCTGGCGACCAAGCACCAGAAGCTGCTCCTGGGCCCGCACGAGGCTTTGAAGCGCCATGGGCAGGAGTTCGGCTACGACGTGGGAAGCCGAAGGGCTGAGGATGCGAATGCCGGTGCCGCAAATCGCCTCGGCGAAGAAGTGATGGCGCTTGTCTGCTTCGAAACCGAACATTTCGCCGGCCAGGTGAAATGCCGATATCTGACGCCGGCCGTCCGAGAGAAGACGGTAAATGCGAACGGCGCCGAACTCCACCTGGTAGAGGTTCGCGCACAGCTCGCCCTGGGCGTAAATTTCCGAGCCCGCCGGGAAGAATGTGGCAGGTCGGCCGCTTCCCAGCGGCACGCTGGGTTCGTTGCGATCGAGAAGGATACCGCCAAGCTGGCGGGAATAGTGGGATTGCTCAAAGTTCGTCATGAATCGTCCCTCGATACCGATGGCGAGACAATCCACTCAATTCCGATGGATCGAAATTCGGTTATACCCGTACGGGTTTCTACGTACCGGGGTCAGGGCTTGCCAGTGATCGCGTCTTAAACAGCCTGCAGGAGCGGTTCACCGGGGAACGATTTCGCCAGACATCTCGCGTGCGGCACATCCTGTGGTAGGCGGTATTGGTCGATCAGCAGAATAACGGGATGGGCACGTCCATTACGGTCGAAACGGCCGGCAGGCAGTTCTTGCGGCCATCGCCATCAACGCACTTCCAAGAGTGATCCTGGCCATGGCGAACCTCTTCGGTTCGCTTCTGGGCACCATTGCTTCTGGCGACAGCTGGAACTGGCACACTCGGGGGTGCTGTCTTTGTCTTCTCACCATGGGTCATGCCTCGATACCGATCAAGGACGGCCCTTCGCCGCCTTGGCATGAGAGATACAAAAGGGAGCATCTCACGAGCGGCACAATGAAATTGCCTGCAAATGTCCGCCACGTGCGCCTGCTGCTTGCACGCGAGAAGGCTCACTCAGAAGGTACGCGTGACGAAGGCTACGACCTTCTCTTGCCGCTCGACAACGAGGGGCGTCTCGATCCCCACGAATGAGAGGCGCATCAGGCTTCCTACCGGATCAGACGGTTCGACGAGCATGGAGATGTCAAGATCGGTCCCTTGCAGCGCAAGCCTGGTGAACAATGGTACTTCGACTATGAAGAAGGTGAAAGCGACGACGAGATCGGTTTCCGCCTCAATGACGAGTGCTTCGTGACCGGCGAGTATGTGTCGATCGGCACGCGCGCGTCCATGCACACATATCAGGTGGCCCGCGTCGAGAAACCCTGACCGGCGATGGGACGCATCGCACACCTCGCGCTGATCGTTATTGCTTTGGCTGACCTTGCCTGCGGCCTGGGCGCCTGGCTGTGGGCGACCCCATCCCTTGCATTTTGTCTCTGGACCGCCGGTACTGTGCCGGTCGTAGCCGGCCTCGGCATCTCGATCGTTCGCGATCTGCTCGCAGGCCGAATGGGCGTCGATGCCGTGGCCTTCATCTCCGTGTCGCCGGCGCTTGCCTTTGCATCACGCGCCGGCCTCGGCAGCCCTTCCATAAGGCCAGGTCCAGTCGCAGATCTCGGGCATTCCCGATAGTTGTGACCCTGGAGAACGACGTACCGCTTCAAAATCTGCACGGCCGGAGCCGGATTGAATTGACGCCGATCAAAGCAATCACCGCGCGTGTCATCGAACTTGGGCGGATGAAGTGCTGGCGATATTCAATACCGACATTGACTGCGCTTGCCTGACAGCAGTCGCACCGGTCCAAACATAAGAGAGCGGACGGCGCTTCTTTCCGTTCGCGCCAGGAAGGAGACCATGCCCCCAATCCTACGGTTTCACGGCGCTGCCCACGGGGTCACCGGGTCCTGCTACGAAATCGAGACCGGCGCCTGTCGGGTCCTTGTCGACTGCGGCCTTTTCCAGGGCCCGAAATCTGAGAAAGAGCTGAACTACGGCGACTTCCCATTCGATCCAAAGACGGTCGATGCCGTTATCCTTACGCACGCCCATATCGATCACAGCGGCCTTCTTCCCAAACTCATGAGGCTGGGCTTCGCAGGTTCGATCTTTGCAACGCTTCCCACAATAGATCTGTGCTCGGTCATGCTGCCGGATTCTGCGCACATCCAGGAGATGGAGGTCGAGAATCTCAACCGCCGAAACGCGCAGCGGGGCCGGCCACAAGTGTCTCCGATCTATGCGGTCGCGGACGTCGCCGCCTGCATGAGGCAGTTCCGACCCGTGCAATACGACGCTTGGACGACTGTCGGGGCGGGCGTGCGCGCCCGCTACTGGAACGCTGGTCATCTGTTGGGATCAGCTTCGGTGGAGATCGAGATCGGTGAAACGAGCGCGCCGCTGCGTCTTCTATTTTCTGGCGACATCGGGCCGGGGCAAAAACTCCTGCAGGCCGATCCGGAGGGACCAAAAGGCGTTGATTACCTGATTTGCGAATCCACGTATGGGGACCGCGATCGGCCGGAACTTTCGCGCGACCAGCGCCGTGCGACGTTGGGCGAGGAAGTCAGGCGTGCGGCAGCCTTACAAGGCCCTCTCATAATCCCGTCTTTCGCTGTCGAGCGCACCCAGGAATTGCTGGTCGACCTGTTCTTGCTCGCTCGCAACGGCTTGATCCCATCGGCACCGATATTTGTCGATTCTCCGCTCGCGACTCGCGCCAGCACGATCTTTGAGCGCCATGCCGGCGAGATAGAAAGCGGCGACCAGTTGCTCGAGGCACTCAGGTCAGGCGAGGTCCGGTTTACCGAGACGGTCGAACAGAGCAAAGCGATCAACCGGCTGTCTGGCTTCTTCATCGTCATCGCAGCCAGTGGCATGTGCGATGCAGGGCGAATTCGCCATCATCTCAAGGCCAATCTTTGGCGAGCCAACGCTACCGTCATGATGGCCGGTTACCAGGCGCAAGGGTCGCTCGGACGTATCCTCATCGACGGGGCCTCGCGCGTGCGTATCCAGGGCGAAGAGATCAACGTCAAGGCGCGCATCGTTCTGTTCGACCTGTACACGGGCCATGCTGACGCGACCGAGCTCGTTTCGTGGGTGGGAAGCCGTTCACCGGTGCACCGCACTATTTTCCTAACCCACGGGGAGGAAACGGGGCTTGCCGGCCTGCGCGACCGCCTGTCAGCCACTTTTGCATCCGACCGCATCGTCCTCCCGCAGATAGACGACGCGTATGAGCTCGGATCTTCGAGCACGCGACAGGTCGATCTCAACAGACCTCGACGACTGAAGCCGGAAAAGGTCGCGCGGCTCGACTGGCATAATGACCTGTCGAAGCTGCTCATCGAAGTCGCCGATCAGGTCAACACGGCCGCCGACGAACGGAGCCGAGCGGCGATCATCCGGCGCCTGCGACGGGCACTCGTCGAGGTCTGATCGACGGACAGCTAACTGGCTTCATAAGAAGCAACTGCGGTTGTCCCACCACGCCAGCATCTGTCCCGTCGCCGGATCGACGAATCCCCCTCCCGACGCGGCCCTGAGGCCATAACCGTCGGCCGGATCGGGCAGGTCGGGAAAGGTGAGTTCGCGAAGCTGCCCAAGTTCGATGCCCTGCAACGCTGCGAGCCGGTCTGCCGGCAGTGCCGGCCCGCCGTTCGCCGCCAGCTTCCCCAGACCGGCATACAGCCGTTGTGCGCCGGTGCCGCGGGCGCGACCGGGCATGCGCCGCGAGCCGCCCTCGCGCCGGGCGGTCCTTTGCAGGCCCGACAGGGTCAGCACCAAAAAGGCAAGCGCACCGATTGCCGCCGTCGCACGCCCACCGTCGCCAAGAAAGAGGGACCGGTGGGATTCTTCGCCCAGCGCTCGGTTGCGGAAGGTTCGGCCTCGCCGATGGCCCTGCCGGAGGCGGGATCGAACACTCCGAAGACGGCGCGGCCGTTGCTGGCAGCTCTTCTGCTGCCGCAGTCGATCCTTGTCGTTGGCGTATCTGCCGCCTCCCTCCTTCTCCGGGCCCTTCTAGGCGCGATAGGCGCGCGGGCCGGCGGGGCAACAGTAGGCAAGGCAATGCTGCGCGTGACCTTCTGAGGTGCGATAGCAATGGCGCTGACTGCCGGAATCGCGGCCATCTTCGGAACAGCGATCTGACAGCCCACAATTTTAGCAAGAATATCTGCCGACACACCCGAATGGCTCGCCATCACGTGCCGGGCGGCGGGCATATCCTGTTCTCAACCGCCGCCGTTTGACGCAAAAGGATCAACACGGCTTCGTAGCAGCAGAGCACACGTGACAATTGATTCAGATCAAGGCGCTGCGGCGGCCGCAGCCCCAGTCTTTGGCCGTCGGCCGCACGATCGGATATGGCGATGAAAAAGGTCATGTCAGCGTTGTTCATCGGTTTCAATGTTGCCAGCGCGGTTGCCGGCGAGCGGATGAGTTATGGCGAAGCCGAATATCTGAATTCGTGTGCGGTCTGCCACGGAGTCGAGGGTAAGGGCGACGGACCGCTGAGCGACTTGCTCGTCAAGCGTCCTGCCGATCTCACAAGCATCAGCAAGCGCAATGGAGGCAGGTTCCCATATGCCCGCGTCATCGCCGTGATCGATGGGCGATATGACGTGCCGGGGCACGGCAATCGCGACATGCCTGTCTGGGGACACCAATTCCTTGAGGATGACCAGCGTCTGTATGGTCCAGCGGGCGGGGAAATCGTCACGACCGAGCGCATTAACGAGCTTGCGGGTTACGTCCAGTCATTGCAACGTTAGGCGGAACTTTCATCGAAGTCCGATGTCCCCCTGCACCGACTAGGCAACAAATCCTAGAGGCCGATGCATTTCGGGCGGCTTAATCGGACGAGCCGGTGGCGCGAGAGCTATCCGCTTTATGTGGTGAAGAATTTGAATCCGACCCGTAGTGGCCGCCGGATTGGTTCCGCAAGCCGGATGCAACCAAGGTGACGTGAAATCGAGAATGGTTGGTCTGCCGCAGAATATTGGGAAAAGGTAGCTTCCACCGCCAGCAGCAACTCTAGCGGCCCGAGCAGGGATAGGCAGCCATTAGCGCAGACGTCGCTACTGATGCGATGTTCTCCTTGCCGGCGGAGGCATTCGCCTGAATGTAGCCATCGAGGAATTCACGAAATTCCTCCTCCGATGTAAAAAATCCCTGCGTACAGAAGACCGGATGGCCTGTCTGGGCAAGAGCGTTAGTGATCTCGATTCCGTCCATGAGACCTTCCAGATAGTTGGTCTCCTCATTGGTTGCCTTATTTTTTCGAAATTCGGAAACGGTGAGGTCGGCCCGCGCTGGACCAATCCAGCACCATAACAGGCCAGCCGTCAAAACAAGGATTTCCATTTTCATTTTTCCCTCCGAGCAATTCGGCAGGAGTTGCAATCATCTTGTCAGGCTCGCGTCGACGCCTTGAGTCGGATTTTGAGGCACGGCTCCTGCGCTCGCGTCGGTCAGGTATTACCAATCAACGGTACACGATGGGATCATCGACCGGCCTTGATCCAGCGCAAGGCAGCCCGCTTCAGACAAGTCAAAATGAAACGGCTTTCTCGACAGGCGGACCGAGCAGGTGTCGCGCTTGAACAGGCACGGTCCTGTCTTGCCAGAGGAACGAAAGATGCGCGTCAAGGATCTGATGAAATCGAATGTCGTACCGTGAAGCCGGACAATACGTGAAACACGCTGCGCAGATAATGCTGGCCAAGGGGATAAGCGGCCTTCCGGTCGTCGACGATCGCGATGTGCCGAGAGGCATCATCACTGAAGGCGATTTCCTCCGCAGGAGCGAAATCTGCGCCGAGAGCCGCTACAGCGGAAAAAGGAAGCGTTGCGGAACGGGCGACAGCCTTTGTCAGGAACCATAGCTGGAAAGTCGCCGATGTCATGACCCAGGGCATCATCGCGGTCGAAGAGGAGGCTTCGGTCGGTCGAGTGGCCGCGCTCATGGACGATCATCATGTCAAGCGCATACCGGTAACACGCGAGGGCCGTCTCATTGGTATCGTCAGCCGCGTCGATCTGCTTCGATTGATCGCGACTGCCGAACCGGACGATTGCGCCCCCGGCGACACCGCCATCAGACGCAGCATCCTGGGGGCAAAGCCGCGTTCAACGACCTGGTCAAGCTCTCCATTATCGTCTCTGACGGAGTGGTGCATCTATGGGGCAACGTCGGCTCAACGAACGAGCGAGAGGTGGCGTGCGTCATTTCGGAAGGCGTAGGCGGAGTTGCTGGCGTTGTCGACCACCCGCCTTTCCTCCGTCAAAGACGCGGCAATGAATGTCATCGCTCTGCCGAGCGATGACACTGTCCGCATGATTTGCGCGCAAATGCCTGTCGGTGGGTGCGGTTGACCGTTGGGGGGCTCTCGGCGTCGTAACGGCTTTGACCCCGGTCAATGCCAATTTTCGCGCGGGGTGCCATTCTCGCAGCCATTGGTAGCAAAACTGTCTTGTCACAAGGCTTACTGATGCCATCGATCCGAGTTCTTGCCGTTCTGATCTGTGCCGCCGCAACGTCGATCAGCCCGATGCCGGCCGCAAGCGAGAACTCCCTCGCCCCGATGCTCACCCGTGTTATCCCAGCGGTTGTCAGCATCTCAGCCGAAGGTGCCATATCCGCAGGCCAGTCCATTCCGCCTGGCGCTCCGGTCCTGCCTACGGTAGGTTCCGGTTCAATCATCGATGCGGCGAGAGGTCTCGTCCTCACTGACTACCACGTCATCCAAGGAGTTGGCGCGATCTCGGTCACGCTTTCGGACGGACGCAGCTTCGAGGCAGGGATCGTCGGGACGGATGCCGATTCCGATATCGCCGTTATCAAGATCGATGCCAGAGGTCTTTCGGAATTGCCCATGGGAGATTCGGACAAACTCAAAGTGGGCGACTATGTAGTAGCGGTCGGGAATCCGTTTGGCCTTTCCCAGACCGCTACGCACGGCATCGTCAGCGCGCTTGGAAGAACTGGCTTCGAGACGGAGCCTATGAAGGCTACATCCAGACGGACGCCGCCATCAACCCAGGTAATTCCGGAGGCCCCCTGGTCGACCTCGACGGACGTATGGTTGGCGTAAACAGCGCTATCATCGACGCGTCGGGCGGCAGCATAGGGATCGGATTTGCTATTCCATCGAACGCTGTAAAGCACATCCTTCCTGAACTGATCGCACATGGAGAGGTCTGACGCGGACAGCTCGGTGTCGTCGTACAGGATCTGACTGCAGATCTTGCGGCGGCGCTCCGTGCCAACATGTCGAAGGGCGCCGTCGTCAGCCAGGTGCTTCCCGGTTCCGGTGCGGATGCGGCAGGCCTTGCGCCTGGCGACGTAATTCTCGCCATCAATGGTCAAGACGTGGCTGATGCCGGTGAACTGCGCCGCTCGATCGGCAACCTCGCGCCGCAGGCGAAAGTCCATGTCACCGCGCTTCGGGACGGGCGAAAGATCGATCGTGATGCGGAGGTATCGCTGAAAATAAGCGGACCGGCCACCTACCATGGTAGAGGACTTCTCGAATCCGTCTTGCTGGCCAAAGTGACGTCCGGGTCGCCCGCCTACGGCAAGGTCCAAGGCGCCGCTGTGGTATCCGTCGAACCGGATAGTGCCGCGGCAAGCAGCGGGCTCGTGGAAGGTGACGTTATCGCGACAATTGACCGGAAGCCGATAGGCGGTCCTGAGCGGGCTGCACGCATCGCGGCCGACCATGCGGACCTGCTTCTCCTCGGAATCTACCGAGATGACCAGATGCACTTCGTCGTGGTTCGTCGCGGGAACAGTTGATACCGCGCACCAGGATCCTGTGCAGCTTCTGCTCAAGCATACAGGGACGGCGATGTACGAGCAGATTCTCATTCCAACGGACGGTTCAAAAACCGCTCAGAGGGAAAAGGCGACGATGCCTTGGCGCTAGGAATCTTTGCGCCAAGGTTACTCCGCCATACTTGACCAGGGTCAATGATGTGTCGGCCGGTGGCCGATAAGGGGAAAAGGACGAAGAGGCCGCAAAAAACTGCAGGACGAAAAATGATACTGCCGAATGACACCACCGTTGCCGTCGTCGATGGCGAAAAGTTGCGCCTGTTCCGCAACAAGGGCGTCGAACCGCACATCCAGTTGGTCGAAGAAACCGTGGCTGGCGTTCAACCAGCCAACCAGGGCTCGGGCGCACGGCATCGCAGCACGTCCGCTAACCCCGACCGGTGGCGTCTGGAGGAAGACGACTTCGCGGCGAGCGCGGCAGCATACCTGAACCGGCTGATGCTGGACGGGGAGATCTTCTCGCTGTTCGTCATTGCCGACCCGCGGACGCTGGGGGAATTGCGACGCCACTTCCATGACGTGACCAGGGAAAACCTGATCGGCGACTTGGCCAAGGATTTCACCGCCGGCAGCATCGACACGATCGAGGCTGCGCTCGCCAGGGCTTGACTCGTCCGGCTGTCCCCAAAAACGACATCGACGCAGTTCGTACGGATGCGCTCCTATGTACACGCATGTCCTCATCCCCACCGACGGCTCAGAGCTTGCCCAGGCTGGTGTCATCCACGGCCTGTCGCTCGCTAAAGAGCATGGTGCACGGGTCACAGTGATGATGGCGACGGAAGCGCCCGGCGGGCAGTTCGCCTATTCGAGCGACCTGTGGACGCCGGGCGAGGCCGAAATGGCGGCATACGAACAGAACCAGCACCGAGATGCCGAAGCGATCCTCGCCCCCGTGAAGGCAAGCGCCGAGCAGCTGGGTCTCGAAATCGAGACCGTCCATGTGCCTGACCGCCGGGCGGCACCGGCCATCCTTGACACCGCGCACAAATGCGGCTGCGACGTCATCGTAATGGCCTCGCATGGCCGTACCGGGATGAGCCGGGTCATGCTGGGCAGCCATACTGCGGAAGTGCTAACCCAAGCCGATATTCCTGTGATCGTATTTCGCTGAGAGCGAGCGTGCCGGGACCAAAGGTTGAATTTGATCCTGCAGGAGCGGGCAAAAAGTGTTAGCTATATCAGCAGCCTGAGAGCCCAAGGAGCGGCTCGCCGAGGCCGGACAAGCAAATGGCCCGAACTAGCGCCAGAATCCTCGCATACCGCAGGAAAGGCCCGAGACCGGAAACCCTTCTCGGTCATCCGGGTGGGGCATTCTGGAGCCGACGCGATGAAGGTGCCTGGTCCATCCTGAAAGGTGAGCACGAGGAAAGCGGAAACCCGGAAGCCGCGGCGCGACGTGAGTTCACCGACGAGTCGGGATGGACGTTGGCGGTGCCGCTGGAGCTGTTCGGCAAGATCAGGCAGAGTGAACTGGAGGAGCATATGGCGAAGAGGAGGCCATCCTGTTTCCAGCGATGCGCCAGTGGGCCAAGGGCAGGTTCGACATCCCGAGCGCGGCATTCCGACACGAGCACGACGACCAAGGCACGCAACTGCGGCTGCTCGAGAGTCTGACCGACGACTTCACCTTGCCCGAAGGCGCCTGCCGTTCCTAGCAAGCGCTCTATGTTGGAGCAGTGCAGCTTTCAGAGGACCCGATGGAACACATCCATCAGGAGAACAACGCCCTGTTCCCCAGGTTCGTGGTAATGGAAAATGTTGCCTAGCCACTTGGAACGGCCGCCAGGATCGACAGAAGCGGGTCGTCGGCCTGGTTAGCCTCGTGCTGGCAAGATTGGGCGCGATGCTGCTGCTGCCGGCGACGCCTTTCGTCATCCTAGCGGCTTTCTGCTTTGTACACTCGTCGCCCGTCTTGCATGACCGGCTTCTCAACGGCAGTACGTTTGGCAAGGCGATCCGCGACTGGCGTACCCATCGCGCCATTAGCCGCATGGACAAGACGATGAGCGTGCTCACTTTGGCGTTGTCGCTGGCCACCTTGCTCGTTATCGCCGTCGATCTTGCCATTATTGGCCCACAGGCACTGGCGGTATCCGCTGCCGCTGCTTTCATCCTGACCCTCAACACCGCGGCATAGGGTCGCCGCTGTGACAGCGACACGCGCGTCTACCAGGTGACATAGAACATCGCCGTGGCCAGGAAAGTAACCGGGGATCCAAAAAGCGGTGCCGGGCTTACTTGCTCGCCAGTGCCTCAGGATACTCAGCGTAGGAACGGATACTTCACGAGCGCCGCGACGACGAGCACGGCAATCCCGACCAGAACACGAGTTCAGACACCCGCGCGCCACATCACTTCGCTTCCCATCGTCATGTTGTTCGTTTCACTTCTCCAGCACAGATCACGAGGATGATCGAGCGCCCCTCCCACATGCCAGTCGATAACGCCGATATCGCTCCCTGGTGCGAAGGACGCCGGCGGCGAAGATGTGGCGTCACAATCAACGTTTGGGAAGCAGGCGCGCTATGTCAGAGCCGCTCGATGACGCCCTTCAGCATATCGCGGACCTTGTCGGCGGGACCGCGCAGTGCCGTATTTTCAATCGCCGACATTGATGCCACGGGGTCGATCGCGGCCACTTCGACGCTTTCTTCACCCAAGTCCTGCACGATGACGTTGCATGGCAGCATGGTGCCCACTTTGTCCTCGATCTCAAGCGCCTCTCGCGCCATGGCCGGATTGCACGCTCCGAGAATCCGATAGCTCCTGAAGTCGATCCCAAGCTTCTTCTTGAACGTCTCCTTGACATCTATCTCGGTGATGATGCCGAAACCGGCGTCCTTCAATGCTGCTGTCGTGTGTTCGACCGCCTCGTCGAAAGAGCAATGCAGCGTTCTGGAAAAGTAGTAACTCATCATCGTTTCCTTTCTATCAGGTGGAAGTCGTGGTCGGCTCGTTGGTTCCCGTGATTTCAATATTTGAATTTTGCGCGGTCCCATGATCGGTTCCGCCGCGGAGCGCCACATAGATAGCCGGGATGACGAGCACGGTGAGCAGAGTGGATGAGGCCAGCCCGAACAGGAGAGAAATGGCGAGCCCCTGGAAGATCGGATCGGTCAGGATGACAGCCGCGCCGATCATGGCGGCGAGCGCCGTGAGCAGGATCGGCTTGAAGCGGACCGCACCCGCCTCCAGCAGAACATCCCTGAGCGGCAGCCCGCTCCCTTGCGTATGGCGTATGAAGTCGATAAGCAGGATCGAGTTGCGCACGATGATGCCGGCCAGCGCGATGAAGCCGATCATCGATGTCGCCGTAAATGGCGCATGGAACAGCCAGTGGCCGAGCATGATGCCGATAAAGGTCAGTGGAATGGGCGTCAATACCACGAGCGGCAGCTTGAACGAGCCGAACTGTGCAACGACCAGTATATAGATGCCGAGCAAGGCTACCGCGAAAGCCGCCCCCATGTCACGGAACGTTACCCAGGTGACTTCCCATTCACCGTCCCAGAGCAAGGTCGGATGTGTCTCGTCAGCCGGTTGCCCGTGTAGACGGATTACCGGCTTTTTGAGGCCGGTCCAACCCATTTTGTCGAGGGCCTTCTCGACTGCGACCATACCGTAAAGTGGCGCCTCGTATTGACCGGCCAGTTCGCCGATCACCATCTCGGCATCGCGGGCGTTATGGCGGAAGATCGGGTAGGACGTCTTCTCTTTGGTCATACGGACGACGTCGCCCAACTCGACAACACCGCGGGCACCTGGTAGCGTATTCGCCGGGACCGGTACGCTCAGATAACGCTCATCGACCACTTTATCGCCCTTCGGCCGCTCGATGCGGATAGGGATCGGCTCGCGCCCTTCGCCGCGGTGAGAATAGCCAACGGTCTCCCCGCCTCCCAGGATACGCATTGTCTGGAACACGTCGCTTTCCTGCACGTGGAAGAATTCCAGATCGTCGGTAGAGATAACGGCTCTCAGCCGCGGAGCCTGGGTACCATAGCTGTCATCGACATCAACGATGAACGGTACAGACTTGAAGGCTTGGCGAACCTTCTCGGCTACCGCACGGCGGGTATTTGCATCCGGTCCGTAGATCTCAGCGAGCAGCGTCGAAAGTACCGGCGGGCCGGGCGGCGGCTCGACGACTTTCAGCCGAGTGCCGGCCGGGGCCTTTAGCACATCGATCTTCCTGCGAATTTCCTGCGCGATAGCGTGGCTTTCGCGGTCGCGCTCAGCCTTCGGCTTCAGATTGATAGAGATGTCGCCCTGCCACGATTGAGAACGCAGATAGTAGTGCCGCACCAGTCCGTTGAAGTCGAACGGCGCGGCGGTTCCCGCATGTGTTCCGACCGACACGACCTCCGGGATCGTCATCACTGTGCGTGCGATCTCCTGAGCTACGGCGTCAGTCGCCTCAGTCGACTGGCCGTTCGGCAGGTCTATCATGACGGACAGCTCCGACTTATTGTCGAACGGCAGAAGCTTCACTGTCACGTTCTCGGTGTAGAAAAGCGTCAGCGAACCAAGCGTCAGGGCGCCCACGATGATAAGGAAGACCCAGCTTCGGGTCCGGTTGACGAGAATGGGCCGGGCTGCTGCCTTGTAGATGCGTCCGAACAGCGTGTCGGGGTTCGCTTCGTCATGATCGGCGAATTGCGCCCGCCCAGCGATCCTCAGCATCAGCCAGGGCGTCACTATGACCGCCACGAAGAATGAGAAAATCATGGCCGCCGACGCGTTTGCCGGGATCGGGCTCATATAGGGGCCCATCATTCCTGATACGAAAAGCATCGGCAGCAGGGCGGCAACAACCGTCAGCGTGGCGATGATGGTCGGATTGCCGACCTCCGCTACCGCCTCGATCGCCGCCTCGACGCGGCCGCGGCCGTCGCGCATGACCCAGTGCCGGGTAATGTTCTCGATCACGACGATTGCGTCGTCGACGAGAATACCGATAGAAAAGATCAGGGCAAACAGGGAGACGCGATTGAGCGTGTACCCCATGATCCTGGCAGCGAACAGCGTCAGAAGTATGGTCACCGGGATGACGATTGCGACGACCACTGCCTCGCGCCAGCCAATGGCTAACCAAATGAGGACAACAATGGAGATTGTCGCAAGCCCCAGGTGAAAGAGCAGTTCGTTCGACTTTTCGTCGGCAGTCGCTCCATAGTTGCGCGTGACAGCGACATTGACGAAATCAGGGATGATAGTGCTCTTGAGCTCCTGAACACGCTGCAGAACCTGGTCCGCGACGACGACGGCGTTGGAACCTGCCCGCTTGGCGATTGCCAGCGTAACCGCCGGGGAGCGAACGACGTTATTGTCTTCACGCTTCAAGATTGAGACAAGCTCGCTCGTCGGCGTGGTGACCAGCGAGACATCAGCGACGTCGCGGACATAGACCGGCCGGTCATCACGTGTCGTCAGCATCAGCTTGCCGATTTCGTCGGGCGCGGAAAGCGTACGGCCAGCCACGACGCCGATTTCCAATCCCTTGTCGCGTACTGTTCCAGCCGGAAATGCCATATTGGCGCCGCCGGCCTTGGCGGCAAGCTGTTGAAGCGTCACGCCGTAGAGCGCCAGCTTCTCCAGGTCGGGCGCAACGCGAATACGCTCGTCGGCTGCGCCGACAAGATAGGTAAGGCCGACATTGTCGATTTTCGCCACCTGGACCCGAAGCGCACGGGCAATCTGGGTCAGTTGGTTCGACGTCACGGAGCCCGCAAATTTTGGATCGGGCGACAGCGTCAGATCAACGACTGTGACGTCATTGATGCCGCGTCCAACGATCAACGGTTCGGGGATGCCGACGGGAATCTTGTCGAGATTGGCCCTGATTTTCTCATGCGCGCGCAGAATGGCAGTATCCGCAGAAGTCCCGACCTCGAAACGCGCCGTGACCAGCACGTTGTCGTCGTTTGTCTGCGAGTAGACATGCTCCACGCCATTGATGCCGCGTACTATTCCTTCCAGAGGTTCGGTGATCAGCTTGACGGCATCTGGCGCCTTCAACCCGTCGGCCCGCACATGGATGTCGACCATCGGCACTGAAATCTGCGGATCCTCCTCTCGTGGCAGCGTGAAAAGCGCGACAAGACCCACCGCAAAGGCCGCGATCAGAAAAAGAGGCGTCAACGGCGACCGGATGAAGATGCGGGTCAGATTGCCGGCGATGCCGAGTCCTCCAGACGGCAGTATCATGGCACGATCACGCTTTCACCGGCGACGAGGCCGGTCAGGATTTCCACTGACGGCACGCCGTCAATTGTCACGTGCTCCCCCGGAACGACGACGCGGCTTATTTTCTGACCGCCCGCCGCCACCAGGACGAAGTCGAGGCCGGAGCGATGGGCTACCGCCGCCTCGGGCACAATAAGGGCCGACCGCTCGCCAACAGGAATATGAACCAAGACACGACGATCGACGTAGCGCGTCTGTAGATCGGGAACCTCGACGTCGGCCGATACGCGGCCGTTTTCGATCAACGGATAGATCTTCGCCAGCGTCCCAAGGACGGAACCTTTCTCGGTTATGATCTCGAGCTTTGCACCCTCTTCGAGGGCTGCGGCATGGCGCTCGGGCATGGCGAGACGAAGGAAAAAGCCACCACCCCCGATCGTGGCGAGCGGCTCTCCTGCCATGATAACAGCGTCCCTGGTCACAGGAACCGTCAGCACCAGCCCGCTTATCGGGGCAAGCACCTTACCTTCCTTTTGCTGCTGCTCGATCACCGAACGTTGCGCTTCGGTGGCGGCAATCTGGTTCTGGAACACCGCGACCTGTGTACGCATCTGGTCGAGTTGTTGACTTGTGGTGACGCCGCGAGCGATCAGTTGCTCGGCTCGGCCGAGATTGGTCTGGGCGTTCTGTAGTTGCGAGTGCATCGCCTTTAGCTGCGCATCAACTGCCTGGATCTGGAAGTCCAGTTTTTCGTCATGAACGAGTGCGATGACCTGTCCGGATTTGACGGTATCGCCCTCGGTGACGTCGAGTTCGATGACAGTGCCACCGATCCGAGCCCGCGCCGGAACCGTCGTGCGCGATTCAACTTGCGCGTAGACGGCCTTCCACTCCGTCAGTGTTGTCGGTTCCAGCTTCACGGTCGCCTCTGCAAGAGCGGCTTGGCTCGCAAGCGCCAAGGCGCCGAGTGTCAGGATCACACGTATCATTGGAATACCGTCCCCGGCTTGATACCCGGCTTGCGCGAACCGACGACTGTCGACCTGCCGCCTGGGAAAGCGGGCTGGAGCACGTCCAGCCCAAGGAAGGCGCCGAAAGCGGGAATGTTGTGGTCAAGCGACATAGTCGAACTCCCTGCTTTGGATGACGTCGCAAATCGCTTTTCCGCACTAGATTGCGGGCCTAGGGTGGCGTCGAATCTCGATTGGGTTTGACTGCAGTTCCCGAGACGTTTCGAATGTCGGGCTGCAACATTACATTCAGACATCACAAACCTACAAATGTCCTGACTTGTATTGGCCATTGCCGGCACCTCGGTCCGACGCACGCCCCGCGGCAACAAGCGAGGGTATCGGTACCGCGGCATCGCGCGAGTTTCTCGCCAACTGGGAGGAACCGGAGGCATAATCATGCCTCCGCCAACGGTCTGAGCGCATAGGCATGGGTTATTTGAAGGTGACGCCACTCTTGCAACCAACCTTCTTGAAGAAGATGGCAGCCGGGCAGAATCTCGTCACCGAGGCCTGGATCAGGTTAACCCCGACGAAGGCCGTGAGCAGATACCACCAGGGCGAAACATAGAAGCCCAGCCCCAGCGATATGAGCACCATGCAGCCTGCGAACATCATGACCGCGCGATCGATTGTCATTAGCTTCTCCTTTTGATTAAGCGACGCTCAGTCTGCGTTCTCCAGATGGATTCCCTTGAGTTTCTTGATGCCGAGCACATCAAGCGCCAAGCCCTCATAGAAAGTCTCGCTCTTGCCCTGCCGCACCTTGTGCAGGAAGTACTTTTCGAAGCCGATCTTGGCCGCATGCACCCATTTTCCCTGTGAGGACCAATTGATATTGCGCGGCGGAATCTGCGGTTGCGCCACGAAGGCTATGCCTTCATCGCCGAAATCCGCGAGGCAGACAGCATTCCAGGTAGCGACAGCCCTTGGCTCCTCGCCACGCAGGAGCGCCGCGATATTCTCAACGGTCGCCGTCACCATGGATTCGATCATGAAGCCGGTTTTCGGCACCCCGACCGCAAGCGGTGTCTTGCCGACCGGCGGTATGGCAACGCACACACCGACAGAGAAGACGTTGGGGTAGATCTGATTACGCTGATACTTGTCGATGGTTACGAAGCCCCGCGGGTTTACCAGACCTTCTACGCCTGCCACGGCCGGGACGCCTCGGAAGGCAGGGAGCATCATCGAGAAGGCGAAGGGAAGATCATGGCCTGCCCTGCGCGAACCGTCTTCATTGACCTCCTCGACATGCATGGCGCCTGCTTCGACCGAGATCACCTTTGCGTTGGTGATCCATTTGATATGCCGGTCGCGCATAGCACTTTCGAGCAGGCCCTTGGTGTCGCCCACTCCATCGAGGCCGAGATGGCCGATATAGGGCTCGGGCGTGACGAAGGTGATCGGTACCCTGTCGCGCACCTTGGCTCTGCGCAGCGCTGTATCGAGGATGAAGGCGAACTCATAGGCGGGTCCATAGCAGGAAGCGCCCTGCACCGCGCCGACGACGACAGGACCGGGCGCCTTCAAAAGTTCGTCAAACTTCAGCTTTGTCGCGACTGCATGATCAGTCTGGCAGATCGACTGCGTGTGGCCCGAAGGCCCGAGGCCCGGCACTTCGTCAAATGCAAGGTCGGGACCGGTGGCGATGACGAGATAGTCGTATTCGACAAAGGATCCGTCGTTCAATTCGACACGGTTCTCCTTCGGGAGCACTTTTCTTGCTCCTTCCGGTCGAAGCGCGATGTCCCGCCGGGCGAAAGTCCGGGCCAGATCCACACTGATCTCGTCTCGATCGCGCCAGCCTACCGCCACCCATGGGTTCGATGGCACGAAGGAATAGGTCGAACCCAGATTGATGACCGTCAGCTGATCTTCGCGTGCGAGCTTCGCTCGCATTTCGTAGGCCATGAGTGTACCGCCCAGACCGGCCCCCAGAACGACGATATGCGACATGGCTATACCTTTGCTTGCTTCAGTTTCGCGAGATTGTGCATGAGTCCCGCCGATCTGCATTGACCGACCTCAATTTTCGGCCGAAGCATCGAGACTGTGGATGGTCGTCGTCCATCAGCCGTCTTGCATCTAACATTCAAGGATTATAAATTCAATAGCATGAATGTAAAAGAAATGATCCCTGCGTCGGCACGAGCAGCCGACCTGATGCGGAGCCTCTCCCATCCGCAACGGCTCCTTGTGCTTTGTGCCCTGGTCGATGGCGAAAAATCGGTGGCCGAATTGCGCGAGTTGCTCGGCATCGAACAAGTGCCGATGTCACAACAACTCATGCGCCTGAGGGCGGATGGCTTGGTTGAGGCGCGGCGGAAAGGAACGACCGTTTTCTACCGCATCACGCGGCCAGAAGTGCTGACCGTCGTTGGCGCCGTGCACGCGGCATTCTGTCCGCCCGTCAGCAGCAAGCGGCCGTAGAAGGACACGAAATGGCACCTGTGACGAGCGTGCTCAACGCTAGACGCGATGACGGCTCTGGCATGCACCAAAGAAGTCGGGCGCAGACGGTCGCAAACCTCGGGCAGTTCGTGTTCTGGAATGCCCGGACCAAAGTTCTCGATTGCAACGGCTACTATGCTCTCCCCACGCCTCAAATAACAGCGGACGGGTCTGTCGGGCAGCGAATGCAGGATTGCATTTTCAAGTAGGTTGTGCTTGGCGACCTCGAACAATGAGAGACCGACGCCGAGCCTCAGCCGACCAAGTTCGATGGCGATCGGAACGGAGCTGCACCACCATGCTATCGGCCTATATCACTGGCTAGGTCTCACGGAACCGCGCGAACATCAACAGAACCCCCTTGAGACTCGAGTTCGCGTCTTCCATACGCGTCAGATCACTGAGTTGCCGAACCAGACGAGCGATACGATCAACGCCCACAACGATTTGGCTGAGCGCGGTCTGCGCCGGGTCTTGAGACCGGCAATCGGCGAGCGCAGTCCATGCGCGGCGAAAGCGGTAAAATCGCGCTCGCGTCGACTATCGCCTAAAAGCTTACGGACAACGCATGGACCTGACATAGTGTGCAACACCAAGGATTGGACACAGTAGCCAGAAGGAGTGGGAAGTTGGGCACGGAATGGGACAAGCGATACGGTCAGGACGATTATCTGTTCGGAACGGAGCCAAACGTATTTCTTACATCCCAATCTTTTAGACTCGAGCGTGGAATGCGTGCTCTGGCGGTCGCCGATGGTGAAGGGCGAAACGGAGTGTGGCTGGCCGAGCAAGGTATCGACGTCGTTGCGGTAGATGCCTCATTCGTTGGCTTGGAAAAGTCGTGTGCGCTCGCGGCACGTCGTGGCGTGAAGCTGACTACGGTGCAGGCCGACTTTGCCGAGTGGAAATGGGAAACCGGGCAGTACGATGCCGTAATCGCCATTTTCATACAGTTCGCAGAGCCGGCATTGCGCGAGCGGATGTTCGAAGGTTTCTACACCACGCTCAAACCCGGCGGATCGCTCATCATGCAGGGATACCGCGTCGAAAAATTACGTTATGGAACCGGCGGCCCTCCAGACGCCGAGCGGCTTTATACCCGGGAGCTTCTTCTGCACTCGTTCGCCTCCTGGGAGGTGCTCCGCCTCCATGAACATGACGAGGCAATCGAGGAAGGTATAGGACACTCAGGAACGTCAGCCCTCATAGACTTGGTGGCGCGCAAGCCGGCGGACATTATTTGTTCGCCCACTGCAAGCTGAATGGCACCGCAAGCCGCTGTCGGTGATGCGCCTCGTGCCGCCCGATTGACAGGTTGCGCACGAGCGTCGGGTCGTTGGCGTAAGTCGCTGCCACAAAGCCCCTGCTCTCGTTCGAGCTCGATGACTAGTGGTTCTCAATGCCTCTACTATCCCGCGGTTGCGCTTGCTGCCTTCCCTTTCCTTGCTCTTCTCTCCCTTGATCGTCAGCGTGTGATTGGAAGGCTTGATCTCGACGTTCTTTTCGCTGATCAGCGACGTCAGTTCCTCCTGCACCGGATCGTCGCCGTGGTCCTGGAGGATAGCGGCATTGTTGTCGTCGGTCGGATTGGACTCGGATCGGACTCGGTTTCGGCCTCCTTCGTGTCGAACTGGCGCGCCTTTATGATGAAAAAGCAGACCGTCTCCAGCGGTATCGTCAGTTCAACCGTCTGCTCTGTTCCAGTTCCTGCGCCATGTTACATTGTTTGTCGTCCTTTCCGGCCGGTTCGTCTTCGCGGCCGCGCACGACACGCCGGCCTGTCGTCGGGCCTCGCGTTTGCGTCACCACGGTGACCCGGCCTTCCGATGGGCCGTCGCGCTGGTAATGGATCACCACCCAGTCCGAGGTCTTGTCCAGTTCATGCGCCAGCCGGCTGTTCGAATAGAGCGCGGTGAAATGCCAGCCTTCGCGGGAAGCATGCATGATGGGAATGCGCGCCCGAGCGCAGCACCCAAAGCACGCCGTTGACGAAGGTGAGATTATCGCTCCCCGAACGGCCCGGATCGCCGGGCCTGCCGGGTAGCAAATCCCCGATCCGCCGCCATTGTTCAGGCGTCAGTTCGTACCGCTTGGGCTTCGACATCACAGGCCTCCAGATCAATGAACCTGGAAACCCATGAATCACACTCCTCGACAGAACTGAATCCTGAATGTCGATTGAACCTAGTTCTCATAAGAACGTCGGCGCCAACCAACCATTGGAGCAACAAATCGGCCCCTGCCTGAATTGACGTCGATCAAGGCTCGCGTCGCCCGGGCATGCTCTCATTTCAAAGTCGCGATTTGAATATGCACGCGTCGAACGCGCAAATCATGGAGGTTGAAATGTCAAGATCGTGGATCGGGACAGCTCTGGCGACCGTGGCTGCGATCACCATTATCAGCAGCCCGGCTGTAAGCGAAGATCACAGCTGGTGGCCGCACTGGGGCTGGGATCGCATGATGGGCGACGATTGGGGTCCGGGCGTGATGGGATGGTGGGGGCGGCAGGATGGTGTGGTCGAGCGCATCGATGGGCGACTTGCCTATATGAAGACCGAACTCAAGATAACATCTGAACAGGCAGCAGCATGGGACGCATTCGCCGCCGTTGTTCGAACTTCGGTCGAGACACACAATGATATGATGCGCTCGACAGCCAAAAAATCCGACGACGGAGCGATATTCGACAAGCCCCTGCCCGAGCGGCTTGCGTCGCAGATCACGCGGATGGAGGCGCGCTTGGCGCAGATCAAATCCGTCAAGGTAGCCGCCGACGATCTTTACGCCGTTCTCACAAACGACCAGAAGGCCGTCGCCGACGATGTCGTCCTCCCGTTGACGGGCCTTGGGATGGGTCGTAGCCAAGGTCGACACATGATGCGCTGGTGAAAGGCTGCGTGGCGAAAGGGCGGGCTTTGAATACCCTTACATAGACGGCGGGGCCGATGAGTGCATAGGGTGTGCGCCATGTGGACGCTGATCGTCACCCATTGGCCTCATATCCTTGCGGTCGTCTCGACATTGATCGCGGCGGTCGCCGCCGCGCATGCCGCAATGACGAAAGACGAGGTGCGCGCGGCCATTGGCTGGGTCGGCGTCATTCTCCTGTCGCCGCTGGTAGGCGCGCTGCTCTATGCGGTTGCCGGCATCAACCGAATCAGGCGCGTCTCGATCGCGGCGGAACGGTCGGCGGCCGGACACGAAGCGCTGGAACATCCGCGCTTCGATGCAACTTCCGAAGCAGTCGCCAGCCGCTTCGGCCGGCGGTTTGCCGCGCTGAAGATCGCAGGCGACAGGATAACCCACCACGCGCTGACGACGGCGAACACGATCACCAAGCTGGATACCGGTGATGAAGCCTACGCCGCGATGATCGCGGCGATTTCCGCCGCCCAGCGCAGCGTGGTCCTCGAGACCTATATTTTCGACCGCGATCCGATCGGGCTGCGTTTTGCGGACGCCCTGATCGATGCCGCACGGCGCGGCGTCGCCGTGCGCGTGCTGATCGACGCGGTCGGCGCCCGCTACTCCGTTCCCAGCATCGTCGGTCATCTGAGCGACAGCGGCGTCACCACCCGCGTCTTCAATGGGCGCATCATCAGCGGGCTACGGCTACCCTACGCCAATCTGAGGACACACCGGAAAATCCTTGTGGTAGACGGCACCGTCGGGTTCGCGGGCGGGATGAACATCCGGCAAGGCTTCACCGCAGAATTTGCCGGAGCGGACATGGCGCACGACACGCATTTCCGCATCGAAGGGCCGGTGATCGCGGACATCTTCTCGGTCGCCGCCGAGGATTGGTACTTCGCCAGCGGCGAGCGACTGCATGGCGACGGGTGGCTGATCGCTTCTGAAGCGACAACTTATCCCGGTTCCCCCATGTTCATGCGCGCGCTTCCTTCAGGCCCCGATGCGAGCCTCGAAGCAAACCACAAGATGCTGATGGCCGCCTTCTCCATCGCTCGCCGCTCCATCCGCATCATGTCGCCCTATTTCCTGCCCGACCGCGAACTGATCAGTGCGCTAACGACAGCCGCCCGGCGCGGAATCAATATCGACATCGTGGTACCGTCCGCCAACAACCTCGTCCTCGTCGATCGCGCGATGACGGCCCAGTTCGATCAGGTCGTCAGGAGCTATTGCCGGGTCTGGCGCGCGCAGGGGCCTTTCGACCATTCCAAGCTGCTTGTCGTCGATTCCATCTGGGTCTTCGTCGGCTCATCCAATCTCGATCCGCGCTCGCTGAGGCTGAACTTCGAGGTCGATCTCGAAGTGCTGGACGCCGGCTTCGCGACAAGAATCGAGCGGCGCATCGACGCAGCAATCGGCTCGGCCGTGGAGGTGACACTGGAAAGCTTGCACGCCAGACCGTTCTTGGAGCGCCTAATCGATCGTATATTGTGGCTCGGATCGCCTTATCTTTAACGGACCGTCCGTGCGTCACCTGTAGATTGCAGCGGAAGCCGCAAATACCCAGATAACAGACGCGGCCTGAGATTTAAGCACGGCATCCGCGGGAGACGAAAACGAACATGCGCAGATTGAGCCCCTCTTTTCCCACAAGGGTTCTGGAACAGCTTCGAATGCGTCGGCAGCGAGCCGGACAACCACCGGTGACGGAGGGCGCGAAACAGCCGGGCATGATGGTGGCTTCCTACAACGTCCACAAATGCGTCGGCACCGACGGGAAGTTCGATCCCGAGCGAACCTTCAGGGTCATCCGCGAAATAGATGCAGACGTCGTAGCCCTGCAAGAAGCCGACCGGCGTTTCGGTAACCAGGAGGGCTTGCTCGACCTCGCGCGTCTGGAGCGCGAGACGGGCCTAGCGCTCGTGCCGGTGTCAGGAAACATGCGGACACATGGCTGGCACGGAAATGTCCTTCTTTTCAGGCGAGGCATCGTCCGCGAGGTTCACCAAATTGCCCTGCCGGGGCTGGAGCCGCGAGGTGCGATCGTCGCGGAAATCGAACTGGAAGCCAGCGGCGCCGTCAGGATAATAGCGGCGCATTTTGGACTTCTTCGCCGCTCCCGCACCCATCAGGCGCGTTTGATCCAGGAAGTTATGAACGCCAGAGACGAAGTCCCGGCATTGCTG
>JBARYG010000003.1:0-50860 GCA_049647745.1 Mesorhizobium sp.
CTCGTTGAGCACCGTGCCGACGCCGACAAGCAGAACCTCCGGATGAACCTCGCGAAAACCCGGCAGCAGGAAATCCCATAGCCACAGATTGAGGTCGTCGCCGAAATTGCCGTGGGCGGATTCCCAGTAGAAAGGCTGCATGGCGCTTCCCCTACCGGGACATCTTGCCGACGGCGAGACCCACGGCGCTGCGCAGGATCTTCGGATCGCGCCACGCCCACTGCGCCAGTTGTCGGAACTGCGGCGCCTTGCGGGCGCGCACCAGCCGCGCCTGCCCCCACAAGGCCTGATCACGCGCCGTCTGCTTGTAGGCTTCGATCGAGGCCCGATCCTCAGCGCGGTGCGCGACGCGGCTTTCCAGATGATCGAGCGCCACCCACGTGTTGAACTGCTGCTTCAGGAACAACGGCGAATCAGCGCCCATGCCGTGGAAAATGTTGATGCCCTCGCCGCGCACCGCGCCCATACCTTCCGACAGCACCGTGCGGCGCGCCTTGCGCACGCAATCGTAGAAGAAGAGCACGTCCTCGGCCGCCAGTCGCAGCGCCGCCTCGAAGCGAACTTCACGAAACAGGGACTGGCCGATGACCATGCAGGAAAGGTGCAGAAAACTCCAGTTCTTCAGCATCGTGCCGGCGAGATCGGGTATCTCGACGAACGGCGGATCGTCGCTCAACCGCACCATCTCGGTGCTGTCGGCAAGGTCCGCCACGCCGAAGTGATAGTAGAATTCCGCACCGCCCCTGATCGACGCCCAGTAACAGTCTGCATCAAAAAGTGACAGGCCGGCGACCGCGTTCTTCAGATGGTCGGGCAGCCATTCGTCGTCGGAATCGAGGAAGGCCGCGTAGGCGCTATCCGCCGGCACATGGTCCAGTCCCATGTTACGCGCCCCGCCGGGACCGGCATTCGGTTGTTTTATAACGGTAATCCGTGCCCGCTCCTCCAGCGAAAAATCGTGGATGTCGGTTTCGGCCGGCAGCGGCGAGGCGTCGTCCACGACGATCACTTCGAAATCCGGATAGGTTTGCGCGAACACGGATTTGAGCGCGCGGGTCAGGATTCCGGGCTCTCGCTGGTAATAGGGAATGATGATTGTGCACTTCGTCATTTTTTTGCGCCTTAGGGAGTCTAGGGGAGCCGCTCACCAGGGTCCCCGATGAAGTCCGGTCGGTGCCCCCTGCCCAGGGTTCGCTGACAACGGCACCCGTTCGCTGAACAGACGGTGTTCATTCCATGCCGACCGCAGTTAACCTGAGAAGTGTGACAAACAATGTCGGCTGGAGCGTGCTCTCCAAGACCAGCACATTCGGGCTGAAATTTGTCACCGTGCCGATCCTGGCGCGCATCCTTTCGCCGCAGGAGTTCGGCGTGGTGGCCGTCGCGCAGACGGTCGTGATGTTCCTGACCATGATCGGCAGTGCGGGGCTCGCGGCCTCGCTCATCCTTGAACCGGAGGAAGATACCGAGACCGTCCATTCGGTTTTCTGGGTCAATCTGGCGGTCGCGGTGATGATGGCCAGCGTCATCTATCTGTGGGCCGACCTGTTCGCCGGCCTGCTGGGCGCGGAAGACGCAGCCTACCTTCTGCGGGTCATGGCGCTTTTGATCCCACTGCAACTGTGCGGCGATGTCGCCTATTCGCTGCTGGCCCGGCGCATGGCCTTTCACAAGGACGCGGCCTGGAGCGTATTTTCCGAATCGGTCGGGGCGCTTACGGCCGTCGGCATGGCCTTGCTCGACTTCGGCGTCTGGTCGCTCGTCGCCCAGCTTTTCGTGTCCGCCACGGTGCGGCTGGCGGGCCTGCTTTACGCTACCGGCTATCGACCGCGTTTCGTGCTCTCGCCGGGCAAGGTGGCGGGACTGACCAAATACAGCCTCGGCATCATGGGCGCGGAAATCTTCAACTTCATCACCTTCCAGTCGCCATTGGTGGTGGTGTCGCGCCATCTCGGTCTCGCCGACGCCGGCGCCTATTCGGCGGCCAACCGCTTTTCCAGTATTCCCAATCAGGTGCTTCTGGCAGGGCTGATGGGCGTCCTGTTCCCGGTCTTCAGCCACATGAGCAACGACACGAGGCGCCGCTCGGACGCGCTGATGCTGAGCACGCAGGTATCGACGGTCGTGCTGGCGCCGATGATGTTCGGCATCTGGGCGGTGGCTGAACCGGGCATGTTCCTGATCTTCGGGCCGCAATGGGCACATGCATGGCCAGTGCTCGGCCTGCTCGCCGTCTCCAAGGGCATCATGTCGCCGTGCAGCACCTATATCCCGTTCCTCAAGGGCGCCGGCCGCTCCAACGTGCTGTGGTGGGTGGCAATGCTGCGCGCCGCACTCGTCTATGGCCTTGTCAGCTACGGCGTGCTGACCGGCGGCCTCGTCGCCTCCATGGTCTGGCTGTGCGTGGCCAATGCCATCACGCTGGTGTTTTATTCGTGGGCAGTGTTCCGCACCAACGGCACGGCGTTCTTTTCCGGGCTTTATGTCACGACAAGGCCGCTGCTCGCTTCCATCGTCATGGCGGTAATGGTGCGTTTCCTCATCGATCACATCAAGGCCGATCTGCCACATGGGCTCTGGCTTAACGCGGCTTCGCAAGTGGCGGCTGGCGCTCTCGCGGGGGCTGCCATCTACGGCGCTCTCCTGTTTTTGACCGAGCGCGACCTGTTGAGGAAATTGCTGGAACTGCTGCGCCAGCGGCGGTCGCGGCTGGAGCCGGCGCGATAGCCAGAGTCAACGAAAGGAACCGAGCCATGGCATTGCTGAAATTCCGGAAAGCAGACCCGTTCCGCGTCCGGAGCACGCAGCGAGACGGCGAAACCGACAGCGCACGGCGCGCCAAATTATGCAGCGCCCTCGACGATTTCCGCGCCGATATCGCCCGCGAACAGGAGGGCTTGCGCACGCGCTACGAAAGCGTAGCGGCGCGCGCCGCCTTCTCGCAGCAGGCGCTGGAGGGCGACCTTGCCGACACCGCCATGGCTTCGATCGTGGACGATCTCACCCAAACCATGATCCACTACCAGGCGCGGCTGAAGGTGCTGGCGCTGCAGACCGCTTTCGTGACCGCTCTGCGCGAGGAGGCCGAGCGCTTTCCCCTTGCAAACGAAGCGACCGGCGGTCGCGAACCGTTTGCCGGCGACGGGCGGTATAACCCGCGATCATAAAAAGTTACCGCCCTCGGGGCCGAAATCCGGCTCCGTGCCACATTGCGATCCCCTCACCGTCATATGTGCAGTGCAACATTCGCCCGAAATTGAAGTGGGGCCGGAACGGAACCGGACCCAAACGAAAGTAGCAAGCGGTATGGCGGCAGTCATGAAAATACAGATGCGAAGGCCCTTCGCGGGCCTTGTGCTGGGTGTCCTGGCTCTATCAGCGGCACCGGTACATGCGGAACAGGTAGCGGGAAAATCCTTCGTCGAGCAGTTCGATCATCTGGACAAGAATCGCTGGTACATCTCAGACGGCTGGTCGAACGGCGACCACCAGAACTGCACCTGGTCCGCCAGGCAGGTGGCAGTCGAGGACGGCAAGCTCAAGCTCAGCTTCGCCAGACAGAAGTACAAGCAACGCGATCATGTCTGCGCCGAGGTGCAGACGAAAGCACGCTTCGGCTACGGCACTTTCGAGGTGCGCATGAAGGCGGTCGACGGCTCCGGCCTCAACACCGGCTTCTTCAGTTATATCGGCCCCACCGACAAACAGCCGCATGACGAGATCGATTTCGAGGTGCTCGGCAAGGACCCCTCGAAAGTGCAGGTCAACCAGTATGTGAACGGAAAGAGCGTCGGTAGCGCCAAGCTGGCCGACGTGCCCGGCGGAGCCGACAAGGGTTTCCACGACTATGCCTTCGTCTGGCAGAAGGATCGCATCGCCTGGTATGTCGACGGCACGCTGGTCGAAGAGGCGACCGATCCGGCCAAACTGCCTAGCCATGCTTCCAAGATTTTCCTGAGCGTCTGGGGCAGCGACACGCTGAAGTCGTGGATGGGCGCTTTCGCCGATCCTGACGGGCCGGTCGCCGCCGAAGTGGACCGCGTCGCCTACACCGCGCCCGGCGACGCCTGCCAGTTTCCCGAATCGATCGTCTGCAAGCTGAAACAGGGCACGCAATGAGCAACGCAACCTGTCGGCAAACGATATTGGACCGGCAACCGCTCCATCGGTGAACAAACCCATGCTGAATGTTCTGTACCTGGTCCACGATCTCTGCGACCCGGCGGTTAGCCGGCGTGTCGCCATGCTGCGCGCCGGCGGCGCTTCGGTGACGCTTGCCGGCTTCCGGCGGGGCGACACCGTTCCCGATTTCGACGGAATCGAACCGATCGACCTCGGCACGACAAGCGACCGCGCCTTTGCACAACGCCTCGGCAGCGTCGTGCAGGCGGCGTGGGCGCTCGGCGGCAAGCTCCGTCATGTCGAAAAGCCCGACGTCATCATCGGACGCAATCTCGAAATGCTCGCTTTGGCCTGCCGCGCGAGGGCGCTGATGGGGGCAGAAATCCCGGTTGCCTATGAATGCCTGGATATCCACCGCCTGCTTCTGGGCAAAGGTTCGGTCGGCAAGGCGATGCGCGGCGCAGAACGCTTCTTCGGCCGCAATGCCGCTCTTGTCCTGACCAGTTCGCCTGCCTTCGTGCGCGATTATTTCCAAGCCTACGACCAGGTACATGCGCCGGTGATGCTGCTTCAAAACAAGATGCTCGATCTTTCCGGCGCGCCTGCTGCACCCGCGCGCATGCCGCCCATGCCCAAGGCGGGCGAGCCTTGGAAGATCGGCTGGTTCGGCGCCTTGCGCTGCCGCAAGTCGCTGCACCTGCTCGCCGCCTTCACGCGCGCCATGCAGGGCCGCTTCGAGGTCGTGCTGCGCGGGCGCCCTGCCCATGTCGAGTTCGACAATTTCGACGGCTTCGTCACGGCCGAACCCTTCCTGCGTTTCGAAGGCGCTTATCGCAATCCACAGGATCTGGACGCCATCTACGGCGATGTGCATTTCTGCTGGGCCATCGACTTCTTCGAGGAAGGCCTGAACTCCAGCTGGCTGCTGCCCAACCGGCTCTATGAAGGCTGCCGTTTCGGAACGGTCCCGATCGCCGTCAAGGGAACCGAGACTGCCCGTTTTCTCACCGAGCGCCGCCTTGGCCTTCTGCTCGATGAGCCGTCGATCAACTGCCTTGCCGGGTTGCTGATGGACGTTGGTCGCGAAGAATATGCGGGCTTGCGCGAACGCGTTGCGGCGCAGGATCCGGCCACATGGGTCTGCGGTCCGGCCGAGTGCCGCCGGCTGGTCGAGCGGCTCGGCAGCCTTGCCGGCGCGACACGGCAGGACGTGCTGCTGGAGGCGGTGGCATGAGCGGGCAACCGACCGATCATTTCGGAACCCCGGCGCGGTCCACAGGCCGCTGCATGGTGGTGATCCCCTGCCTCAACGAGGTCGATCATATCGGCGCGCTGATCGACCAGTTGCTGGAACCGGCGGAACGGCTCGGCATGACGATCGTCGTCGCCGACGGCGGCTCGACCGACGGCACCCGCGCGACCGTGCGCGAGATCGCCGCTACCGTTCCGCGCGTCGTTTTGCTTGATAATCCGCGCCGCCTGCAAAGTGCCGCGATCAACCTCGCCGTGGCGGAACTTGGCCACGACGTCGACACCTTCATCCGCATCGACGCGCATGGCGGCTATCCGGACGACTATTGCGACTGGCTTCTGGAGGAGGCAGCCGCAACGGGGGCGGATTCGGTCGTCGTTTCCATGGCGACGATCGGCTTCGGACCGTTCCAGAAGGCGGCGGCCACGGCCCAGAATTCAAAACTCGGCAATGGCGGCTCGCCGCATCGCGAAGGCGCGCCCGGTCGCTGGACAGATCATGGCCACCACGCGCTGATGCGGGTCGCGGCTTTCCGCGCGGTCGGCGGCTATGACGAAAATTTCAGCCATAACGAGGACGCCGAACTCGATTTTCGACTCAGCGCCGCCGGCTACCGCATCTGGATGACCGACAAGACATTCATGACCTACTATCCCCGCTCGACCGCCGGGGCACTGTTTCGCCAGTATCTCGCTTACGGCCGGGGCCGGGCGAAAAACATTCTCAAGCACGGCACGCGGCTCAAGGTCAGGCAGGCGATCCCGCTTCTGGTGTTGCCAATCGTGGCCGGCATGACGCTGGCTTTCCTCAGCCTCGCGGCGCTGGTACCGGCGGCGCTGTGGGCCGGCGCCTGCATCGGTTACGGCGCGTGGATCGCAGTGAGGCAGCGCAACCCCTACGGCCCGCTGGCTGGGATATCGGCGATGATCATGCATCTGGCGTGGTCGACCGGCTTCTGGCTGGAATATCTGGAATCCCGGAAGCGAACGCTTTGGAAACAGCACGAGGTGGCGGCATCATGAGCATCCCGCCCGCAAGCCTCGACGGCACCATCTCCGTCTCCGTGTGCGTCTGCACCTATCGCCGCGCCTATCTCGAGCAGACGCTGCGTTCGCTGGCGGCGCTCGAACTGCCGCACGGGCTTACAATGCATGTCATCGTGGCGGATAACGACATCTGGCCCAGCGCCCGCAGGCTGGTCGAAGCGATGGCGACGACACTGCCTTGCGGGGTCCGCTACATCCATTGTCCCGCGTCCAACATCTCGCTGGCCCGCAATGCCTGCCTCGAGGCGGCGACCGGCGATTTTCTCGCCTTCATCGACGACGATTCCACCGTCTCCCCACAATGGCTGGCAAAGCTGGTCGATCAGGCTGCGACCACCAACGCCGATGCGGTGCTGGGGCCGGTTCACTCCGTCTATGCGCCATCCGCGCCCGAATGGATGCGGCGCGGTGATTTCCATTCGACGCGCCCCGTCTGGACGAAGGGCGAAATCCGCACCGGCTATAGCGGCAACGTTCTGCTCGACCGGGCGTCGCCTCATGTCCGCGCCCGGCATTTCAACCTGGCGCTCGGCCGCAGTGGCGGCGAGGACACCGAATATTTCTCGTATCTTCACCAGCAGGGCGGGCTGATCGCCTATGCGCCCGATGCCGTCGCCTACGAGCCGGTGACGGAAAACCGCCAAAGATTTTCATGGCTGGCCAGGCGGCGTTTCCGCTCCGGCCAGACCCATGGTCGACTGCTGGCCGCAAGGCATGCCGCGTTACCTCAGGCCTGCCTCGCCGGGGCCAAGGCCGCGTGGTCCTTCGGGGCAGCCCTTGCTCTTGCGCCCGTCGCGCGTCTGCGCAATCGGCAGATCCTGCGCGGCCTCATGCATGCCGGCGTGGTCAGCGGCCTGTTCGGCGTGCGCGAAATCCATCTTTACGGCGACGAGACGGCGGAGAGGCAAACCCATGCAGCCTGACGTCAGCTTCGTCATCGCGGCCTATAACGCCGAAACCTCCATCGCCCGCGCAATCGAAAGCGCGCTGGCGCAACGGGACGTTTCGGTGGAAGTGATCGTCGCGGACGACTGCTCAAGCGACCGCACACTCGACATTGCACGCTCGTTTACGCCGGAACAGGTCAGGGTCGTCGCGCTGGAGCGCAATCGCGGTCCGGGCGGCGCACGCAACGCCGGGCTGGCGCTGGCTACGGGGCGCTGGGTCGCCGTGCTCGATTCCGACGACACCATGCGCCCGGACCGCCTGAAGCGCATGATCGAACGCGCCGAAGCGGCCAAAGCCGAAATCGCAGTCGACAATCTCGAAGTGGTCAAAGACATCACCGGCGCGCGGCAGCCCATGTTTCCTGCGGAACTGCTCGAATCCCGGCCCGAACTCGGCCTTGCCGACTTCATCGCCGCCAACATCATGTTCGAGGAAACATTTTCATTCGGCTATATGAAGCCGGTATTCGAGCGCGCTTTCCTGGAACGGCTTGGACTGCGCTACGACGAGGCACTGCGCATCGGCGAAGACTACATCCTGCTGGCCTCAGCGCTGGCCAGCGGCGGGCGCTGCGTCATCGAGCCGAATGTCGGCTATGCCTATCACATCCGCGACGGATCGATTTCGCGCGTGCTGGAACTGCATCACGTCAAGGCGATGCTGCGGGCCGACGCGACCTTCCTGTGCGAGCATCGGCTTGGCGCAGAGGCGAAGGCAGCCCAGACCCGACGTACAAGAAGCCTGAAACAGGCAGCTTCCTTCCTCCTTCTCGTCCAGCATCTGAAGGCCGGGGCACCGTTGAAAGCAGTCGGCGCGGCACTGCGCGATCCGGCGGCGCTGCGCCACCTGAAAATGCCGATCGCGGCGCGGCTTTCCCGGCTCTCCTCGTCGCGGCAACCGGCCGGGACCGGGTGATGGCCAATTTTTGAGATCGGCGGGGGCTCGATATCAACAGGGATGAACCATGAAACAAGTCAAGAAAGCAGTGATACCGGTCGCGGGCCTCGGCACGCGGTTCCTGCCAGCCACCAAGGCGATGCCCAAGGAAATGCTGACCGTCGTGGATCGTCCCGTCGTGCAATATGCGGTCGACGAGGCGCTGGAAGCGGGGATCGAGCACATCGTCTTCGTCACCGGACGCAACAAGCATGTGATCGAGGACTATTTCGACATCCAGCCCGAACTGCTCGATACGCTTACCCGCTCTGGCAAGGAGAAGCAGCTTGCCGCGCTCGATCGCCTGCAGCCGCAGCCCGGCACGATCAGTTTCACCCGCCAGCAGGCGCCGCATGGGCTCGGCCATGCGGTGTGGTGCGCGCGCGACATCATCGGCGACGAGCCTTTCGCCCTGCTCCTGCCCGACATGGTTTCATTCGGCGACAAGGGGTGCCTTTCCGGCGTGATGGACCTTTACGCCAGGACGGGCGGCAATGTCGTCGCCGTCGAGCAATGCGACCCGATGGAGACTGGCAGCTACGGCATCGTCGGCAAGGGCCCCGCCGTTGGTCCGGGCTTCGCTATCACCGGAATGGTCGAAAAGCCTTCGCCCGAAGCGGCGCCCTCCAACCACTACATCAACGGCCGCTACGTGCTGCAGCCGGAAATCTTCGACATCCTGGGCACACAGCAACGCGGCGCCGGCAATGAAATCCAGCTTACCGACGCGATGGTGCGGCTTTCGGCCAGCCAGGATTTCTTCGCCAGCCCGTTTGACGGGCGCATGTTCGATTGCGGCTCCAAGGATGGGTTCATCCAGGCCAACGTGGCATTCGCGCTGGCCCGCGACGATATCCGCGACATGGTATTCGAGCCGATCGAGGCGATGATCGCTTCGCACGGGCGCCGCGCCGAAGCGGCCTGAACAGCGCAGAACCAGCGGCAATGCGGCCGGGCAGATTGCCCGGCTGCCCTTTTCCATGAGGCGGCAAAGTGCCGGAAGATTCATGAACCATGACAGTTTCTCGTTGAAGAACCGCGGCGCGATGCCTTCCGCGAAGGTGGACGACTTCATCGACCTCGACAGGCTTCTGGCGGCCGCGCGTCGCCGCATAGGGATCGTGGTGCTGTTTGCGGCGCTGGGCCTAGCGCTCGGCGTCGCCTATCTCGTCTTCACGCCGCCGCTCTACACCGCCTCGACCAACATCCTGCTCGACGACAGCCTGACCAAGTTCGCCGAGGACAAGCAGACCCCTCCGGTCGGCGCGCAGGCCGACGCCATGGTGCTGAGCGAGGTCGAGATCCTGAAATCCAGTCGCCTCGCCCGAACCGTGGTGACGACCGAGAAACTTCAGGACAACGAAGCTTTCCTCAATCCGCCGCGTTCGCCGCTGGCCTGGCTGAAGGCCAGCATGAAATCTCTCACCGGTCTGCTTGCCTCGCGGCCGGCCGACAGCGGCGGGTCCGCAGAGGATGCAAAGATCGGCAAGGCGATCGCGAGGCTGCAGGCAGGCCTCACGGCGGAGCGCGTCGGGCGCAGCCTCGTTATCGAGCTTTCCTTCGAGGACAACGACCCCAGGCTCGCGGGCTCGATCACCCGCGCCTATGCCGACGCCTATCTTTCCGACCATCTCGACGCCAATTTCGACGCCACGCAGCGCGCGACCGTATGGCTTCAGGGACGGCTGGACGATCTGCGCGAAAGCTCGCAGAAGGCGGCACTCGAGGTCGAGCAGTTCCGGGCCAAATCGGGGCTGACCGCCGCGCGCGGCGAACTGATGTCGGAACAGCAGCTTTCCGACCTCAACAGCCAGCTCATCCTGGCGCAGGCCGATACCGCCAACGCGTCCGCCCGCTACAACCAGTTCAAGGCGATTATCGACAGCGGCCCGGACAATGCGGTCAAGAACGCCACTATCCCGACCGAAAAGGGCAGCAGCGGCAACAACAGCGCCACGATCAACGATCTGAAGGCCCGCTATATGGGCATTTTCAAGCGCGAACAGGACATATCGAACCGCTTCGGCGAGGACCACCCGCAAGCCGTCGCGCTGCGCCGTGAAGAAGCGGACCTGACACGGCAGATCTTCGCCGAACTCCAACGGCTCACCGAAAGCTACCGCAACGAATACGAGGTGGCCAAGTCGCGCGAGGATTCGCTGCGCGCCAATGTTCAGAACCTGTCCGGCCAGAACTCGAAAACCGGCAAGGACCAGGTGGAACTGCGCAATCTGGAACAGAAGTCGCAGGCACTCGCCACGCTCTATCAGGCGTTCCTTGCCCGCTACGAGGAAGCCTCGCAGCAGCGCTCGTTCCCGATCGCCCAGGCGCGGGTCATCTCGCAGGCCGGCAATCCGGTTTCGCCATCCAGCCCGCGCAAGACCATGGTGCTCGGGCTTTCGCTGGTGCTGGGCCTGTTCGCGGGCGCAGCGGCGGCGGCGGCGCAGGAATTCCGCGAACGGTTCTTCCGGACCGGCGACGACGTTCGCGACGCGCTCGACATGAATTTCCTCGGCTACCTGCCGTCGATCGGGCAAGGGCTGATCGAGCCGGCCCGCAAGAACGGGCAGGATGCCAAAGGGTCACCGCAGTTCAGCCCCGAAACGGTGACGCCGCGAATGCTGCGGGTGGCGATCAACGCGCCCAGTTCGTCGTTTGCCGAGACCTTGCGAAACGTCAAGCTTGCCGGCGACGTCGTCCTGCACCGAACCCCCTGCAAGGTGATCGGTTTCGTCTCGGTGCTGCCGCGCGAAGGCAAGACGACGACGGCCGCGAATTTCGCCGGACTTCTGGCCGCGAACGGCGCAAGGACACTTCTGGTCGATGCCGATCTCCGCAATCCGGGGCTTAGTCGCAGCCTGCCGCGTTTGCCGGAAAAGGGTCTGGTCGAGGCGATCTTGGGCGAGCAGCGCTGGCAAAACGCCTGCCTGACCGACCGCAAGACCAGGCTTTCCATCCTCCCCACCGTCGGCCGCAGGCGGCTTTCGCACACCAGCGAACTCATTTCGGGGCCGGGCATGGCCGGCCTGCTGGAAGAGGCGCGCAAGTCGTTCGACTATATCGTGGTGGACCTGCCTCCGCTTGGTCCGGTGATCGATGCCAAGGCGTTTGCGCCGCTGGCAGACAGCTTCGTGCTGGTAGCGGAATGGGGTGTGACACCGCGCGTGCTTGTCCGCTCGCTTTTGCAAACGGAGCGGCAGATCGCCGCCAAGACGCTCGGCGTTGTGCTCAACAAGACGGACATGAAGAAGCTGGCGCATTACGGCCCGCTCGGCGGCGCCGAGAAATATCTCGACCGCTACGGCTCCTATTACATCGAGGAGATCGGAACCGAACTGAAAGCAAACCGGATGGAGACAGCGTGATGTTCACAGACCAAAGCACCGTCAATCCACCTGCCCCTAGTTAGTCAGATAGAGGCCCTTGTCTTGCCATATGCGCAACCCCGTCAGCCGCCCGCTGAAGAATGCTCCGGTGTCGAGATTGACCCGCATGCCCTCGCGCCCCGCCTCTTCGACCGGCGTGTGGCCATGCACGACATAACGGGTGAGCAGATGGGCCTGCTCGAAGAAGGCGGTCCGGATATAAACCAGATCCTCGTCGCGCTGCCTGCCCAGTTCCACGCCGGGGCGGATGCCGGCGTGCACGAAGATGTAGCCGCCCGCTTCGATCAATACCGGCAGCGAGCGCAGGAAAGCGAGGTGTCCAGCGGGGATGGTCTCGCGGATGACAGCGTCGACCTGCCGTTCATCCCCGTAGATATCCAGAAGCCGCTGGTGGTCCATACCATAGGACAGCAAGGTCTGTTCCGCGCCGATGCCAAGCCACGCCCGCAAGCCGATGCGGCCCTCGAGATAATCGAGCATGGCAAGTTCGTGGTTTCCGGCCAGGCAGATGCGCTCGAAACCGGCCGGTGGCGGCTCAGCCAGGTGGTCGAGAACCTGCGCCGAGGATGGCCCCCGGTCGACATAATCGCCCAGCATGATGATCGTCTTGTTGCCCGGAAGCGTATTCGCATCCTCCACGATGTTGCGTTCGAGCGCCAGCAAGGCGTCGAGGCAGCCATGCACGTCGCCGACGGCGTAGACCACCGTCTCGGCCATATCCAGGCGGATGCGCCGCAGCCTGCGCCGGCTTTTGCTCAGTCCGAGAATGTGCCCGGCACGCTTCATCGACACGCCGCCCATGAAGCGGCAAGGCTTCCCGGGATCGGTTCAACGCGTGGCGTCGTCATCCCGCGCACACAGAACCATCGCGTGCCGGGCACTGGCCCGAACCGTCGCCAAGAGGCCGATCACACCCGCAAGGGAGACGAACCTTGAATACCAAAAGCCATCCTTTCGTACCGACCACCGTTTCCCCCGTGCCGCCGACTTTGTCGGAACGGGTAAGGATCGCGCGCTTCCTTTGTATCTTCCTCATGATGTTCGTCCACGTCCAGCCGGGCATAGCTGAGAATGTCTATGACCGTGATGCGGGGCTTTTCGATGTCGTCTATTTCATCTTTTCTCGGCTCCTGGGGTTAAGCTCGGTTTCACTGCTCAGCGTCGTTTCGGGCTATTTCATCGTTGCCAGCCTGGCGAAATCGGGAGTGTTTCGGCTAGTCCTGTCGAAGTTGCGCACGCTCGTCGTGCCGCTGGTCGCCTGGAACCTTCTGATGCTGGCGCTGCTGGCGGCCTACGGCCTGCTATCAGGAAAATGGCAGGACATGCCGGAATTTTCCGCCATGGGCTTGGCCAACGCCCTGCTTGCGCTGACCCACTGGCCGCTCGACGTGCCGCTGTGGTTCCTGCGCGACCTTTTCGTCTGCTGCCTGCTTTCCCCGCTGGTCTATTTCGGTCTGAAGCGGCTGCCGGTCGCGACGATCCTGCTGCTCGTCGTCTATACCCTGTTCGGGGAAGACCTGCTTATCCTGCAACGGCCGCAACTTCTGCTCTTCTTCGGGTTCGGCATGTGGCTGCGCATCGCGGGAACCGACGCGCCGACCATCGACCGCCTGTCGCGCCTGCTGACGGTCGGGCTTGTGATCATGGTCGCGGTCTTCCTGACGATCCGCATCGACCGCATCCTGCTCAGCGAGATGAACGAGACTTTGCGGCTGACGCTGGACACCTTGCTGCGCGTCACCATGGCGGGCGGCTTCTGGCTGCTGACGGGCGCGATCCGCCACACGGCGCTGGCAGCGGTCTGCACGAGGCTCGAACCTTACGCGTTCTTCCTGTTTTGCAGCCACGCGATCCTGTTCAATTTCGCCGGCATCGTGTTTCGCCGCTTCTTCGGCAATTATGGATCGGACCTGTTCCCGATCACGTTCTTCTCGCTGCCGTTCATTGCCGTCGGCTGCGCCGTCATCGGGCTTCATGTCATCGGCGGGTCGCGAACGTTGCTGTTCCTGTTCAATGCGGGCCACGCCGCGCCGCCTTTGGGAAAAGAACGGTCCGGCCGACAACAGCGGGCGACAATGAAGATGGCGGCAAGCAGGGACTGAGCCTCCTTGGGCGCGTGCCCGGCCGTCAGCCGGCGGCGAGCATCTCGCGAAACGCCCGGCAGGCGCGGCTCTGGTGGCGCTCGCGCTGGAGGATGATGCTGAAGGCCCGCGACGGCAGTTCGAACGGCACCGTCACCAGTCGTCCGGCATCCAGTCCAGCCTGCGCTACCGTTTCGGAAACGGCCGTCGCATACTGGCCGGCGGCCACGGCGGTGCAAATGCCTTCATTGGAGGGAAGTTCCATCGCAACGCGCAGGTGCGAAGCCTGCATGCCACCGGTTTGCATGGCCTCCTCGAAGCTGGAACGCGTGCCCGAGCCTTTTTCGCGCAGCACCCATTGCTGCTGCGCCAGTTCTTGCAGCGACCTCGGCGGGTTTTCCACCCATGGATGATCGCGGCCAACGACGATGACGAGGCGATCGCGCGCGACCAGCTTGACCGACACGCCGGGCTCGTCGATCGCGCCTTCGATAAAGCCGAGATCGGCTGATCCGGCATTTACCGCGCGAACGCACTGGGCGGTGTTGCCGGCCTCCAGGCGCAGGTCGATGCCGGGATAGAGCTTGTGAAACCGCACCAGATGCTGCGGCAGCCAGTAGCTGGCGATCGTCTGGCTGGCGAAAATGGCGAGCGTGCCGCGCGGGGCGCCGCCGAGATCGGCGAGCGTGGCTTCGGCCGATCGTACCGTCGCCAGGATCGTCCTCGCCTCGCCGGCAAAGATCCTGCCTTCCTCGGTCAGTTCGATCCGCCGCCCGATGCGATGGAAAAGCTTTACGTTATGCCGGGCTTCCAGCGCCGCGATCGCGCCGCTTACCGTCGACTGGGTGAGGTTGAGAAATTCAGCCGCCCGCGTCACATGCTCGCGCTCGGCGACGGCCAGAAATATCCTGAGCTGGTCAAACGTCACGACACCCTCTTTCGTGCTTTGCGCACGGCCTGCCCGGATAAACCTCGAGGCTCGTAAAGCACGTTTGTGTCACGGCACCAAGATCACCATCAGGAAACTGACACCTGCAATGAATACCGAAGCCATGCCGGCAAGCAACAGGGGCGGCAGGCCGTGTTGCCTGAGCTTCGATACGCTGGTGCCCAGGCCAAGCGCCGCCATCGCAGCCGTCAGCAACACCGGCGTGGCGACCACGATGGGGTCCCGCACGAATTCCGGCACGATGCCCAGGCTGTTGAGCGCGGCAAGCACCAGGAAGCCTATCACGAAGAACGGCACCAGCGGCGTCTGCCGCGTCGCGCCGGCTGCCTTGCGAGAGGGCCGGGAGACAAAAAACGACAGGCCAACGACAAGCGGCGCCAGCATCATGATGCGCGTCAGCTTCGTTACGACCGCTATTTCGCCGGCTTGCGTGCCGCCCTGAAAGCCCGCGCCAACGACCTGGGCAACCTCATGCACGGACAATCCGACCCACAATCCGTAAAGGTGGCCCGGCAACCCCGCCAGCAGGTTCAGGAACGGATAGAGGAACATGGCAATGGTGCCGAAAAGCGTGATGCAGGCGACGGCGTAGGATAGATCTTCGTCGTCGGCGCCGGTCACGGCATTCGCGGCGGCGATTGCCGAGGCACCGCAGACCGACGTACCCGCCGCCAGCAAGTGCGAAAGGTTGCGGTCGACCCCGAGCAGACGGCCCATCCAGACCGTGAACAGAAAGGTCGAGGACAGCCCGAGCGCAGCCAGGCCGACGCCCCGGATGCCGATATCGCCCAGTTGCGCGAACGATATCTGAAGTCCCAGAAGGGCGACCGCAAGCCTGAGCAGCCTCTTGCCGGAAAGGGAAATGCCGACGGACGCCGAAGCGTTGCTGCCGACCACATTCGCAAACAGCATGCCGACGAAAATCGCCAGGATCATCGGGCTCAACGGCGACATGAACGGAAGATGCCTGACGCCGTAGGCCGCCGCGGTGATGACGGCAACCAGCACCAGGCCGGGCGCATAGTCTACCAGCGTATTGCGGGCATGCGGTTCGACGGAGACGGCGGCAGAAATGGTCATTGTAAATTCTCGAATTTCCGGGATTGACCATGCCGGCTTAGCGAAATCCTTCTCAATTCTCCAATTGGATTAGAAGATCATTCCAATCGGCAAGAACGAACGATCACGGCGACGCCGTCTTTGTCGCCGTTCGTTCTGCCGTTTGTACTGCTGCGCTTTCCAGCCAGAAACCGGCCTCCTTTACGAAGAGGTGCCGGTCTGGACGAGCCAGGAAGGCTTTATGCCACGAGTTTCAACCCGGCGATACCGCACACGATAAGGGCAATGCAGGCGAGCCGGATCGCGGTGGCCGGTTCGCCCAGCAGCCAGATGCCGAGAAGGGCGGTGCCGACCGTGCCGATGCCCGTCCATACCGCATAGGCGGTGCCGACCGGCAGGGTTTTCAGCGCCAGGCCAAGCAAAGCCAGACTGACGATCATCGACAAGACAGTCAGAACAGTCGGCAGCGGCCGCGAAAAACCATCCGTATATTTCAGTCCGATCGCCCAACCGATCTCAAACAAGCCGGCAAAAAACAAAAAAGTCCACGCCATTCAAGCGCTCCATCGCTTTGGCGGGTCGTCCCGGCCGTTTTTCTCAAAACCGTCAAGGTCGTCCTTGCGGGCAATAAAGCCGAGCATTCGACCGGCGAAGCTATAGGCCAGTCGAATGTAGAAATCGAGCATGGCCACCACCGGTCCGGGCGGGACAATGCCCGGAGCAATGCGGCCATGCCCGCCGATCGAAAGCTATTTGTCCTTCAGCCGCGTCGCCTTGACCGGCGGCGCCTTCAATGCCGGAGCAGGAGCCGGCTTTTTCGCATCCTTCTTCGGTTTGCGGGGTTCCTTGCCCGCCTTCATCGCACCCTTGGCCATGATTCGCTCCTGCGTTTGGTTTCAGGCCTGAGTGAACCAAGAGTTTCGTTTTCCCGCAAGGCCAATCAGCAGGGGTGGGCATCGGGATGCCAGACGCTATGTTAAGTGCGGAATCCATAGGGCGGACATGGCAGCGCATAACGGTTCCAAGGTGGTGATTTACGCGGCGCTGGCCGGCAACCTCGCCATCGCGCTGACCAAGTTCGCCGCCGCTTTCTTCACCGGCAGTTCCGCCATGCTTTCTGAAGGCGTCCACTCGCTGGTCGATACCGGCAATGGCGGCCTTTTGCTCTACGGCATGCACCGGGCCAGCCGGCCCGCCGACCGGACCCACCCGCTTGGCCATGGCCGCGAACTTTATTTCTGGAGTTTCATCGTTGCCCTCCTGGTTTTCGCGTTGGGCGCCGGCGTCTCCTTCTACGAGGGCATCGTCCACATCATGGCGCCCGAACCGGTCTCCAGCCCCAAGGTGAACTACATCGTGCTCGGCCTGTCCTTCCTGTTCGAAGGCAGTTCGTGGCTGATCGCGCTGAAGGAGTTCCGGCAGACCAAGGGCAAGCTTGGCTGGTTCAAGGCAGTACGGGTCAGCAAGGACCCCAGCGTCTACACCATCCTGTTCGAAGACAGCGCCGCGCTACTCGGCCTTATCGTCGCCTTCGCCGGCATTTTCGCCGCCGAACTGCTGGACATGCCCGAACTGGACGGTGTCGCGTCGCTCGGCATCGCGCTCATCCTCGGCGCCACCGCGATCTTCCTCGCCCGAGAAAGCAAGAGCCTGCTGATGGGCGAGCCCGCATCGCCCGCCGTGCAGAAGACAATACTGGAAATCGTCCAGCAGGACCCGGCCGTGCAGCGGGCCAACGGCGTTCTGACCGTGCATATGGGACCGCAGGAGATCGTCGCCGGGCTGAGCATCGAGTTCGAGGACCGGCTCGCGGCGCCCGAGATAGAAGCCTGCGTGGAACGGCTGGAAGCCCGGCTCAAGGCGGCTGTTCCGGAAATCATCAGCCTGTTCGTCAAGCCGCAGACCGCCGGCACATGGGAGCAGCGCCGGCACGCGATATCGACCGCAAATGCCGACTCACCGAAGTGAGCCGGTTGCGCCGGCTACCCCTCCCCCGGCCCTTCGCTCCAGGCGGTCGTCGCTTCAATCGACAAAGCGTCGTCGATTGATCGGCCTATGGCCGAACGCCTCTCACCCGTGCGCGACCATGACGTGGCGGACAGCCGTGTAGTCCTCCAGCGCGTAAACCGACATGTCCTTGCCGTAGCCGGACTGCTTCAGCCCGCCATGCGGCATCTCGTTGGTAAGCATGAAGTGCGTGTTGATCCAGGTACAGCCATATTGCAGCCGCGCCGCCGTCGCCATGGCGCGCGAAACGTCCTTCGTCCAGATCGAGGATGCGAGGCCGTAGTCGCTGTCGTTCGCCCATGAAACCGCTTCGTCGGTATCCGAGAAGCGCGTGACGGAAACGACCGGGCCGAACACTTCGCGGCGCACGATCTCGTCCTCCTGCAAGGCACCGGCCACCACGGTCGGTTGATAGAAGAAGCCGGCCCCCTCGCCCGGCTTGCCGCCGGTGGTGATTTCGATGTGCTTCAGTTCAGAGGCGCGCTCGACGAAGCTGGCGACACGGTCGCGCTGGCGCATCGAGATCAGCGGACCCATCTCGTTTTCGGTATCGTCGGACCGGTTGTATTTGATGGTGGAGACCGCAGACGAAAGGTCCGCGACCAGCCTGTCGTAGATCTTGCCGCCGGCATAGATGCGGCAGGCGGCGGTGCAGTCCTGCCCGGCATTGTAATAGCCGAAGGCGCGCAGGCCCCCGACCACCGCATCGAGATCGGCGTCGTCGAAGACGATGACCGGAGCCTTGCCGCCGAGTTCCAGGTGCGTGCGCTTGACCGATTTTGCCGCCGCCTGCAGAACTTTCTTGCCGGTGGCGACGTCGCCGGTGATCGAGATCATATTGATCTTGGGATGATTGATCAGCGGGCTGCCGACGCTTTCGCCGCGCCCGAGCACGACGCTGACCACGCCTTCGGGCAGGATTTCGGCAAAGATCTTCGCCAGTTTCAGCGCCGTCAGCGGCGTCTGCTCGGACGGTTTGAAGACGACGGTGTTGCCCCCGGCAATCGCCGGCGCCAGCTTCCACGCCATCATCAGCAGGGGATAGTTCCACGGCGCAATGGAAGCGACGATGCCGACGGGATCGCGCCGGATCATCGAGGTGTGGCCGGGGATGTATTCACCGGCGACCACGCCCGGCATGGAGCGCACCGCACCGGCGAAGAAACGCCAGCAATCGACGATGGCCGGGATTTCGTCGTTGAGGACGGCATTGATCGGCTTGCCGCAATTCAGCGCTTCCAGTGCGGCGAAGCTTTCAGCGTCGGCTTCGATCCTGTCGGCGATCCTGAGCAGGTAGCCGGAGCGCTGCCCAGGCGTCGTGCGCGACCACGTGGCGAAAGCTTTCTCGGCGGCGGCGACTGCCGCGTCGAGTTGCGCCTGGCCTGCCTCCGGCAGGACGACAATGGTTTCGCCGGTCTTGGGGTTGAGAACGGCCTCGTCGGATTCCGTGCCCTTTTCGAACTTCGAGCCGATCAGCATCTGGGTATCCATGGAAAACTCCTTCATTTGCCCGATCCGGCGATCTGGTCGCCGTCGCGGGTCAGGTAATAGGCGGCGAGGATCGGCAGCAGCGTCACCAGCACGACCACCATGGCCACGACATTGGTGACCGGGCGCTGGCGCGGGCGGATCAGTTCCTCCAGCATCCAAATCGGCAGCGTCTGCTGTTGGCCGGCGGTGAAGGTGGTGACGATGACCTCGTCGAAGGAAAGCGCGAAGGCAAGCATGCCGCCGGCCAGAAGCGCTGTCGCGATATTGGGCAGCACGACATGGCGGAAGGTCTGGAAGCCGTCGGCACCAAGATCCATCGACGCCTCGATCATCGAGCCGGAAGTGCGGCGGAAGCGGGCGACGGCATTGTTGTAGACCACCACCACGCAGAAGGTGGCGTGGCCGAGCACGATCGTCCAGAACGAGAACGGGATGTCGGCCAGCGAAAACGCGGCGCGCAGCGCAATGCCGGTGATGATGCCGGGCAGCGCGATCGGCAGGATGACCAGCAAGGAAATCGTCTCGCGGCCGAAGAATTTGGTGCGCGAGACCGCTGCCGAGCAGAGCGTGCCCAGCACCAGCGCGATCAGCGTCGAGATGCTCGCCACCCTGACCGAGAGCGACAGCGCCTCCCACACGTCCGGCCTGTTCCAGGTGACGGCGAACCACTGCGTGGTCAGCCCCGGCGGCGGCCACATGAAGCTCTTTTCTTCGGTGGTGAAGGCATAGACGAAGATGAGCAGGATCGGCAGGTGCAGGAACAGAAGCCCGCAGGCCGCGGCAATCTTGAGGCCGAGCGGCGTGCGCTGAGAGCGATCAGAGCGCATCGAAGGCCCCCAGTTTCTTCGCGCCCCAGAGGTAGAAACCCATGATGACGATGGGCACCACGGTGAAGGCGGCGGCGAGCGGAATGTTGCCGGCGGTGCCCTGCTGGGCATAGACCGCCTGGCCGATGAACAGGCGCGAGGTGCCGATGATCTGCGGGATGATGTAGTCGCCAAGCGTCAGCGAGAAGGTGAAGATGGAACCAGCGACGATGCCGGGCAGCGCCAGCGGGAAGATCACGTTGCGGAAGGTCTGGCCGGGCGAGGCGCCGAGGTCGGAGGAAGCCTCGACCAGATTGCCCGGCACACGCTCCAGCGCCGCCTGCATCGGCAGGATCATGAAGGGCAGCCAGACATAGACGAAGACGATGAAGGTGCCGGTGAAGGACACCGACAGCGAATTGCCGCCGACATAAGGCAGCGACAGCCAGGCATCGAGCAGCCACAGCACATGCAGCTTGGCGAACAGCCACGTCAAAATGCCTTCCTTGGCGAGGATGAGCTTCCAGGCATAAACCTTGACCAGATAGCTCGACCACAGCGGCAGCATGACGCCGATATAGAACAGCGCCTTCCAGCGGCCGCGCGCATAGCGCGCCGCGTAATAGGCGATCGGGAAGGCGACCACGACCGAGGCGAGCGTCACGCAGGCCGCCATCGTCACGGTGCGTATGATGATGTCGACATTGGCGGGCTGGAGCAGGTCGCCATGGGTCTTCAGCGTCAGCTGATGGTTGATGAGCCCGGAAAACTCGTCGATGGAAAAGAAACTCTGCGCCAGAAGCGCGATAAGCGAGCCGATATAGACGATACCCAGCCACAAAATCGGCGGCAACAGCATAAGCAGGAGCAAGAGCTTCGGCTTGCGCCAGAAGGTGTCCGACAGCGCGCCGCGCATGCCGCCGCTGCCGGGCAGGATGGCGGATGCGGTGCGGGTGGGAAAGGCGACGTCGCTCATGACGCCTCGTCCATCAGGTGCAGGTGTTCGCGGTTGAAGGTCAGCCTCACCTGCTCGCCCTCTTGCGGCAGGGCGGTGCCGGCAGGCACGGTGGCGTGCAGCCGAAGGCCTTCGGCGTCGAGCAAAAGTTTCGTGGTGGCGCCGAGGTAGTTGGTGGAGACGAGCCGGGCCGAAACCCCGTCGCCGGCCTCATCGCGGCCCACACGGATGGATTCCGGGCGCAGGCTTCCCCAGCGATGCTGGCCCGACCAGCGCTTGACGAAATCCGGCGGCAGCACGTTGGACGAACCGACGAAATCGGCGACGAAGCGCGTCGCCGGACGCTGGTAGATGTCTTCGGGCGAGCCGACCTGCATGATCCTGCCGTCGTTGAACACGGCGACGCGGTCGGCCATCGACAGGGCCTCGCCCTGGTCGTGGGTGACGAAGACGAAGGTGATGCCGAGTTTCTTTTGCAGCGCTTTCAGTTCCTCCTGCATGTTTTCGCGCAGCTTGAGGTCCAGCGCGCCGAGCGGCTCGTCGAGCAGCAGCACCCTCGGCTGGTTGACCAGCGCGCGGGCGAGCGCGACGCGCTGACGCTGACCGCCGGACAACTGGGCAGGCCGGCGGTCGCCATAGCCGGGCAACTGGACAAGCGCCAATGCCTCCTGCGCCGCCTTGTGGCGTTCCGCTTTGCCAACGCCCTTGACCATCAGGCCGTAGGCGACGTTGTCGAGTACGCTCAGATGCGGAAACAGCGCATAGTCCTGGAACACGGTGTTGACGTTGCGCCGATAGGGCGGAACGCCCTCGGCCCGTTCGCCGAAAATGGAGATCGAACCGGCAGTCGGCTGCTCGAAACCGGCGATCAGGCGCAGGCAGGTGGTCTTGCCGGAACCGGACGGCCCCAGCATGGCGAAGAATTCGCCCGCCCCGATTTCGAGATCGACCGCATCGACGGCGCGCACGCTGCCGAAATGGCGAGAGACTTGTCTGAAGGAAACGGCTGCGGTCATCGGCTCAACCCTGTTTCGAAAGTGGCGCTGCCCCTCATCCGCCTACCGGCACCTTCTCCCCGCAAACGGGGAGAAGGGACAAGCGGGAACAATGGCGCCCCCTCGTCTCGCTTTTACGGGGAGAGGTAAGGGGCAGCGCCAGCTTGGGAGGCTAGTCGCTCACCGGCCGCCGATGACGCCGATGTAGTCCGACACCCAGCGATAATAGGGCACGCACTGGTCATTCTGGGTGACGCATTTGGAAACCGGCGTCTTCCAGAACTTGATCTTGTCGAAATTGTCGAAGCCGTTGGTGGCGCAGCCTTCGTCGGTCAGCAATTCGTTGCCCTTGCAGGCGGCCGGGACGACCGGCACCGAGCCGAACCAGGCGGCGAGGTCGCCCTGCACCTTCGGCTTCAGCGAATGCTCCATCCACATGTAGGCGCAGTTGGGGTGCGCGGCGTCGACATGCATCATTGTGGTATCGGCCCAGCCGGTGGCACCCTCCTCCGGAATGGTCGAGGCAATCGGCTGCTTGGCGGCGACCAGCGTGTTGACCTGGAACGGCCAGGAGGACGAAGCGACGACGCCCTCGTTCTGGAAATCATCGACCTGGATCGCGGCGTCATGCCAGTAGCGGCCAACCAGCGTGCGCTGGACGCGCAGCAGTTCGAGCGCCGCCTTGTACTGATCTTCGTTCAGTTCGTAGGGGTTCTTGATGCCGAGTTCGGGCTTGTGCGCCATCAGGTAGTTGGCGGCGTCGGCGATGTAGATGGGCCCGTCATAGGCCTGCACGCGGCCCTTGTTGGACTTGCCGTCGGACAGGGTCTGTTCCTCGAACACGACGCTCCAGCTTTTGGGTGCTTCCTTGAAGATGTTGGTGTTGTACATCAGCACGTTCGGCCCCCACTGATAGGGCACGCCGTAATGAACGCCGTCCACGGTGAACCACGGCGCGTTCTGCAAACGCTCGTCCACCGTCTTCCAGCTCGGGATCAGATCGACATTGACCGGCTGCACGCGCTTGCCGGCGACCAGACGCAGCGAAGCGTCACCGGAAGCGGTGACCAGATCAAAACCGCCTTCGTTCATCAGCGCCACCATCTCGTCGGAGGTGGCGGCGGTCTTTACCGTGACCTTGCAGCCGGTTTCCTTCTCGAAATCGCTGACCCAGTCATAAGCCTTGTCGGTTTCGCCGCGCTCGATATAGCCCGGCCACGCAACGATGGAGAGCGCGCCCTCGCCCTGGCCGATCTCCTTCAGCGCTTCCTGCGCGACGGCCTGGCCGGCAAAGGCCAGTGCCATCGTAAGAGCCGTGCACGATTTCAGAAATGAATGCATATCGATCCTCCCACTTCGAAGGGGCCGCTCATCCACGGCTTCCCCTTCTCCGGAAGGTGTCTTGAAATTGCCGCTTTCGCAAATTCATTTATCAGAACGTCGGTATCGGATTTACCGATACCGACTTCACAATCGCTGCCGCACCGTGCGCTGCGACTGGGCGATGCCGATGAAGTTGCGCGCCGCTTCGGCCAGGCCGGAGCCGCGCCGCCAGACCATGCCGACCTGCACCACCGGTAGCGAACCGGACATGTCGCGCTGTTCGATACGGTCGCCTTCCAGCGACCACGGCCGATAGACGAGATCCGGCAGAAGCGCGACGCCGGCGCCGGTGGCGACGAGGCTGCGCACCGCTTCCACCGAGCGGGTACGGAAGGCGACGTTGGGCTTGGCGCCGATCGCCGCCAGAAGCTTGCCGGTGCTCTCCTCGATTTCGTCGACGGTCAGCATGATCAGCGGTTCGCCGGCAAGGTCGCCGATGCCGATGATCTCGGTCGAGGTCAGCCGGTGGCTGAGCGGCAGCCACAGCCGGTAGGCCGACACTTCGAGGATTTCGGATTGCAGCGCCATTCGGTCACGCAGATTGGTCGTGACCATCACGGCGATGTCGAGCTTGCCGCCGATCAGAAGGTGTTCGAGATAATCGCCATTATCCTCGATGGCCGAAACCTCGACACCCGGATAGGCGCGGCGGTAGCGCGCGAGAAGATCGGAGAGGACATAACCCGCGACCAGCGAGGTGACGCCAAGCTGCAACCTGCCGCCAGCCGCCGCCTGCTCGTCGGAAAAGGCGCGGCGCGCATCGGACACGTCGGCCAGGATCTTGGTGGCATGGCGCAGGAACTGGTGGCCCTTGTGGGTGATGTTGAGGCCGCGCGAATGGCGCTCGAACAGTTCGACGCCGAGATCGTGCTCCAGTTCCTTGATCGCCTCGGTGACCGACGATTGCGAAATCGACAGGTTCTGGGCAGCACCCGACACGGTGCCCTGCTCGGCCACAGCGACGAAAAACTGCAACTGCCTGATCGAGAACGCCATCGGCGCACTTAACCACGGATGGGGCGGTAGGTGAAAGCAGCGGGCGGCGGCGGCCTGACCCGCGCCGCCAGGCTTTCCTCGCGCCAGTGCGTCCCGAGCGCCGTGCCCACCAGAAGCAGGCTAAAGCCGAGCGCCAGCGGCGAGTAGAACGCCTCTTCCTGCAACACCGCATTGGTGGAAATGGTAACGACGGCGACGAAGGCGAACAGGAATTCCGGATTGCCGGTTTTCAAAAGCAGCCGCCGGGCCGTGACCGCAAGCGCCGCCAGGAAGCCGAAGAACACCATGGAGCCGACGCCCATCTGGTAGAGCATCACGCCGACGGCGCTTTCAACCGGAACCGCCGCCACGCCATGTGCCTGCGCCCGGTCCCAGTCGAGGTTGAAACTGGTGCTCGACAGATTCCCGCCGATGCCCAGCCCCTGCCCCAGCGGGTTACCGAGAAAGCCGCGCAAGCCGGCGATCAGGCCAAGCACGTGGTAATCGCCATGGGTCGCGCCGTAGCCGATGGCCGCGATGATCCACGCCGCGGAGACGGCAAGCACCCCCAGCAGTGTCAGCCGCAGCCCCAGCGGCCTTTGCAGGAGGCGCACGGCAAGCGCCAGCACCACCATGAACATGGCCCCCTTGGAGCCGATGACCAGAAGCAGCGGCAGGGCGGCCAGCGGCAACAGCCAGCGCCCCTTGAACAAAAGCCACACCGAAAGGATGCCGAGCGCATAGGCATAGGAGATCGGGTGGAAATTGGGGCCACCGATGCGGAACACCTTCGGAAAAAGGTCGGCGAACAGCGGCGTGTTGAAGAACGTCGTGGTCATCACGTCCTCCAGCCCGCGCAGCACGAAGCCGGTCTGCTGCAAGGCCTTTTCCCAGACGCCGGTTTCGATCTGGCGGCGGATCGCGCGCTCGATATAGAGGTCGCCGTTGAACAGCCCCAGAAAATCCATGGTGAAGATCAGTTCGCAATAACCATAGACGATGGCGCTGGCACCGAGCCACAACAGGCTTTTGCGCAGGTCGATGCGATAGAGGCTGGCCGCGACGATGCCGATATGGAAGCAGGCGAGCGGGGTGATCGTATTGCGGAAATAGATGATGGAATCCTTCGGCACGCCGCGCGCAGCACCGAGCAGCATGTAGAACGTAATGATGCCGGCCAGCGCAAAGCCCCATAGCAGCCACGGCCGCGCCTGCGTCACCGCGCGCAGGCGGATCTGCAGCGAGGCCATCAGGAAAGCGCCGTAAGCCGCCATCAGCACCACGAAATTGGCGCCGCGCAGGGCATCGAAGGCGTTGTTGTCGGGAATGTAGGGGGTGAACCAGGCGACGATCATGTTCTGGAACAGGAAGGCGCAGATGACGATGATCGGCACGCTTGCCGGCAACACCGTCGACACGAGCAGGGTCAGCACGAAGGCGACGGCCGCGCCGAAGACCGTTGATACCGCGAAGCTCGAGACGGCGGCGATGATGAGAAGCAGCGCCACCGCGACATGAAGCGCCGCCTCCGCGCCCGATTGCGGGACGCGTCTGGACCGGACGCCGTTCGGGGACGATATCGCCGCCGTCGACATAGCCGCTAGCCTCCCATCAGGGCGTCGATCATGGCCTGATCGAAGCCTTCCGTGCTCGTCCGGCTTTTTATGAAACCGAAACCCTGATCCAGTTCCCAGTAGGCCCAGCCGATGTCGTTTTTCTCAGCTGCCTGCCGCACCGCCCTTACCCAGTTTCCACGGCTTTTGGCATCCACGCAGAAGTCGAGCACGCCGAATTCTCCGACCATCGCCGGATAGCGATTTTTCCGCGACCATTCACCAAGCCGGGCGAAGTCCGAAGCGATGTGCTCGACGCTCCAGGGACCGGCAAATTCCTGATCCAGAAAAGCGATCGCCTCACCGTCGCCGCTCGCCTTGAATTTTTCCAGCAGGGTTTGCACCTGCGGGGCGTCTTTCGTGGCGGGGAACGGAAGGTTGGCGATGCGCCCCAGCGGCGAAGCATCCCAGTTCTCGCATTGATGGGTAAAGCCCATCGGCGTGTAGTAGTGGACCGCCACGATGGCGTTGGTATCGGCGAGCGGCGTCACGCCAGCCAGTTCCCATATTCCCTGCACCGGCGCGGTTCCCCAGACGATGGTATGGCCGGGGCATTTAGCCCGCACCGTCGCAGCCAGCCTGTCGCGTAATTCAAGCCACGCGGCCGGCTGCATCGGCGGCTCGTTCAGGAGTTCCGCGAAAACCTTGTCGGCTTGCGTATCGGCGACGACCCCGGCCAGCGCCTGCCATGCCTCGACGGCCTGCGCCGCGCCTTCCGTCGGTTCGCTTCGCAGGGCGGATGCGAAATTTTTGTCCGGATGCAGATCGACGATCACCGAAAAGCCCAGGGCAGTCAGTTGTGCAAGCGCGCTTTCGATGCGGCCGAGCATGACGGCCTGGCCGGACAGGCCCGCCAGCAGCGGGTCGGCGGCAACCGGCAGCCTGATCGTTTCAAACCCGATCCGGCGAAGCTTTTCCAGCGTCGCCTTGGCTGGCGCCACGCCGTCCTCGCGGTCGACCCAGCCCGGCAGGTTGAAACCGCGCGAAGGCACTTTCGGCATAGCCTGCGCCTCGGCCGCAACGACCGGTAGCGCATGGCTGACCAGAACGGCCGCCAGCCCCGCACCGACCTGCCGGCGCGTCGCCATCAACGACGGCGAGACGGGCTGTTGACGGCGGCGCGACACAATTCCTCACCCGCGCGCGGCGGCAGTCTTGCGCCGCGTGGCCGAATTGGCGGCGACGGGGCGAGGCCGCATGGCGTCGAGGCTTTGTTCGATCACGACAGTGGCGGTCCGCGCCGGCCCGGCGACGGCAAGCCTTTGCCGCAGCCACGACAGCGCCCCGGTTCCGCGCTGCGCCGGGTTCAGTACATAGATCGCCAGATCGGCGCGGGCCGCCACAACGGGGCTGTAGAAGGGCTCGCTGAGCGGCCGGCCGATCACCAGCGCGAAGTCGAAGGCGCCTTTCTGTTCTGCCAGAACCTGCGCAACCGTCGCGGCATTGTCCATCGGGCCATTGTTGCTCATCACCATCGCATCCACGACGACGGTCGGAAGTCCGCTTGCCGGATCGACTACCGGCCTTCTGCTGCGCGGGGCCGGCAGATGATGGACCGGCTGGCCGGGCTGGCCAGCAATTTCGACGACGAGCACGCGTTCCCTTATGTGCTGCAAACCGATGCCGACAAGGGCGGCGGCGAGGTTACGTTCGGCTCCTTGCTGAATCGAGGAGAAAAACAGCACGAACGGCTTAGGATGTTCGTTCAGCCGGTTGGTGATCGCCACCAGAAGCCGCTGCATGGAGGAGAGGAACGGCGCGCTGTCGAACCGCTGCACCTCGAGTCGGATGGCGTGCACGCCGCCACGCACCGTCGCGTCGACCCCTGCCGGCACCGCATAGCCGCCGAGATCGACGAGGTTGGACGCCACCGGCCTTGGCGCGCGCCGCGGCGGAGTGGGCGGCCCGTCCGGAGTAGCGTCAAGCCGCCCCTTGCGCTCGCTGCGCCGCATAGCCGACCGGGCCTCCACCGGCCCGAGCAGCAGCGCCAGCGCGCAGCCGAGAATGAGGCCCAGGACCATGCTCACCGCCAGCAGCAGCGTCGGCTTCGGCCAGGACGGCTGAACCGGCGGCACCGCCTCGCTGATCTCGCGTACCTGCGAAATCTGCATACCCTGCATATGCAGCGTTTCCTGAGACCGCTTGAGGAAATCGTCCAGCACCGCGCGTGCCGCGTCGGCCTTGCGCTGAAGCTGCCGCAACTGCACCTGCGCCAGATTGGAATCGTTGGAACTGAAGCGCAGCTTGTCGAGCTTGGCCTGCAATTGCTTGACGTTCTGGGCGGCGATGTCGCGATTCGCCTTCAGTTCCTGGGTGATGCGCTGGGCTTCCCTGCCCATCAAATTGCGTATCTTGGCAAGTTCCGCCGATAACCGGGCGATGGTCGGATGCTTGGGCCCCAGATCCGTCTGCGCATTGGCAAGACTAGCCGCCCGGTCGTTGTAGTCCTGCCTCAGTTTTTCGGCGGTCGCGGAAGAGAGGATGGCCGAAAGCGTGCTCAGCCCTTCGGGCGACGTGCCGGCGGCCAGCGCCTGGTCGTAGCGGCTCTGCGCCTGATCCGCCTGGTCCTGTGCGGCGACGAGCTGCGTGCTGAACTGATCGATCTGCGATTGCAGCGTGCCGCCTGCCTCGGCGTCGAAAATGCGGTGCTCGAACTTGAAGTCCTGGATGGCGCGCTCGGCGTCGCTGACAGCCTTCTGCAAGCCACCGATCTTTTCGGTCAAAAGCGTGTTCGCCTCGTTGTTGGCGATTTCCTTTTCGCCCGAAAGGCTGGCCTTGTAGCGCTCGACAATGGCCTTGACGATGCGAGCCGCCTTTTCAGGGTCCTGCGACTTGAAGCCGATGTCGATGACGTAAGTGAGCCCCTCGCGCTCGACCGACACCTTGCTGCGGAAATTGGCGAACACAGCATCCTTGTCGACGGGTTTGCTCGACCGGAACGGCGAAAGCAGCGTCGAAAGCAGGCCGCGTCGGGTAAATTCAGGGTCGTCCTGAAGCTTTTCGGCATCGAAAACAGCGCGCAGCAGGTCCGTCGAATCGATGACGGCGACCTGGCTGGCGATGGCGGCGCTGTCGGCGCCGATACCCGGCAGCACGCTGTCGAAGCTGGTGGCACGCGAATCGCGCGGATCGACCAGAATGGAGGCGGTGGCCGTATAGACCGGCTTGGTCACGGCCAGATAGAGCACCGCCGCCATGACAGCGGCGCCCGCGACGGCCAGAATCAGCACGCGACGGTCCCAAAGCGTCTTCAGCACGGCGCCAATGTCGAACAAAGGCGGGAGATCGCGGTCGTCTGCGATTGATGTGCTCATCGAGCTGTTCCTTTTCGAAGGCGCGCGCGCACCTTATCCAAGGATCACCATCTTCGATCAACGTTAGCAGTCAGTTAAGGTTACCAGAAATTTAATCCGGCCAGCGCCGGTCGGCAGGGCCTGGACGCCCCATATCTGCTCCCGGACAGGCCCAGCGGCCACCCGACGGTAACCATCGCCAACGATCCTTGTGGTGCAGCGACGCCTGTTTGGACTATGGGTGGATCGCTTATCTTCGGCCGGTTCGCCTGTCGGTTGCATGACGAAAGACGACGGCAGGCAAAGACCGGCCGAAAGCCCGTTTGGATTATGTGCAAAGCCCATGGCGCCGCATCGATGAAGGACCGCGAAACCACCGCCAGACCGGGCCCCGGCGCCGGTGCCGCCACGCGCATGTCGATTGCCGGGCTGGCGCGAAGCGGCGCCATCGCCGGCGTCATCAAACTGGCCAGCGCCGGCTTCTCCTTCCTGATGTTCGTGGTCATCGCCATGGTCACCGACGAGCGCGAATTCGGACTCTACAGCGCCACCTATGCGGGGGCGAGCCTCGTCTCCTTCTTCGCCAGCGTCGGCCAGCAAAGCACGGTGCTACGGTTCTGGCCGCAATATGCCGAGGCCGACGACCTGTCTTCCGCGCATGGGCTGATGCTACGCGCCATCGTCGTGGCGCTCGCCGGCGTCATCGTCTCGAGCGTGCTGGTGGTCGCCGTTGGCTTCGCCCCCTATGTCGGGCGCGGCACGCCGGAATGGCTGCCGCTGTGCCTTTCCGCCGCCGTCCTGTCCTTGGCTCTGGCCTGGTCTGAATTTTCCTCCGGCGCTTTCCGCGCCAAGGGCGCGCTGATTTCGGGGCTTCTGCCACGCGACGTCATCTGGCGCGCGGCGACGATCGCGGCGGTGGCGGGGTTGTGGTATTTCCATATCGAGATTACCGCCGTCACCGCGACGCTGCTCACGGCCGGGCTTCTGATCCTCGCCATCCTGCCGCAGACTATTACCCTGCTGCGCGATACGTTCCGCTCCACGCATGGCCCGCTGTCGCCGGCACAAAAAGCCGAATTCAACAGCGTAACACTCGGCCTGTGGGGCGTTACCTCGCTGCCGCCGGCGCTCGGGCAGGTCAGCACGCTTCTGGTGGCCGCCATCCTCGGGCCGGAGATCGCCGGCGCGGTGTTCGTCGCCGACCGCACCACGCGGTTGGTCGTGCTGGCGCTGACCGGCATCAACCAAGCGCTGGCGCCGGAAATATCGGGCGCCTTCTACAGCGGCAACAAGAACCACGTCCAGCGCACCACCAGCCTGACGGCGCTGGGCAGCAGCGCCGTCGCCATCGCCGTCCTCACCATCTTCTGGCTCTTCGGCACCGAGATCCTCGGCATCTTCGACCACGCCTATGCGACCGAGACGATGCACATCGTGCTGATGGTCTTCGGCATCGGCGCCACCGTGGCCGCGGCCTGCGGGCCGATGGAACTGGTGCTGCAACTGACTGGATTGCAGCATTCGCTGCTCAAGCTCCTGATCGTCGTCAACATCATCGGGCTGGCGCTCACCGCGCTGATGACCTATTTGTCCGGCCCGATCGGCGCGGCCGCGGGCATCGCCGGCACGGTGGTCACCTGGAACATTCTCGGCGTGATGATCGCCAGCCGCGCCATCGGCATCAACCCGTCGATCGTCGGGCTGTTTGCCGGCAAGCGGGCATCGCGGATCGGCCAGGCCACCCACAGCACCTCATGAAGATCGTCCAGGTCCAGACCCAGGCGGAGGCCGCCGGCGCCCAGCGCGTGTCCGACATGGTGGGCGAGGGTTTGCGCGCGCGCGGCCATGACGTACGCACCGTGTTCATGTACCGCAAGACCGAGGCCTACGATCACGACGCCTATGCCGACTTCGTGCTGCGCGAGCGGCCGGGCGGGCTTCTAGGCCAGGTGAAGGCATCGTGGGGGCTGGTTCGGTATCTGCGCAAAACACGCCCCGACGCTGTCATTTCCTACCAGCACTACGGCAACATCTTCGGCACGCTGGGCGCCAGGCTCGCCGGCGCCCGCCATGTCGTCGCCAACCAGAGCGGTGCCCCGCAGACGCGCGGCGTGATGGGTATTCTCAGCCGGATCGACCGAATGATGGGCATGGTCGGCGCGTATCAGTCGAACGTCGTCAATTCGGCGTGGACGGAGGCGCAGTTCGCTGCCTATCCCGCCACCTACAAGCGTCGCATCCGCCGCATCGACCACGGCGTCGCCGGCCCGCCGCAAAGCTATGACAAGGCGGCAGCGCGTGCGGCGTTCGGCCTGCCGCCGGACGCCTTCCTGGCACTCAGCACCGGTCGCCTCAGCATCGACAAGAACCATATCGCCCTTGCCGCCACTCTGTGCAACCTGCCGGATCTGCACGTCGCCATCGCCGGGGCCGGGCCGGAACGCGAGACGCTGCTTGCCTTTGCCCGCGACAAGGGCGTGGCCGGGCGACTGCATCTGGTCGGCGAAGTGCCTCCGGCGCGGGTCTTCGAATTCCTCGCCGCAGGCGACGCCTACGTCTTTCCTTCGGTCAACGAAACGTTCGGGCTCGCGGTTGTGGAGGCCGCGATCGCCGGCCTGCCCATCGTCGCCAACGGGCTTCCGGTGCTGCGCGAGGTGCTGACCGGCGACGGCGGCGAACCGGCTGCGCTGTTCGTCGACGGCACCGACGTTAAAAGCATCGCTGCCGCCATTGCCGAAATCATGGAGCAGCCGGAACTCGCCGCCCGGCTGGCAACTCAGGGGCGCGGCCTTGCCCGCCGCTACTCGCCGACGACGATGTGCATCGGTTACGAGAACCTGCTGCTGCGTTCTTAGCGTCCGTCTCTTAGCGTTTGCGAACGGCAGCGATGCCGTCGATGACCTCCAACCGGCCGGCGCGATTGAGCGTATGGATTTGCGGATAGGGCCAGTCTCCTTCCTCCCGGACCGCGCGCGGCGCGGACAATTCGACCTTCTCGTGATCCAGTTCGAGAAGGTCCGAAAACCCAAGCCCGCCGCCATAGCCTCTGGTGCCGTCCTGCACCGGCAGCAGCAACTTGCCACCGACCCGCACGAAGGCGCCGCCGGGCCGGGCCATGCGGCGGTCGATGAGAATCGGGTTTTTCGCGTGCGGGGTCCACGGGCCGGTGGGCGACGGCGCCCAAAACACCGCCAGCGTGTCCGACGTGCTGCCGAAGCCGTCGCGCGCCGTAGCGAAAAGCCACCAGCGCCCGCCGTGCTCAAGCAATGTCGCATCCGAGATTTCGCCTTCGAGCAGCGTCGTTTCCGCAACCCAGCGATGCGGGAAATCCGCCGCGCGATAGAGCGTCAGCCGTCCGCTGGCGCTACCTTCCGGCAGCATCCATATTGCGCCATTCCAGGCAAAGACCTGCGGATAAGACAGATGGAAGGGTTCTTCCAGCACGGGCTTCGGCGGTAAAGGCGCGCCGTCGCCGCCAAATTCCACCACCGAAATGACGGCCTTCTTCGTGGCGTGGGGATAATCCTCCACGAAGATGAAATAGCGACCCTGCCATTCGAACGGAAACGGGTCGGCATAAAAATGATCGCCCTTGTCCGGCACCTGCAGCCAGCCGGTGCCGATCGTGCCGGTTTCGGCGATGCCGGGGCCATCGATGAAGCGGTAGCCGACGCGCCAGTGGGCGTGGCGAAAGCGCATCCGCCGCAGCGCCTCGCGGCCGAGGCGCGGCAAGGCGTGGCCGGCATAGGAAGTGGCGAAGCGAAACCCACCGGGCGCAGTGCCCCACCGGGATGCCGCGCCGCGCCCCTCCCCGGCTTCCTCTCCCCAGCAGCCGTTCTCATCGAAACGGGCGACCAGCGACAGCACCAGCGTCATGGCGCGCGCCAGTACGTCATCCACGCCAAGTGCGGTGGATTCGCGTTTGTCGACCATCGGCAGCGCCTGGCCAACGATGCGGTTGCCGTCAAGCACGGCTTCGATCTTGGGCAAGCGACCTTCGGCAAGGGCGAGGACGGCGGCGGCATCGGAATAATTTCCGTCGAACGCCAGCCTGAGTGTCGGAACCCCGCCGGGGCCGGCAGCGCCGGACAGGTCGAGCCGCAGGTCCGGTGCGCCAGACGACGAAACCTTGGCGATGGCGGATATTGGCGAGGCAAGGCCCGGTTCCCGGCGACGGAAGAGCCGTCGCTCGAAGCGCAACGCCGCCGCCATCGGCATCGGCCAACGATCGGCGCCGGGCTGGTGCACGACCGACACCGCGTGGCCGGCCACTCCCAGACGTTCGACCAACACCGCGTGCCAATGCCTCGGCCCACGATCCGGAACGACCACTTCGATTGCCGTCAACGGCCCCCCCAACGAATTTTCCCCGACCATCGCGACAGCCGCAAGCAACCGCCGCCACCGGCCCGGACAGTCCATCGCGTATAAACCAATTTTGCAACAATCAATTGACTCCGCCTGTCCTCAGGCAGACACATCGGCTGCCTGAAAGGGCCCCGATAAATGCCGATGGTCCCCCATGTTCGACGTCACGATTGAAAATTCGTTTGATTTCCGCTCGCCGGAATATCGCGAGTTATTCGGGAAATCGGCGGCAACCGCGTTTCAGCATCCCAACTGGCTTTCCAGCCTTTATTCGAAGCTGCTGGCGGCCAATTCGGCGACGCCGCTGATCGTCGTCGCGCGCTGGCGCTCGGGCGGCAGGCTGGCCATGGTGCTGCCGCTGGTCCGGCGGCGCTACGCGGCGCTTCGGGCCATCGAATTCGCCGACCTGCGGGTTTCGGACTATGTGTCGCCGGTCGCGGACGCCGAGACTTTCGATGCCATTGTCGCAGACGCCGAAGCCGTATCGACCGTCCGCCGCCTGCTCAAACCCTACGACCTGCTCAGGATCGGCAAGCTGGCGGACCGCTCGCTGCCGCTGGAAAAACTGCTTGGCATCCGCAACCGCGAAAACATGGGCATGAGCGCCTATGCGACGCCGCTCGATCCGTCGTTCGATGTATGGCGGCAAAAACGGATGAAACAGTCCTACTGCAAGGAACTGGACAAGAAGTCCCGGCAGTTGCATCGCCGCGGCGAGGTGCGGTTCGAATGCGTTACCGAACCGGGCGCCATGGCCAAGGCGTTCGAGGCGATGCGGACCTATCGCGGCGAGCGCTTCAAGGACCGCGACGGCGTCGGCGACCTGCTGCAACTGCCCGCCTATTACGATTTCTATACCGACATCGCCCGGACGGGCCTGGACGGTTCGGCACGCACCTATGCAATGTGGCTGGACGGCCGGCCTATCGCCGTGGCGCTTGGCCTGGCGCACCGCAACGCGCTCCTCGTCATCCTCGGCGGCTTCGATTTCAGTTTCAAAAACATGTCGATCGGAAGCCTGATGTTCGAGCAGGTCGCCCGCGACTGCATCGGACGCGGCGAAACCTTCCTTGACTTCACCATCGGCGACGAACCCTACAAGCTGACCTTCGGATCCGAACCGTCCGCCATGTGGCAGATTTCCCGTTCCGGCAGCCCGCTCGGCTATACGGCCGGTCTGGTGGTGGAGAAATTGCCGGCGGCCAAGGTGCTGGCGCGACGCCTTTTCCACGGTGCGCGCGAAGGAAAAGCCTCAGCCGGCAGCGCCCGCAGCCGGCTGCTCCCGCCGTCGACGAGATCGCCACTTCCTGACCCGTAAAAGGACCTTCTGGTCTGAAAAGACCGGGCCCTACGGCACGGCGTGCGATCGGATTCAGGCGCCTTGCTGTAAGCTTTTGTTTTTTCGCATGCCGTTGTCCCAAAACCGCTGCGCACGTTTGGGCGACATGCTTTAAACGCCGCCGGGGTCCGCTACTGCTCAGGCGTGGTGCGCGCGCAGCATACGCAACCGCAGGGCGAGCGCCGGCGTATAGCGGTCGATTCCCGACATGATGCGGCGGCGTGCGAGTTGGAGCAGCCGGTGGGTGCGCCAGCGCAGATCGGTTTCGACGGTCAGGCTGCGACGGTAGCGCGCCATGTGAAGCGCATGCGCGTCAGCAGCCTGCTTTTGCGGGTCGTCGTAGAATTCGGCGATCTTGGCAGCCGCCATTCCGGGCGTCGCCAGCCACGCCGGGGCATGCACGGTGCACAGCCGCTCGACGTCGCTGAGCAGGCGCGCCACCCCGGTTCCCGCCGCCGGGCAGGAGGTCTGGTAGGCATCGCCGATGAGGACGACGCCGGCCTGCCGGCAATTTTGCGCGACCGCGAGATCCATCAGCCAGTTCTGCACCGGAGCGACGATTTCGAAATCGCCGAGGACGCGCGACAGGCCGGGCAAGGTCGCGGCCAGCGTTTCCTTCGGCGTCTGCCGGAACGCCTTGACCCAGGGATCGCTGACCTCGCGGAACGTGAACAGGTTCGCCCGCGTCGCGCCGTCGACCGGGAACAGGCTGAGATAATCGATACCGTCGGAAACCTGCTCGCCATAATAGGTGAGCGCGCCATGGTTGAAGCGGCTGCCGCCCGCCGGCTTTATATCGAAGCCGAAAGTGAGCGACTGGCGCTGGTGGATAAGGTGGCGCTCGATGCCGAGCGACCGGCGCAGCAGGTCGCCCATGCCGGTCGCCAGCACCACAAGGCGTGCGGTGACCGTTCCTTCATCCAGAATGGTGACGCTTTGCCGATCATCGCTGGTGGTTATGGCGTCGACGCGCCCGACGAGAAAACGGACGTTCTGCGGCAACTGCCTGCGCATGGCCGCGACGATCCCGGCGTAGCGGAAGCCGTAATGCGGCGCCTTCGTGCGATCTAGGATACGCCCCCTGCGGACATTGACGATTTCGTCGAAGAGCGCGGCATCCGCGGCGAGGGCATCAAGCAGGCCGAGGCGCTTCATCATGGCGACCTGCTCGCCGCCAATCTTCTCGACTCGAAATTCCGGCGGGCAAACCGCGTTGCGATCGATGAGGGTGACGCGATGGCCGGCGCGGCCGAGCACGATGGCGGCAAGCGTGCCGGAAAGGCCCGCGCCGATGACGGCGATGTCGGTGTCTGTATCAGATGCCCGGCTCGTTCCGGCGGACATGGAACCGGCGGTCATTTCGAATACCTCAGGATGGCATAGAGGGCGCGGGGATTGGTCGTCAGATAGCGCCAGAACAACCGGCGCGGTTCAATCAGCGTGCGCCACAGCCATTCGAAGCCCGCCTTCTGCATCCAGCCGGGCGCCCTCGGATTCTTGCCGGACAGATGGTTGAACAGGCCGCCGGCCGTCTTGATGACGCCGACATTGGGCAGCCGTGCGGAATAATCGCGCACGAATATCTGCTCCAGCGGAACCCCCAGACCCAGCCAGAGAATATCGGGCGCGAGCTTGTCGATCTCGTCGAGCTTGGCTTCCAGCGCCTTGCCGGTCAAATATCCGTGGGAATGGCCGACTATCTTCAGGGCCGGATAAGCGGCCTTGATCACGGCGACCGCCCGAAGGTTCTCGGCTTCCGTCGACCCAAGCAGGTAGAAGGTCGAGCCGCTTTTCTCGGCAAGCTTCGCCACGTCGTGGAACAGGTCGGTCGTCGCCACGCGTTCGGGAAGTCGATGCCGGCAGAGCCAGCGCGAAGCCAACACCAGTGGCTGGCCGTCGGCGGCGATATGGTCGGCGCTCCTGAACAGGCTGCCGACCGCCTTGTCGACGCTGGCGCGCGCGATGGCCTCTCCGTTAACCGACGTAAAATAGAGTGGCCGGCTACCGCCGAGGCGTTCCTTGGCCGCGCGGATCATAATGGCCGCCGTCGTCTTGCGATCCGCGGTACTGACGGGCATGCCGCCAACCATCACCGTTGGAACCCCGACCAGAAGTTCCTCGAACGATTGCTGCACCGATGCCTCCTGCTCGCCCCACGGCGCGGCGCGGGAAATTCCATAATTGCCGTGCGGCGTACCGACCGATGCCACCAAGGAAAACCATGGCGTCAACCACCATTCACCTTGAGGAACCGACTCGATTTCTATATCCGGCACCGCTTGGTTTCCAAGCATCTACGCCGAAACCGACTTCTCGTTAAGTCTATTGTTAAAGAATAGTTAATCCATCATTATTTATTAAAATTTTACTTACATCATTGAACGAATGCTTCGCAGCACGGGCGCTTAGCTCGATATCCGGCAAAATTCGAAGCGGTAGGCGGAGGGCGTGAAAGCCGCTCCGTCAAGCGACATGCCCTAGCTGACGCCTCTAGGCACGTCCGACGGAACGACCTCGGTCACCACCTTCTTGCGATGGAAGATGAATATTCCGGCCAGCACCACGATGCCGGCGCCGATCAGGATACGCAGGCTGGGCACGTCGCCGAAAAAGATCATGCCGAAGACGATAGCCCAAAGCAGCAGCGTGTAATGCAGCGGGGCCAGCGTCGAGGCCGGCGCCAGCTTCAGCGCCCGCGTGATCAAAAGGTGCGCGATGCAGGAAACCACGCCCAGCAACAGCATGGCGCCCATGTCGAAAGCAGTTGGAGAGCGCCAGGTGCCGATGGTCAGCACGGCGCCGACAACCAGCGTGCCGACCGTCTGCCAGGTTACCAGCGAGGTGTCGCTGGTGCCGCGAAGCCTGCGGTTGAGAACGATGCCGAAGGCAAAAGACAGGCTGCCGATCAGCGCGAAGATCGAAGACAGCGACAGGGCGGACGAGGACGGCTTCAGCATGATCAGCACGCCGCAGAAACCCACCAGGATCGCGGTCCAGCGGCGCCAGCCGACTTTCTCGCCGAGCAGGAAGTGCGACAGCGCCGCGACATAGACCGGCCCGGCCATGTAGAAGCTCATGACATCGGCCAGCGGCAGGTAAACGACCGCCGCGTAGAACAAGGTCGTGTCGAGCGTGGTGGCGACGACGCGCAGGAACTGGAGATCGCGCCGCTCCATCCGGACAAGCTTCGCCGGACCCTGCCTGGCCAGCATCGGCCCAAGCACGATGAACGCGCCAAGCGAGCGGATCAGCACCACCTGCCCAACCGAAAAAGAAGCGACGAGCCATTTGCCCATCGCATCGTTGAGCGCGAACATGAAATCGCCGGCAAGCATCAGAAGGATGCCGACCAGCAGAACGTTCCTCACGCCAATTCTTTGTACAAGCGCCATGGCCGGCAAGTCCTTACCGGTCGATGGCCGGTCGGCGGTGTGTTAGCGCGAGGCCTTTCGCTTGACGAGAAGAATCAGCGCGCGGGCATCGTACCCTACCGGGTTTTATGCCGCCGGTTGACCGAGGCGGGCCGCCCCGGAACCGACAGGGCCGCGTCGCGTTTCGGGCGTCTCGCCACCACCTTGCCGCGCGCCACGACGCAAAGCCGGTCCGGCCGCAGGCGCACCGCCTCGATGGCGTTGCCGGCGTCGAGCACGACCAGGCTGGCGCGCTTGCCGACTTCAAGGCCGAGATGGTCGAGTCCCATGATCGCTGCGTTGACGTTGGTGACCATGTCGAAGCATCTGGCCATGTCGGCGGGGCTCGACATCTGGGCTGCATGCAGCCCCATGAAGGCGACGTCCAGCATGTCGGCGGTGCCCAGCGAATACCAGGGATCGAGCACGCAATCCTGCCCCCAGCCGACGCGGATGCCGAGCTTCAGCATTTCCGGCACGCGGGTCAGGCCGCGCCGCTTCGGATAGCTGTCGTGGCGGCCTTGCAGCATCATGTTGATGAGCGGATTGGGGATCACCGACAGGTCGGCTTCAGCGATCAGCGGCAGCAGTTTCGAAACGTAGTAATTGTCCATGGAATGCATGGAGGTCAGGTGCGAGCCGGCCACCCTGCCCTGCAGGCCGAGGCGCTGCGTTTCGTAGGCCAGTTGCTCGATATGGCGCGAAAGCGGGTCGTCGCTCTCGTCGCAATGCATGTCTACCATCAGGCCGCGTTTCGCAGCGATCTCGCAAAGTTCCGTCACGGAGCGGGTGCCGTCGGCCATGGTGCGCTCGAAATGCGGGATGCCGCCGACGATCCCGACACCCTTGTCCAAGGCGCGGATGGTATTCTCGCGGGCGGTCGGCGAGCGATAAAACCCGTCCTGCGGGAAGGCCACCAGTTGCAGGTCGATATAGGGTGCGACTTCTTTCTTGACGTCGAGCAGCGCCTCGACCGCCAACAGCCGGTCGTCGCAGACATCGACATGGGTGCGGATGGCAAGCAGGCCCATCGACACTGCCCAGTCGCAATAGGCGAGTGCGCGCTCCTTCACCGCCTCATGGGTCAACAGCGGCTTCAGTTCGCCCCATAGCGCGATGCCTTCCAGCAGCGTGCCCGAGGCATTGATGCGCGGAATGCCGTAGGACAGCGTTGCGTCCATATGGAAATGCGGATCGACAAAGGGCGGCGAGACAAGATCGTCCGAAGCGTCGATGACCGTGCCCGCCTCCGCATCGAGTTTCGGCTCGATCGCCGCGATGGTTTCACCACGGATGCCGATATCGGCCACCCGCCCATCCGGCAAGGTGCCGCCGCGCACGATGATGTCGAAGCTCATTTCAAATTTCCCTCACACTCATCGACGTTATCCCGGAAGCCCGTAGCGAAGCGCAGGCTATCCGGGATCCAGTCCGTGACCTTGCCGATGTTGCACGCCGGATTCCGGTTCATGGTCGCTGTCGCTCCCTTGGCCAGGGCGACGCCAGTCGGCCTGCCTTATTCCGGCACGTACCTTACCGCACCCTTGTCGGCGCTGGTGGCGAAGGCGGCATAGGCGCGCAACGCCTGCGTTACCTTGCGCTTGCGCTGTTCGACCGGCTTCCACCCAGCCGCGTCCTGAGCGGCGCGGCGGCGGGCAAGCTCGGCCTCGTCCACGGCGAGATTGATGGTGCGGTTCGGAATGTCGATCTCGATGATGTCGCCTTCGCGCACCAGCCCGATCAGCCCGCCCTCCTCGGCTTCCGGCGAGACATGGCCGATGGACAGCCCAGACGTGCCTCCGGAAAAGCGCCCGTCGGTCAAAAGCGCGCAGACTTTGCCGAGGCCCTTCGATTTCAGATAGCTGGTCGGATAGAGCATTTCCTGCATGCCGGGGCCACCGCGCGGGCCTTCATAACGGATCACCACCACGTCGCCCGGCTTGATCTTGCCGTTGAGGATGGCGAGCACGCTGGAATCCTGGCTTTCGAAGACGCGCGCCGGGCCGGTGAATTTCAGGATCGATTCATCGACGCCCGCCGTCTTCACGATGCAGCCGTCCACCGCGACGTTGCCCTTCAGCACGGCCAGCCCGCCATCCTTGGAGAACGGATGCTCGGCCGAGCGGATGACGCCTTTCTCGCGGTCGAGATCGAGGTCGTCCCAGCGGCGGTCCTGGCTGAAGGCCGTCTGCGTCGGCACGCCGCCGGGGGCAGCGAGGTAGAAGTCGCGCACTTTCTGGCTGGTGGTCGAGGAAATATCCCAGTGCTCGATGGCCTGGCCGATGGTCGCCGTATGGACCGTCGGCAGGTCGCGGTTGATCAGGCCGGCACGGTCGAGCTGGCCGAGGATCGCCATGATGCCGCCAGCGCGGTGCACGTCTTCCATATGCACGTCGGCTTTGGCCGGCGCCACCTTGCACAGGCAGGGAACGCGGCGCGACAACCGGTCGATGTCGGCCAGCGTGAAATCGACCCCGCCTTCATGCGCGGCGGCAAGGATGTGCAGCACGGTGTTGGTAGAGCCGCCCATGGCGATGTCGAGCGTCATGGCGTTCTCGAACGCGCCCTTGGTAGCGATGCTGCGCGGTAGCGCGGTGGCATCATCCTGTTCGTAATAGCGCTGGGCCAGATCGACGATGAGGTGGCCGGCTTCCACGAACAGGCGCTTGCGGTCGGCGTGTGTGGCGAGTGTAGAGCCATTGCCGGGTAGCGACAGGCCGAGCGCCTCGGTCAGGCAGTTCATCGAGTTGGCCGTGAACATGCCGGAGCACGAGCCGCAGGTCGGGCAGGCCGAGCGTTCGATCACCTGCACGTCGTCGTCGGAGACGCCGTCGTCCGCCGCCGCCACCATGGCGTCGACCAGATCGAGCGCCTGCTTCTTTCCCGACGACAGCACCACCTTGCCCGCCTCCATCGGCCCGCCGGAAACGAAGACGGCGGGAATGTTGAGCCGCATCGCGGCGTTCAGCATGCCGGGCGTGATCTTATCGCAGTTGGAGATGCAGACCATGGCGTCGGCGCAATGCGCGTTGACCATGTATTCGACCGAATCCGCGATGATTTCGCGGCTGGGGAGCGAATAGAGCATGCCGTCATGGCCCATGGCGATGCCGTCGTCGACCGCGATGGTGTTGAATTCCTTGGCGACGCCGCCGGCCTTCTCGATTTCCCTGGCGACAAGCTGGCCGAGGTCCTTGAGGTGGACATGGCCCGGCACGAACTGGGTAAACGAGTTGACCACCGCGATGATCGGCTTGCCGAAATCGCCGTCCTTCATGCCGGTGGCGCGCCACAGGCCGCGGGCGCCGGCCATGTTGCGGCCATGGGTGGTGGTGCGGGAACGATAGGCAGGCATGAAATCTTCCTTGATCAATGCGCCACGCCGGAGAAGGCGCGGGAAACCGAAATAGAGCCGCAGGCGTTATATACGCGCTCGCAAGGTCATGCCACGTTTTTGCAATGCGCCAGCGCGTCCTGCAGCATGTCGGGTGAAAAGGGATTCGTTCCATACGCCGCGGAGTCTTGTTTTTTGCAGGTCCTCATCCTCAATCCGCAGCACACTTTCGGAGACATGCCCTGACAAAATGGGTGTGCAATGTCGGATCGCCTCGCCGGCACACGTCCTCGAAGCAAGCAGCGGCCATGCGGGCGTTGCCGGACACGCAACCGCCACCCTACCCAACCAACCGACGCGAACACCGAGGAGAAGGAAAATGCAGAAAATCACCCCATGCCTTTGGTTCCGAAACGAGGCCGAGGAGGCCGTCGACTTCTATGTTTCGATCTTTCCGGGCGCCAGGAAGGGCACCGTGCTGCGCAGCGATGACGTCGGAGTCCGATCCGCGGGCGGCGTGGTGATGGTGAACTTCGAGCTGTTCGGTCAGTCTTTCCAAGCGCTGAACGGCAATCAGGACGACCCTTTCACCCACGCCATCTCGCTATCCATCGATTGCAAGGACCAGGCCGAAGTGGACCATTACTGGGAAAAGCTGATCGGCGACCGCGGCAAGGGGATCGCCTGCAGCTGGCTGAAGGATCGCTATGGCGTTTCCTGGCAAGTCGTGCCGGAAATCCTGCCTCGCCTGCTCAACGATCCCGACAAGGACAAGGCCGCCCGCGTGATGCAGGCGATGATGCAAATGGTCAAGATCGACGTCGCCAAAATCGAAGAGGCGGCGCGGGGCTGAACAAGGCCAGCGTGAAGCATGTCGCGATCTATCAGGTCCGCTGCGCACGCTTTGTCCTGAAACCGGGGCCCCTTTTTGGAGACATGCCTTGGCGCCCATGAAAAAGGCGGTGGATCGCTCCACCGCCTTTTTGTTTCTCGCCTACCGCCTCGGTCTTAATCCGCCGGGACCGGCATCAGCTTGGGGTCCGGCTTTTCGGCATGTTGCGGCAGGTCCTTCGAGGCGATGAAGGTGTAGAACATCGGCACCACGAACAGCGTGAACATGGTTCCGATGAGGATGCCGGTGAAGATCACCAGGCCCATCGAGTAGCGCGCGGCGGCACCCGCCCCGCTGGATGTGATCAGCGGCAGCACGCCCAGCGCCATCGCCGCCGTGGTCATCAGGATCGGCCGCAGGCGCACCTTGGCCGAGGCGATGATGGCGTCACGCCTTCGCATGCCGTGCGCTTCGCGCTGCTGATTGGCGAACTCCACCAAAAGGATGCCGTGCTTGGTTATCAGACCGATCAGCGTGATCAACCCGACCTGCGTGTAGATGTTGAGCGTTCCCAATCCCAGGTTGAGCGGCACGATAGCGCCGAAGATCGACAGCGGCACCGACATCATGATGATCAGCGGATCGCGGAAACTTTCGAACTGCGCCGCCAGCACCAGATAAATGACGAGGATGGCCGCCCCGAAGGCGATCAGGATGGTGTTGCCCTGCTCCTTCTCCTGCCGCGACTGGCCGGAATAATCGACGAAGAAGGTGTCGGGCAGGCTCTGGTTGGCGATATCCTCCAGCGTCTTCAGCCCGTCGCCGGTGGTGACGCCCGGCACCGGAAGCGCCGAGATCGTCGCTGAATTCAGCTGGTTGAACTGCTCGATCGCGGCCGGCGAGGCGTTGGTCGATATCTTCACCACCGAAGACAGCGGCACCATCTCGCCACTCACGCTGCGCACGAAATAGTCGCCCAGCTTGTCGGGGTTGTTGCGGAACTCCTGCGGCACCTGCGGGATGATGTCGTAGCTGTTGGAATCGCGGTCGAACTGCGCGACTTCCGCGCCGCCGACCAGCAGCGTCAGTGTCCGGCCGATGTCGCTGATCGGGATGTTGAGCGCGGCGGCGCGATCACGGTCGATGGTCACCGTCACCTGCGGTGCGTCAAAGGACATCGAATTCTGGACGACGATGAAGCGGCCGGAGGCCTGCGCCTTCTGCTTGATCCCTTCGGCAGCCTGGAACACCTCGTCGGCACTGCCGGTGGAGCGCACCACCATCGAGATCGGCAGGCCGCCGCCGGAACCCGGCAGCGTCGGCGGCGCGAACACGAAAGCCTCGACACCGGCGACCTTGGAAAGCCTGCCCTGGATATCGGCCTGCAATTCCTTCTGCGAGCGGGTGCGGTCGGCCCAGTCCTTGAAGGCGAAGCCGACGAAGGCGCTGTTGGTGGCGCCGCCGAAAGCGGTGGCGGCGAACAGTGCGCGGGTTTCCGGCACGTCATGGACCAGACCGAGGATCTGATTGACGTAGGTTTCGGTATAGTCCGACGTGGCATAGCGTGGCGCGGTGACCAGCGACAGCAGGAAGCCCTGATCTTCCTCGGGCGCCAGTTCGCTCGACGTCTTCATGAACATGAAACCGGTCACCGATACCAGCGCGATGACGATCATCAGCGTCACCGGCCGGTATTTCAGCGAACCGCTGACCAGCCTCTCATAGACATGCTCGACGCGCGAGAACGTGCCGTCCACGATCCGCTGAAAACGGCTGTGCGAGCCTGTCTTGAGGATACGCGCCGACATCATCGGGGTGATGGTGACGGCGACGATGCCGGAAATCACCACAGAACCGGCCAGCGTCACCGCGAATTCGCGGAACAGCGCTCCGGTCAGCCCGCCGGTGAAGGCAAGCGGCGCGAACACGGCCGCCAGCGTCATCGTCATGGCGATGATGGCCGAGGCGATTTCGCGCATGCCGTTGAAGGCCGCCTGCATCGGCGACATGCCGTCTTCCTCCATGTGGCGGTGGATGTTTTCCACCACCACGATGGCGTCGTCGACGACAAGGCCGATGGCCAGCACCATGGCCAGCAATGACAACAGGTTGATCGAGTAACCCACGGCGAACAGGATGAAACAGACGCCGATCAGGGCCAGCGGAATGGTGACGATCGGCATCAGCACCGAGCGGAACGAGCCGAGGAACAGCAGGATCACCACCACCACGATGGCAACCGCCTCGCCGATGGTCTTGAACACTTCCTCGATCGAGGCGCTGATCTGCTCGGTCGAATCGTAGACGATCTCAATCGTCATGCCCTTGGGCAGCGTTTCCTGGATCGACGGAACGATCTTGTGGATCGCCGCCGCCGTGCTCAGCGGATTGGCCGCCGGCGTCGGGAAGATGGCGAGGAAGGTGCCCGGCTTGCCGTTGAAATTGACCCTGGTGTCGGTGCTTTCGGCGGCCAGTTCGACGCTTGCCACGTCGCGCAGGCGCACCACGTTGCCATCCTGCGAGCGCAGCGGCAATTGCGCGAAGGCTTCAGGCGTCTGCAGCGTCGAGCGCACGGTGATCGAGGAGACGACATATTCGTTCTCGACCTTGCCCGGCGCGGAAAGGAAGTTGGAATTGTTGATGGCGTTCAGCACGTCGGTCGCGGTCACGCCGCGCGCGGCCATCCGCACAGGATCGATCCAGACGCGCATCGAATAATCGGCGGCGCCGAATATCTGCACGTCGGCCACGCCCTCGACCGTCGTCATGCGCGGCCGCACGACCCGCTCGATATATTCGGTCAGCTGCTCCGGCGTCATGTTCGGATTCTGCATCGACAGATACATCATCGCGAACTGCTGGCCGGTTCCCTTGACGATGACCGGGTCCTTGGCTTCCGTCGGCAGTGTGCCGCGCACGCCCTGCACCTTCGACAGCACTTCGGTCAGGGCGACGTCGGGATTGGAGCCGAGCTTCATCTGCACGGTCACAACGCTGGTCGAGGGACTGCTCTGCGAGGTGACGTAGTCGACATTCTCGGTGGACGAGACGGCGCGCGCGATCGGCGCCGAAATGAACCCCTGGATCAGGTCGGCGCTGGCGCCCGGATAGGCGGTGGTGATCGTGATCGCCGTTTCGTCGACCTTGGGATACTGGCGGATCGACAGGTTGAAGATGCCCTGGAAACCCAGGAGCAAGATCATGCAGGCGAGCACGGTCGACAGGACCGGCCGGCGGATGAAGATATCGGAAAAGCTCATTGGGCGGCTGCCTGCGGGTTGACGAGCTTGGTCGGGTCGATGGTGTTGTCGACATGGACGGACATGCCGTTGAACAACCGGTTCTGGCCGGCCGTAACGACCTCGTCACCGGGAGCGACGCCCTTGAGAATTTCCACGAGGCCGCCATTGCGCCGGCCCGGCGTGACGAACACCTGCGACAGAACAAGCTCGGGCTGCTTGTCCTCGGCAGGCTTTTTCTCCTCGGCAGGCTTGGCCGCGTCGGCTGCCGGCTTGGCTTCAGCCGCAGGCTTGGCCGCATCCGCCGCAGGCTTGGCCGCGTCGCCGGCAGGCTTTGCGGCTTCGGCTGCCGGCTTCGCCGGGTGCACCACATAGATGAAGTCGCCGTAGAGGCTGGTCGTCAGCGCGGTCTGCGGCACCGCCAGCACGTTGTTTTCCTCGGGCAGTTCGACACGGACCTGCACGAACTGGCCGGGCGAGAGCTTGCCTTCGGAATTGTCGACTTCAGCGCGGACCGATACCAGACGGCTCGTTGGGTCGATCTTCGGATTGATCCCGCGAATGGCACCGGCAAACGGCATGTCCTCGCCGCCTGTGCCGAGCCTGACCGTCTGGCCGATCTTCAGTTGCGGAAGCTGCTGTTCCGGAACCGTGAAATCGACGCGCATCGTGTCCAGGTCCTGCAGCGTCAGCACGACGGTGCCGGGCGCCAGATACTGGCCGAGGTCGATCTTGGGGATACCGGCGGTGCCGGCGAAAGGCGCCCGCAACTGCTTCTGGTCGAGAACGGCCTGCAGCTTGCTGACCTGCGATTCGGAGGCCGAGGCGGCGGCGCGGGCGTTGTCCAGCGTTACGTCCGAGCCGACGCCGCGCTTCTGCAATTCCATGGCACGCTTCAGCGCGACCTGGTCGAGGGCCGCCTGTGCCTTCTGCGCCTCGAGGTCGGCCCGCTCGACGGCGTCGTCAAGCTGCACCAGAACCGCGCCGGCCTCCACCTTCTGGTTGGCCTGGAAGCGGATTTCCTTGACGATGCCGGCGGTCTCGACGGTCAAGTCGACGCCGCGCACGGCGCTTACCGTACCGATGGCCTCGATGCCCGGCGTCCATTCCAAAGGCTTCACGACGGTCGTCGAGACGGTCGCGGCCGGCGGCTTCATGGTGGCGAAATACTGCTTGATCGCGTTGTCGCGGAAAAGGTTGAAGCCGACGATGCCGCCGCAAACCAGCACGAGCAGGACGAAGGCGATGATAAAGCGCTTGATCACGAAAAGTCCCCTCGGTCGTACTGGATATGGTGGCGCAAATTGCAGGCACACGCCATCGCGGCCCGCCAGCCCGGAAATTTCCCGCGCTTACTGTACCGTCTGGACGGTCTTGTCAATAAGGTTTAGGCTTTGGGCTGTCAGGAGTATTGAATGAAACTGCCCAGAGCCAATTCGCGCGAGAAGATTCTTGCCGCAGCCGCCGACGTGGCTCGCGAAGCCGGCCCCGGCAGCCTTTCGCTCGATGCGATCGCCTTGCGGGCCGGCGTTTCCAAGGGCGGATTGCTCTATAATTTCCCGACCAAGGCCAAGCTGATGCAGGGACTGGTCGAGCGCTATCTGAGCGAATTCGAGCAGGCGCTGGAGGCCGCGCGCGCAGCCAGCACGGGCGACGAGAGCCTGCTTGGCATCTATATCAGGCTGGCGGCGAAGGAATGTGAGGAAACAAAGCCTTCCGCCTCCTGGATTTTTTCAGCCATCGCCGAGGACCCGGATTTTCTGGCGCCGATCAAGGCGTTCCGGCGGCAGTTGTTCCAGCGCCTCAAGGCGCAGACACCGGACACGAAGGCACTGCTGATCTGCTACCTGGCCATCGAGGGCCTGCGCAGCATGAACCTTTTCGATTCCGACATTCTTTCGCCGCAGGAGCGCGAAACGCTTGTCGCGTCGCTTCTGTCAGTCGCCGGCTCGAAGGTCGAAGTCTCCTGACACAACTCCCGCGCGCGCCCTGAAAATTGCTTTCGGGAAAATCGTTTCAGGGCTGCTGGTCGGCGAAAACCAGCTTCGTGCCGCCGGGCGAAGGCGACAGGGCCCGCTGCAACAGCGCTTCGGCATGGGCGTTGCGCTCGCGCGCGTTGTCGGCGCCCATCACCACCACCACGATGCTCCGTCCGTCGGCATTATAGGAGGTGACGATGTTGAAGCCCGAGGCGCGTATATAGCCGGTCTTGATGCCATCGACGCCATGGACGCGGCCGAGCATATCGTTATGGCCGCGGATCAGCCTGCCACGGAACATGAAATCGGGGCTGGAGAAGTAATAATAATATTGAGGAAACCGCTGGCGGAGCGCCATGCCGAGCACCGCCATGTCGCGCGCCGTCGTGTGCTGGCCATCGTCAGGCAGGCCGGAGGCGTTGCGGAAGACGGTGTTGCGCATGCCGATCTGGCGCGCCCTGGCGGTCATCATGGCCGCGAACGCTTCTTCGCTACCGCCGAGGAATTCGCCGACCGCCACCGCCACGTCATTGGCCGACTTGACGGTAATGGCGTGGATGGCGCTCTCGACGTCGATCGTCTCGCCGGGCTTCAGCCGCATCTTGGTCGGCGGCTGCGAGGCGGCATGGGCCGAAACCGGAATTTGCGTTTCCCTGGTGACGCGGCCGGAATCGAGCGCCTCGAACAGCAGGTAAAGCGTCATCATCTTGGTCAGCGAGGCCGGATAGCGCGGCGCGGTCGAATTCATCTCGAACAGTTGCTTGCCGGTTTTCGCATCGACGACGATGGCCGCATATTTCTGCGGCGCCGCCGGCACCGCCAGCAATTGCTCGGTCGGCATCGTCGTCGTGCAGCCGGCAAGCAGGCCAACAAGGACGATCGCCGCGAGGCATTTCTGGATGAGGGAAAGCAGGCGCAAGACTATTCTGTTTCGACGTGGTGTTGCAGAGACGAGCCCGTGTCTACAATAAGCCACCGTCCGCGTCCATTTGGTTGACGCCGCCGTCCACCACCCGGTTTAGCCGGTCTCTTGCGCGACAGAGGACGAAGGGCTCTCCTGCGGCAAAGCGAATCGACGGTGCGCCATGGAAACGATCACGATCAAGGCAAAGGGCATTTCGGTGTCGGTGGACCTGGCGGTCGGCCATATCGCCGACATGACCGTCGAGGCCGGCGAACGGCGGCTTAAGCCGTTGCACCGCGCGCCGTGGATCGACGAACCGCAGGCGCGCTTGCCGGAAAACCTTCCCGCCGGCGTCGTGCGGCTTTCCGGCGATTTCCTGTGCGCGCCGTTTTCGCGTGCCGACGTGGAGGAAGCGCCGCTACACGGTTGGCCCGCCAACAGTGGTTGGGAAGCGATCGACAGTGGTGCGCTGGCCAATGGATGGCGCGCCCGCTTTCGCCTGCGCCGGAAGGTGATGGGCGCCACCGTCGAGAAAATCCTGACCCTGCGCGACGGCCACCCGTTCCTCTATCAGGAGCATGTCTTTTCCGGCGGTTCCGGTGCGATCTCCGTCGCGCACCACGCCATGACGGTCATGCAGGATGGCGGGCGGCTCGCCTTTTCGCCGAAGCGCGTTGCCGCGACGCCCGACGATCCGCTGGAGCCCGATCCGGCGCGCGGCCGCTTCCTTTATGCCTATCCGGCGCGATCCCCCGATCTTGCACGTTTTCCCGCCGCCGGCGGCGGGACGGTCGACCTGACCGAATACCGCATGGACCGACGGCACGAAGACTTTGTCACCCTCATCGAGGCCGACCATGTCGGGCCGGGCTGGACCGCCGTGGCTCGCAAGGCCGAAAACGATCTCGTGCTGGTTCTGAAAAATCCAACGGAACTGCCCATCACCATGCTGTGGGTCAGCAATGGCGGACGCGACTACGCGCCGTGGAGCGGCCGCCATCGCGGTGTGCTCGGCATCGAGGATGGGCGCACGGCCATCGGCCATGCCGCTTCGATCGGCGACAACTGGCTGAAACGGGAAGGCGTCGCAACCGCTTTCGAACTCGGCGGCAACGTCTCTTTTCGCCAGATCATCGGCGCGATGCCGTTTCCGGGCGGCGAACCGCCCGACACGGTTTCGACCGCGCCCGGCCTGCTGCGCATGGCCATGCCGGGCGGCGAAATACAGGAAATTCCCTTCGACAGCGATTTTCTGCGCATCGGTTGAACCCTTTGGCGCTACCAGCGTTTGAATTTCGACCGGTTTACCGGCAAGATCGCCGCATCAGACCGTGGAGCGCCCATGTCCGAAATCGCCCACATCGCCGCCACCATCTTCAAACATGCCGGAAAGGCGCCGCGTTTCGTCGTCGCCATCGCCGGGCCGCCGGGCGCCGGTAAATCGACCCTGTCGGCCCGCCTGCATGAATTGCTGCCCGAGGGGCTTTGCGAGGTCGTGCCGATGGACGGCTTCCACTTCGACGACGCCGTGCTGGTGCCGCGGGGCCTGCGGCCGCGCAAGGGCGCGCCGGAAACGTTCGACTTCGCCGGCTTCGAGACGCTGTTAAAGCGGATACGGGCAGAAGAAGCGGACATCGCCATTCCGCTGTTCGACCGCAGCATGGAACTGTCGCGGGCGGCGGCCGGCATCATCTCGAAGCAGACCAAGTTCATCCTGGTGGAAGGGAACTACCTGCTGCTGGATGAGGAGCCGTGGTCGCGGCTGGCGCCGCTGTTCGACTTCTCGATCTTCGTCGACGCCCGGCGCGCCGAACTCGAACGCCGGCTGATGCAGCGCTGGCGCGAGCATGGCCGTTCCGACGAGGATGCCCGCGCCTGGATTTCAACCAACGACATGCCCAATATCGAGCGGGTGCTGGCGCGCCGGCGGGTCGCCGATCTGGTGGTGGCCGATCCGGGTTGACGGCGCTAGATCACCGTGCGTCCTTCCGGACGCCTTAGTACTTTGAGTGAGCATCGGATTTTTCCGAAAACCGGATTCCACTTTTCGGTCCGGGGCTCTAGAGGAACCTTAAGACGTTCGGGTCGTTATGGAGGAAACGGCAACCCTGCCGGTTTAACAAGAGATTTCCATGGCAGCCAAGGCAAAGAAACCCGC
>JBARYG010000004.1:0-6083 GCA_049647745.1 Mesorhizobium sp.
AGATCAAGGCCTATGACGAAATGCGCAACCGCTGCCCGGTGGCGTATAGCGACTATCTGGGCTGGTCGTTGTTCCGACATGAAGATGTGGTGCGGGCGCTGGACGACCACGATACCTTCAGCAGTGCGGTCTCCAGTCACCTGTCGATACCCAGCGGTATGGACCCGCCTAGGCATACGGCCTACCGACAACTGATCGAGCGTCATTTCGAGCCTTCCCGCGTCGAGGCCTTCGAGCCGCTGTGCCGCGTGATCTCGGCGGATCTGGTGTCCGCCCTTGAACGGGGCATGGAGATTGATCTGGTGGCACAATTTGCCCAGCGCTTTGCTGTGCGCATCCAGTGCGCCTTTCTCGGCTGGCCGGACAGTCTGCACGCACCACTGCTGGCGTGGGTGCACAAGAACCACGAGGCCACCCTGGCGCGCGATACCACAGCCATGGCAATGATCGCGCACGAATTTGACGGTTATATCCACGATCTGCTGGAGACGCGACGCCAAGCAGGCACAGCCGCGCCAGACGACATCACCACCGATCTCTTGCGCCAGCGGATCGACGGGCCGCCGCTGAGCGAGGAGGAGATCGTCAGCATCCTGCGCAACTGGACGGTTGGTGAACTCGGCACCATCACCGCCTGTGTCGGCATCCTCGCCCACTATCTGGCACAGAACCCGAGGCTTCAGTGCCAGGTTCGTCAACAGCCTGGCCTGTTGCCGGCAGCCATCGACGAGATATTGCGCCTGCACGCGCCGCTGATTTCCAACCGGCGGGTGACGACGAGGCCGGTCGAGATCGGCGGACGTAGGATCGCCGCCGGCGAGCGCGTCACGCTGATATGGGCTTCGGCTAATCGCGATGAGGCGGTGTTCGGCGATCCCGATGAATTCCGCCTCGACCGCGACCCGGAGGAGAACCTGCTTTACGGGCGGGGCATCCATGTCTGTCCCGGCGCGCAACTGTCCAGATTGGAACTGTGCGTCATCATGGAGGAATTGCTGAAAGGCACAAACGAAATCGCCCCGGTACACGGCCGCCAGCCGGTGCTTGCCATCTATCCGGCCAGCGGGTTTTCCACGTTGCCCCTGCGGATCGAATAGTTTGCCGGATCCCCAGTCCGCGCGGAAGGAAGTCGCCGTCCCCACAGAGAACGCAACTGCGATTGCCCTAACGAGCGCTACTGCGGGACGAGAGCTAAACTGTCCGAGATTGCCTTTCTGGAATACTGCCAGGCCGTCGTTACTGTGGCAGGAGTTCCTGGTAGGCGTGGCGCGCCGCGAGATAACGCTCGAAAGGAAACCTAGTCGGGACCCCTTCAAGCGCCGCGGCAAGCATGTCGAGATGCGCCTCAAACCCCGCACAGGCCTTGGCGATGTCCTCTCCTGCCGGCAACCGCACGGTCAGCGTCAGCACGGTGCCTTCGCGGGCATCGTCCAGTTCCCAACGCAACGGTCGCTCCGGTTCATTGCCACTGCTCCAGGAGTAGGCAAGCAGACGCTGTGGCTCGAATGCGAGCACGGTGCTGTCGATCACCACGCCGCTGTCGCCGAAATCGATATGAACCCGGCCGCCTTTACGCAACTCGATCGAACCCGGAGCAAGCCACTGCACGAATTGTTGTGGTTCGGTCAGCATTCGCCAGACCGTTTCCCGATCATGTCCTACCCGGCGTTCGAGGTGTCCTTCCCAAGCCTCAGCGAGGCGCTGGATCCGCCCTGACACGATGGCGTTATCATTCATGGTGGTTCTCCCTCATTGCTGTCGGCGGCCCATCCCGGGCAATTAAGTCTCGGCCATCATGCGAGCGACGATACACGCTGAAAACCTGGGCCAGTTCGCGGTCATGAAAGTCCTTGGCCTCTGGGCCTTCGGGGTCGCCCATAAAAAGCCCCAACATCTCCGCGGTCACAAAGAAGCCGGGCGCGGGCAGGTTGCGGCGCAAGCGTCCAACGCAAAGCGCCGCCAGAAGTGGCCGGTCCGCCGCAGCATCTTCTGCCATCAACACTTCCAGCAAGCCCGTCAGCTGATGAATGGTCTGCGGTGGCGTGAGGCCGAGGCGCTCGGCAAGCTCTCTATAGGTCACAAGCGTTCTGCTTCGCGCCTCTTCGGTCAGGACTCGCCGTAGCTGGTCCATCAAACTGCCGGCCATGTCGTTTGATGGTGATTGCGAAAGCATCATCTTCAGACCCAGCCCTCAGCGGCAAGCGTATCCGCCTTCCATTCGCAAGCCCGAATGAGTGCGGGGTCATCCGCGTGCCGGATCAGCATCTGTTCGACACGCGCCTGCCAGAGTGCGGCAAAGCGTACCTGCTCGTCCTCACTGGCCTGCCCGGCAATGGCCCGCGGAAGCAATACCTGCATCTCGCGTGCAAACGGGACGACGCTCATATCAAGATCGAGGATCACACCGCGCCCATTGTCGCTACGTCGAAGCCCCATGACGCCGTCGAATGTTGCGTCGAAATACAGGAGATCGCGGCGCTTGAACCGGCCGTGCGTACCGATGCCGCCGAAGCCGGTCTCAGGCGCAGCACCCGTAAGGAGCGTGACGACGGAAGCGACAACCCCTGTCGTGCCCTGATCGCGTGGCCCGCGCAGATATGCTTCGAGAGCGCCGCGCTCGGGCATCTCGTTACCGTAAAGATGCAGGAGCCCGCGCCTCACCATCAGGTATGCCCCGGCAACCGTAGGACAGGAGTGGCCGGCAAGCTTCACGGCGTCGGCGTAAGTATAGGTAAGCCCGCCATTCTTCGAAGCGCCGAGGAATTGCGCCAGCGGATCGCGCAGCGAGATCGTAGGCGCTTCGGCGAAGAAGCCGGGAAACTCCATCGCTTCCTCCGACACAGGATGACACACCCCCATCACCGATAGCGGGAGGGGAGAATCGCTGATTTAATATGCATTTCTAATACATATTAAAACGGCCGACAATCGAGACATCGTGTCACAAGCAGCCCGAACGATTCTCCCACGACCTTACCGCGACGGTGTACGATTTCCGCAATCTACAGGCACCCAGACTCTATCGATGATGCGAGATTAATCTGGCCTTCTTCATGACCCATACCCACGTTCTCTATGTGGAGATCTGAACCGCGAATCGAGCTCCGGACCCGAAGATAAGTGAGCCGCTTTAATGATGCGCCATGAGGTCACGAAACTATTTGGGGCGGTCCCGGGAGATTTTGCCCGCCGGCCAAGGCATCAGCAAAGCTGTGGTTAATGTCCCTGTGAAGAGCTTCATCCTCCAGGATCGCGGTGATGGCATCGCTCAATCGCGCGTCGGGCGGCAGGTTCCAATAAGCAATCGCCAGTTCCGGCGCCGGCGGGTTGTCTTGCCGCCCATCGCGGATTTCATCGAGATACTGACCGTAGCCGCGCACGGCATCCTCGGCAACGTAACCGGCGATGCGGTGGCCGGTGCGGGGCGAGAGAAGATAGATGAGGAAGTGGGCGTTGTAGAAAAGGCCTTGCGCAAACAAAACGACGAGGCGCTCGAACAGGTTCGGGCGGTCAATCGACACGAACACCATCAAATGGACCCGCTGGGTCTCTGCCTCGTTCAGCAAGACACGAATCCAGCCGCGATCGTCGATCATGAGGCGCAGGCATTTGAGATGAAGCAGCGTCGCCGCCACCATGCCCGGAACAGCCGCAATCGTCTCAAGTACGATGGTGCGATGGCGGTAGCGCCGGCCGAACAGCACGCCGGCAACGAACTGGACCATGCCGACCAGACGATAGGCGATGCGGTCGGAAACCGTCCGCGGGACGTGATGGCGCGACAGGTCTGTCTTGTCGATGGTCAGCATGGCTAGCAACAATATCCTTTATCGCATCCCACCTTATAAGCAGATTGACTGCTAACAAAGACCGTCCCGATTTCTCGGGACTATGATTATGGAATGCCCGTGGCAGGCATTCTTAGGCCGTCGCAGCGTATCTGGTTTTGCGGCAAAACAAGATATGCTGCTCATGCAGTGCGAAGCACTGCGCCGGGCACTGGCCGCATGACCGTCATGTCGGATGGATGGGAGATCGGAAGCGCAGACGATGACGGACGGGCAAGCGGACCTGAACATACTGGCGGGCACCGAAATCTTCCGCTCGCTGCCGGGGGAGGTCGTTGACGAGGTCTGTCGGCTGGCCGTGCGCAGGCGCATCGCCAGAAAAGCGGTACTCTACCATCAGGGCGACGCCGCTGACAATTTCTACGTCGTCATCGTCGGGCGCCTGCGTGCGACCCAGACCGCGCCGGACGGAGCGCAGGTCGCGTTGCGCTATCTCGGCCCCGGCGAAATAGCGGGCTATGCCGCGCTCTCGGCAATTCCAGCCTATCCGGGGACGGTAAGCGCCGTCGAAGACACCCATTTGTTTTCCTGGTCCACGCATACCATTCGCGAGTTGATGGGCAAGCATGCGCAGATCGCCATGAATGCGGTGGCGGTGCTGGGAACGCGCTATCAGGAAACACAGACAAGGTTGCGCGAGCTTTCCACGGAAACCGTCGAGCGCCGCATCGCCCATACATTGACGCGCCTCGCAAAACAGGCGGGGCGGCGCACCGCCCAGGGCATCGAAATCTGCTTTCCGCTGTCGCGGCAGGATTTTGCCGAACTGGCGGGAACGACCCTGCATACGGTCAGCAGGACGCTCAGCGCCTGGGAGAAGGACGGCATCGTTTCGAGCACGCACCGCTACATCGTCATCCACCGCCCCGATCTCCTGGAGCAGATCAAGGAGGACGCGGCGTAGCGGGGGCCTACCATCCAGGTGCGGGTGCGGCGGCGCGTCGCAGCCTGGCGAAGAGCCAAAATTTTGCGCGGCAGCAAAGATTCCACACGGCATCCGTTTAGGTCTGTCGTCAACAAAAGCCACGAAGGAGAGTGGAAATGTTGACGAGACGCGAAGCCCTGTTTGGAACGATGACCGGAGCGGCCACGGCGGCCCTCCTGACGGCGGTGGCGGCGACGCCCGCAAACGCACGCACCGCCGTATCGGATATGAGCACTCTGCGGCGTGAGCGCGTGACGCTGGTGAAGCCGCCCTTCGTGCATGCCCATGAACAGGTCGCCAGTGGCGGCCCCAAGATCATCGAGTTCCAGTTGACCGTCAAGGAACAGCCGATGGTCATCGACGAGGACGGAACGACCATGCAGGCTATGACCTACAATGGCTCGATCCCGGCGCCAATGATGGTGGTGCACGAAGGCGACTATGTCGAACTGACGCTGGTCAATCCCGAAACCAACGAGATGCCGCACAATATCGACCTCCATGCCGCAACGGGCGCGCTGGGCGGCGCGGCGTTGACCGAGGTCAACCCCGGCGAGCAGGCGACGCTCCGCTTCAAGGCGACGCGGGCCGGCACCTTCGTCTATCATTGTGCACCGGCCGGCATGATCCCTTGGCATGTGGTGGCGGGGATGAGCGGGACGCTCATGGTTCTGCCGCGCGACGGGCTCAAGGACGAGAACGGCAAGCCGCTGAAGTACGATCGCATCTTCTATATCGGCGAGAACGAATTCTACATACCGCGCGACGAGAACGGCAAGTTCAAGGAATACGCATCGCTTGGCGAGAGTTACGATGAGACGCTCAAAGTGATGCGCGGCCTGATCCCGACCCATGTCGTGTTCAACGGCAAGGTCGGCGCGCTCACCGGCGACAACGCGCTCAAGGCCAATGTCGGTGAAACGGTCCTGTTCGTCCACGCGCAGGCCAATCGCGACACCCGCCCGCATCTAATAGGTGGTCACGGTGACCATGTGTGGGAGCAGGGCAAGTTCCACAACCCGCCTGCCAAGGACCTTGAAACCTGGTTCGTACGTGGCGGATCGGCGGGGGCGGCGCTCTATACCTTCCGGCAGCCGGGCATCTACGCCTATGTCAACCACAACCTCATCGAGGCGGCTGAACTCGGCGCCACCGCGCACATCACGGTGGAAGGACAGTGGGACAACGATCTGATGGCGCAGGTAAGCGCGCCGTCTCCGATCGCTGCCCTCTGAGAGGCCAATGCGATTAGGCGAATGACGGCCCGGCGGGTTCCGGCGGGCCGTACTATCCGGAGGATACGCTTATGC
>JBARYG010000005.1:0-5747 GCA_049647745.1 Mesorhizobium sp.
ATGGTGACCCGCCACAGGGTCTGGCGCTTCGAGGCCCCGAAGACCTGCGAACACTCTTCCAGCGCCGGATTGAGAAGCTGCATCGCCGCGCCCATGATGGCGAAGGCGACCGCACCGCCGGTAAAGGCCATCACGATGGCAATGCCGGTGAGGCTGGAAATGTTGACGAGCGGACCGTCATGGCCGAGCCGCGTCGCGATCTGGTTGATCAACCCCGATTGCGGCGCGGCAAGGGCCAGCCAGGCAAGCGCCGGCACCAGCGGCGTCACGTAGTAGGGCAGGACGAAAAGCCTCTCGAAGAAGCGCTTTCCGGGAATGTCCGTGCGGTAGATGATCCATGCGGCGAGGAAGCCGCATGGAATGGCGATGGCTGTCGAGATCACCGCGAGCTGGATCGTATTCAGGACGGTGTCGATGTTTCGCGGCGAAAAGACCAGCGAGAAGTTGTCGAGCCCATAGCGGGCCGGCTCGTTCGGCGCGCTGACCCGCAGGGCTACCTCGATGAGGTAGACCATCGGGTAGGCAACCAGCAGCACCACCACCAGAAGAGCGGCATAGGCGGTCAGTTGCTGGACCGATAATTCGCCCTTCAGGCGGTTGAAGAAAGCCGGACTCATCGACGACTCCTCACTGACGGGCGCTTACTGGCCGAGAACCCTTTGCCAATCAGCCTCGAAGGTCTTGCGCCGATCCCCCATCTTTTCCCAATCCGGGACCAGGAACTTCACGGTTTCGGGTGCCCCGGAATTCACCGGTGCCGCGACATCGGTACGGGGCGAGAAGTAGTGCATTTCCTTGACGATGGTGTCCTGCCCCTGCTTGGAAAGGAGAAAATCGACGAGCAGGCGGGCCGCCTGAGGATGCGGCGCGGACTTGACGACGCCAACGCCCTCAAGCGTCGCCGGAATCCCGTCCTCCGGATAGAGGATCGTCAGCGGCGCGCCCTTTTCGATATACTGCATCGCGCCCGAGATCTGGCCGTTGATGGCGACCATGTCAGTGCCGCCGACCAGGCGGTCAAACTGCTGGGTAAAGGAATCGAAGGCTACCGGCTGTAGCCCGGCAATGCCCTGCGTCCAGAATTCGGGACCATAGAGGTCCGCCAGCGTCGCCCACTGCGCGAACTGCAGGCCGGAAGTCGTATTCTTCAGGCTCGCCTTGCGGCCCTTGAAGCGATCGTCCCCGGCCAGATCCTTCCAGCTCTTCGGCGGATTCTCGCCGATCGTGTCGGTATTGTAGACGATGGTCGTCGCCACCAGGCCCCAGGACGTCCAGTATCCCTTGGGCTTGCTCTGCACGTTCACGTCCGCATAGCCGGCCAGCGCCGGCGAAGCGTACTCAGCAAGCACTTCCTTCTTCTGCAGGTCGTTGAGAAGCGTCGGATCGGAGAGCACGAGCGTATCGACCAGGGTGTTGTTGGTATTCACCTCCTGCTCGACCTTGGCGAAAAGCGCTCCGGTCTGGGCCCAGACGGACTGGGCCCTGATCTCGGGGAAGAGCTTGTTGAATTCGTTGAGGACGGCAAGCTGCTGGGCCTGTCCGGCCGGGGCGTAAAGCACCACGGCACCCTCCTTCTTGGCGGCTTCGACGTCCGCGCAGGTCAGGAAACCCTGCACCTCGGTCGGCGTCTCGCAGGCGGGCTTCGCATCCTGCGCAAAGGCCGGCCCGGCCATGCCGGCGACCAACAGGCTAACGGCGCTCGCGGTAATCCCGGTGGTAAAAGAAACTTTCATCGGTTCCCTCTTTTGGTTGCAGTGTGGAAAACAGGCGTTATTGCCGGGCGCTTTCGCGCGCCTTCTCGTTGTTGTGTGTCTGCTCATGCCCGGAACACGGCAGGGCCGCTCCCGGATATGTCTCGAGACGGGTCGCAAACCCGAACCCAATGCCGGTTGCCGCACGAACGGCAGCGGCACGACCTCTCTCATCGGCAGCCCGGCATCTCGCCGGCTGCTCGGACTTTCTTCGCAGAAAGTTATGTAAACGCTTTCAAGAATGCAGCATGCATGATGGTCCAAACCTTGTCAATCTACCGGGCCGGCTTTGTTTTCCCGAACCTGCCGGCCGCTCCCGCTTTCCCTGACGCTCACACCCGCTGCCCACCGGCATCGGCAATCCCCGCCAGCCTGACGGCGGCCTGGAAAAGCACGTTGCAGCCCGCCTCAAGATGTTCCGGCGCCGTGTATTCCGAAACGTGGTGGCTGACGCCATCCTTGCTCGGCACGAAGATCATCGCCGTCGGCACCACGGCCGACACCGGGATCGCATCGTGGCCGGCGCCGCTCACCATGCGCCGGTGCCTCAGACCCATGGCCGATGCGGCCGCCTCCAGCGCGCCGACGCAGTCGGCATCGAAATTGCGCGGCGGCACGGTCCAGTAGGGCGTCATGGTATAGCCGAGGCCACATTCGGTGCTGATCCTGTCGACGATCTGCCGCAACCGCCGCGACATCTCCTCAAGGCTGGCAGGCGACCGATGCCGGCAATCGGTGGTGAATACGACCTTGCTGGCAACGACGCTGCGGGCGTTGGGCTCGACCAGAAGCCTTGCCACCGTGGCGCGCCCGTCCGGCTCGAATTCCTCGGCGAGCGCCCGCACCTCGGTGATGCAGCGTGCGGCGGCATAAAGCGCGTCCTTCCGACGGGTGACGGGCGTGGTGCCGGTATGCGCCTCGACGCCCAACAGAGTGACGCTATAGGCATTGACGCCCATGGAGCCCTGGACGATGCCGACGTCCTCTCCGTTTTCCTCCAGGATCGGGCCCTGCTCTATATGGCCTTCCAGATAAGCCCTGGCGCTCAAGGCTATCCCGGCATTGCCGCGATATCCGATGCGATCGAGCTCGGCCCCCAGCTTCATGCCGTTTTCGTCCTCGGCGGCGAGCCCCGCTTCGAGCGCGATATGGCCTGCAGCCACTTCAGCCCCGAGGCTGGAAGGCTGGAAACGGCAACCTTCCTCGTTGGTCCAGTTGACGATCTCGATGGGCGCCTCGGTCTCGATGCCAGCGTCGTTGAGCGTGCGGACGATTTCGAGGCCCGAAAGAACACCGAAGGCGCCGTCAAAACGACCGCCGGTCGGCTGCGAGTCCAGGTGGCTGCCGATCAGGACCGGCGCCAGCGTATCGTCGCGCCCTGGCCGCCGGGCAAACATGTTGCCGATCCCGTCGACCCGAACCGACAGGCCGGCTTCCTTGCACCAGCGGGCGAAGAGGTCGCGTCCTTCTCTATCCTCATCGGAGGCAGCCAGCCGGCATATGCCGTCGCCCTCGATGCGGCCGACCTGCGCCATCGCCAGGTGAGCCGACCACAGCCGCTCGCCATCGATCTTCGGCAATTTCATCACAGATCAACCCCTCTCGGCAAAGCCGACCGCACGGTACGCTCGCGCCGATCCAGACTCATGTCCGGCACTGGAACTGTACAAGGCTGAGAGGGGTGTCGCCGACGTTGCGGAAGTAGTGGGGAACGCCCGGCGGAATCCAGATGCAATCCGACGCGTCGAGCGCATACTGCCATTCATAATCCGTCCCCGCCAGCTTCACATGCGCGATCGCAAATCCCGCAGAAATCGTGTAAACGCTTTCTTGATCAGGGAAATCGAAGGGGGCGCCTGCCTGCTCGTCGGCGATCGTTATGCGCCGGCATTTCAGGCGGCTGAGCAGCCGGGACTGATCCTCGGGCAGGCAGTCGCCCGGCTGCTTCCTGTAGTCCTTCTCCATAGGCCGATCGCCGATCGCCGCCGAGATCAGGATGTGCTCCAGCATGTCCTTGCCCGAGTTCACCACGTGATGTTCGATCCCGGTCGGGATGGCGACAGCGCTGCCCGGACCGACATCCACGTAGGCGTCGCCGAGCAGGACCTTGCCGTGGCCGCGGCGAAAATAGATGATCTCTTCGGTCGGGCTTTCAGCGTGAACGGGCGAACTGCCGGAGGCAAAATACATCGACCGCTCCACGCCTATGATGTTGCTGTCGACGAGATCGGCATTCGAGAAGACGACCTGCACCAGGCGATGATTCTCGTTGCGCTGCGCGGGCGTCGTCAGCGACCCCAGCCTCATGAGCGTTCCCATCTCGTCCAACCTCCCTCTATCGACCGCCGGCGCCCTTTCCCGAGGCCGGTTTCTGCTCTTATAAGAAAGCGTTTACATGATTGCTCGATCCGAAAGGATAAGTCAACAGGCTGGCTCCACGATTTTTATTTTCCCGAAATTCGATCGACGCATGCCATTTTTAAACGTAATATCCATCGGTTAGCTGCCTTCCTATGAAGTTCCGGCACTTCCTCGACAGCCAGCACCGAGTCATTTCCCTTCTCTCGCCCGATGCCACCTTGACACCTCATCGGCCAGCTTCTAGAAAGTTTTTGTAAGCGTTTTCTTGCCAAAGAACGTGGCAAGGGAAATTCCGCCTTCTTCGCCACACCAGCCCGAGCGCAGGGAACCATGAGCCGTTTCAACACTATCCTGATCACCGGCGCCGCCGGGGGGATCGGATCCGTCCTTCGCGATGCGCTACGCCCGCATTGCCGCCTGATGCGTTGCAGCGACCTCGGCGATATCGAACCGCAGGCCCCGCACGAGCAATCATTCGCGTTCGACCTGCGCGACGCCGAAGGCGCGATGAAGGCGATGGAGGGGATCGACATCGTCTACCACATGGGCGGCATTCCACTCGAGGACAGTTGGGAGAACATCCGCGACGTCAATATCGAGGGAACCTACAACATCTACGAGGCGGCGCGGGTGAAGGGGGTCAAGCGGGTTGTCTTCGCCAGCTCCAACCATGCCATGGGCTTTTATCGCCGCTCGACCACCGTCGGACAGGGAGAGACGCCGCGGCCGGATTCCCGCTATGGCGTCAGCAAGGTATTCGCCGAGGCGTTGGGGCGGCTCTATGCCGACAAGCACGGTCTCGAAACCATCAGCTTGCGCATCGGGCAGTTTCGGCCGCGGCCGACGAACCGCCGCATGCTCAGCCTGTGGCTGAGCCCCGCCGACATGGGACGCCTCGGCGTAAGCTGCCTGAACGCCGAGGACATCCATTTCGAGGTAGTCTACGGCATCTCCGCCAACAAGCGGGTCTGGTACGACAATCCCGGCGGCCGCAAGATCGGCTACGAGCCCCGGGATTGCGCCGAAGACTATGCGGCCGAACTCGGCGAGGAAGCGATGCGCGAAGAGCCCGTCGAGGCGGCCTTCCAGGGTGGCCCCTATTGCTCGGCGGAATTCGACGGATCGCTGGGCAGGATCGACTGACGTGACAGCCTTGCCGGAAAGCAGCGCGCATCGAAGCGCCAACGGATCTCGTCGCCACGACGGCCGGCACAGGGCCTGCGAGCATGAGTAACCTTCTTGCGCAACCGCGCGCGGCTCCGTCGTCGAGGCGCTGGCGCCATGTCTTGTCGCTGGACGATTTCGAGGCCGAGGCGCGCGCCTACCTGCCGTGGATGATCTACGGCTTCATTTCAGGCGTGGTCGAACGCGGAGCGGCGGCGCGCTTCGCGGCCGAGGCCTATGACGACTACGCCTTCGTTCCCCGCGTGCTGCGCGATGTCTCCGCCCGCGACACCGGCATCACCCTGTTCGGGCAGCGCTACTCGGTGCCGTTCGGAATAGCCCCTATGGGAGGCTCGGCCATCGCGGCCTATTGCGGCGATCTGGCGTTGGCCGAAGCGGCGGCGCAGATGAACCAGCCGATGATCATGAGCGCCACCTCGCTCATTCCTCTGGAGGAGGTGCGGCGGGCTT
>JBARYG010000006.1:0-24625 GCA_049647745.1 Mesorhizobium sp.
TCACTACCGTTACCTATATCGGCCTGCAACTCGGCGTGCTGATTTCCGGCGCCATTGTCGTCGAGGTCATCTTCTCCATACCGGGTCTGGGCCGGCTCGGCATGAATGCCGTGCTCAATCGGGACTACCCGGTAATCCAGGGCGTCGTGCTAGTTGCCGCGACCGGTTATGTCCTGGTCAACCTCACCATCGATCTTGCCTATTCGTTGATCGATCCGCGGATTCGTAGCCGATGAGCGCTCTGCCCGCGGATAGCGTCCCGAACGACACCCCATCGCCCAACCGCCGACGGCGTGGCGCCGTCTTTTTCTACCTGCTGCATCGCTCGCCGGTTGCTATGGTCCTGGTCGCCCTCTTCCTGCTTGCGGCGCTGTTCGGCCCCTGGCTGGCGCCACATTCGATGACCGACACCAACCTGACCGAAGCGCTGCAACTGCCCGGCCGCGCCCACTGGCTGGGGACCGACCCGCTCGGGCGCGACGTGCTCAGCCGCCTGCTCGGGGCCGCCGGGGTGGCAGCACAGGCGTTCCTGATCGTGGTCGTCATCGGCGGCGTTTTCGGCACGCTGCTGGGCCTGATCGCAGGGGGGCTCGGTGGCTTGTTCGACCTCGTCATTTCCCGCGTCATCGAAATCCTACAGGGATTTCCGACGGTCCTGGTCGCGATCGTCGTGGTAGCGCTGCTTAACCCGTCGTTGACCAACGCCATGGTCGCGGTTGGCCTTGCCGCCGTGCCGGACTTTGCCAGGGTGGCGCGCGGAGTCGCTATTCAACTCAGAGAACGCGAATTCATAGAAGCCGCGCGCGGACTGGGCATGGGCGAGATGCGCATTCTGGTGAGCGAGGTGCTTCCCAATATGACGGGCCCCCTGATCATCATCGCCAGCTTCGACGGGGCGCAGGCCATCATGTGGGAAGCCGCGCTTTCCTTCCTGGGGCTCGGTGTGCAGCCGCCGGTGCCGTCTTTTGGGTCGATGCTGCGCGAAGCGCAGAACTTCCTGGCGATACAGCCGTCGCTCGCGGTGACAATCGGCGTGACCGTTTCGGCCATCATTCTTGGTCTGAACCTGCTTGGGGACGCCCTTAGCGACTATTACGACACCGGTGGGAAATAACCGCCCGGCAGGAGGGTTGTGTTGCAAAGTTTTCGATAATGAATTGTCGGCGAGAGGACATCTCGATTTCTGGGAGATACCTGATGTTCAAGGGTTGTCAGTTCGGCCAGTCGGTCATTTTGTTGTGCGTGCGCTGGTACCTAGATCGTCTCTCCGGTTTGACGACACCGGGCCTGCGCTGCTAGCGGCGATCGACGGTCAGAGTGTGGCGTTAGGTGACTCTTCGCTCGTGCTTGATGATCTATCCGCTGGCCGATTGGTCCGGCCGTTCGCGCTCTCAATCACTGGCCCTCGAAAATTCGCATACCATGTAGTGTCGCCTATCACAGTGGCTGATACGGCAAAGGTGCGCGCATTTCGCGAGTGGATTCTCTCGGAAGCCATAGTCTCGGTGAAGGGCGAAAAGCGACCACGGCAAGAGTTAGGCCCAAAAGCCGACGGCGGCTCGTCTCAAGGGACAGGCGCGCCATGATGCTGCGCATCGTGGCGAAGAACTGTCATTCGCGACGCCACACCTTCTGGCGCGCTTTCAACCATGATACGAGAACTTCGAGCGAGCGCGCCCGTCAGAACGAGGCACCTACCTTGATGGCGACCGTATGATCTCGACTGTTCCCACCGCTGCCATAGGCGGTCCGGTAGTCGAAACCGAGATTCCATCCGTCGCCAATGTGCGCATCGAAGCCGAGGCCGATTGTCAGGTAATCGCGTGAGAACGGATCGACGTCGATCCCATACGGCATCGTGCCGATGTCAGTATAGCCGAGACTGACATGGCTCGCCCCCTGGAAATCGTGCGTGTATTCGAGCCGTGCACGCGGCTTCAAAACACCCCAGTCCATCGGCACCGCATATTCGAGACGCAGCCCGAGAACGCCGGAAAGCGTGTCGACGGTCTGGTCGCTATAGGTCAATCCATAGATACCGCCACCGTGCTCCGTGAAGGCGTCGAGTTTCGACCTCGATGCTTCCAGTCGTCCATATGGCGAAACCAGCCAGCCGTTGCGACGATGCTCGTACCCAGCGGTCAGCGATCCGAAGATCTGTCTGCCATCCCGTGATCCTGTTGCGAAATCCCCGTTCTCCGTGACAAAGCGGCGGCTGTCGAAGTCCATGAAGCCACAGCCGAGGAGAGCGTCGATGAAGATGTTCGGTGTCGGCTTATAGCTGCCATAGGCAGCCATGGACCATACGCGTCCCCGGCTTTCCGTCCCGTTGCCGCCGATATCGGTCTTGTCGCGACCATAGCCGAAACCGAGCCCGGCGACGAATCTGGACGAGAAACGGTAGTCCCTGCCACCAGAGACGCCGACCAGCGTGCTGTCGAGATCGATGCCGCCACTATCGGCTTTGGCGAAATTGACATAGCCGCCCGTCCAGACTGCGAAGTTGCCGAGTGGATTGTAGGGGGCTCGCTCGGTAGCTGGTTTCCCGTTCTTTTTGCCGCCGTCCATCCTTCGGAAGGCGTCGGTGATGGGGTCGCGTTCCTCGTCGGCGTATGCCGTCTTGTCAGCGGCGTCGCGCTCGGTCATGCCGATGCTGACGTTCATCGAATTGCGACGGCGGTCACCTTCATCATGCAGTTGTTCGAGCCGTCGGTTGAAATTGTCGACCTGTGTCTTTGCGAACCGCTTGGCAGTCTCCGTCTGGGCTGTAAGTAGCCCAATTACCTCGGGGTCAAGCGATGGATTGGGGCGCGCGATGACATTGAGGGTCACGGTCGCTGGAGCCGAGCGCCCGTCGGCATTCGACAGCGTGTATTGCAGGCTGGCCGCCCCTGCGAAAGCCCCGGCCGCGAAGTCCAGCATGTAGGCTGCTCCGTTCTGCCTGACGGATGCCTTGCCTGCCTCGGATGCCGGATGAGCAGAAATCTCGGCTGCGGTGAATGGGCCATTGGCTGCCCCTCGCGTGAGATCGATCGAACCGGTGGTGCCAGCCATGACCTCCAGCGTCATATCCTGGACGACAGGAACGTCGAGGCCCCTGATCCTGATCGAGATACCGGCGGTTCCAGTGAAGCCGAGTCTGTCAGTGGCCGTAGCCGTTGCCGCAAAGTCGCCTGCTTCAGACGGGGTGCCTGACAAAGTACCACCCAACGTCAGGCCCATCCCTTCAGGTAGCGATCCTGCGGTCACCTCGAATGTATAGGGCTCGGCGCCACCTGACGCAGATAAAGCCAGCACCGCTTGGGCGAGATTGTTCGCTGATGACGTTGTGTTGCGGCTATGTCAGCCGAACCGACATGCCGCCATCGACGATCATCGGGCTTCCCGTCATGAAGCTCGACCGATCGGACAGAAGGAAGAGCGCTGCCTGCGCGATCTCCCTGGCGCTTGCCATCCGCTTCATCGGATGCAGGTTGGCGATGAACTCCATGACGCCCGGGTTCCCTTCTCCTCCGGCGGGCGTGACCGTACCTCCAGGCAGCAGCGCGTTGATGCGAATGCCTTCCGCGGCGTGGTCGGACGCCAGCGATTGCGCCAATCCGATCATCCCGGCCTTGGATGCCGCATAGGCTGCCATTCCGGGCATGCCGCCATTGCTGAAGCCGACGAAGGACGAGGTAAAGACGATCGAGCCGCAGCCTTGCTTTCTCATCGCCGGTATCTGAGCCTTAGCGGCCAGGAAAGCGGCCGTCAGGTTGACCGAAATGACACCGTTCCAGTTGTCGATCCCCATGTCGGGAACCGAACCCATTTCTCCGACGATGCCAGCGTTGTTGAACGCGCCGTCCAGTCCGTCGAACTCTTTTGTAGCGAGATCGACAAGGGCATGGGCATAGCCTTCTTCCCTCACGTCGCCGGCCAGGCAGACGGCTCTGCTATTGCCGCGGTTGATCGTTGCCGCGAGGGTTTCGAGTTCGGCCGACCGGCGCGCGCCGAGGATCACATTGGCCCCTTCTTCCGCAAACAGCAAAGCAGCCGCCGCGCCGATGCCACTGCTGGCCCCCGTGATGATGATCGACTTGTTTTCCAGTTCCATGCCGTATTTTCCTGATCGTTACGTCGCGGATATAGCGATGGCATCGGTCGCACAGCCACCCGATTCCTGCGTTTAAGTCCTCCTTGTTATGACCAATCCAAACTGCCGCCGCCGCTTTACGATGACCAAGCAACGCTGGTTCTCACCGGGGCATTTACCGCCTTGGCTTCCTACGTCTGTTGCGAACGCAATAGCCGGCCGCAGACAAAATTCCGCAATCAAAAACGCTTCGATTGTCGGGAGCCTACCTACTTTCTCGTCCTTGGGTGTAGCCGCCAATCTGGCGGCCCGTGCTTGCTCCGCAATCGCAGAAAGGAAACGCACATGATCACTTTGACGACATATAAATGGGTCCCAGATTTTGCACAGCCGTTGATGCGGGCATTCCGGGTGCGCTGGGCGCTGGAGGAAGCGGGCCTGCCCTATGCGGTGCGGCATGTGGAATTGGGACCGTCGCAGCGGTCGGTGGAACATCTCATGCGTCAGCCCTTCGCGCAGGCGCCGGCGATCGAGGAGGATGGCCTCATACTGTTCGAGAGCGGCGCCATCGCCCTCTACATCGCCGAGAAGAGCGATGTGCTGCTACCAAAGGACCGCGTCGGACGCGAGCGAGCGATTGCGTGGCTATTCGCAGCTCTGAACTCGGTGGAGATCGCGGTCCAGCAGCTTGGAAGCATCGATTTCTTTCACAAGGACGAGGCATGGGCCAAGGAACGGCGGCCGCAGGCAGAGGAATTTGTGAAGGACCGGCTTTCCCTATTGGCTAAGGCACTGGATCAGAAAGACTATCTTGAAGGGCGCTTCACGGTAGGCGACCTGATGATGTCGGACGTGCTGCGTATCATCGCCTATTCGGACCTGTTCGAGCAGTTTCCGACGCTGAAGGCATACCGCGAGCGTTGTGAAGCGCGACCGGCGTTCCAGCGGGCGCTGAAGGCGCAGATGGACGGGTTCAAGAAGGCGGCATAGGTCTCGCGACATAACGCAATCCTGAGCAGGATGGAAACGGACCGCGGGACGCGAGCCTGCGAGCCGATCCTTAAAATAGACATAAGCATTCGCAGTGATAGTTTTCTGCCCGTCCGCTTCGGATCGCGAACGGGCAGAAGCTGGCATCCTATATGCAGCTAGTGGGCGCTCTTGATCACCTTTTGCCAATGGTCGTGAAGTGCGCTCACGGTGGGGCTGGTGAGGATCGGCATCGCCTTGTGGAGTTGCTCCTCGGTCCAATCCCACCACTTAAGGTCCAGCAGCATGGCGACATCAGCCTCATCGAAGCGTTTGCGGATCACCTTGGCAGGATTGCCTCCAACGATGGCATAGGGCTCCACATCCCGGGTCACCACGGCACGCGTGCCGATCACTGCGCCGTCGCCGATCTTTACACCAGGCATGACAATCGCCTCTGAACCGATCCACACGTCATTTCCGACGATGGTATCCCCTGCTGGTTGGTACCCGTTCTCCGCCCCTGCGAAGGCTGGCACTTCCTCCATCCAGAAGAAGGGAAAGGTGCTAATCCAGTCGTTCCGATGGCCCTGGTTTCCTGCCATGATGAAGGCCGCGCCTGATCCTATCGAGCAGAAGCTGCCGATGACGAGCCTGTCGGCACCTTCGTCCGGGAGAAGGAACCGGGCGCAGTCATCGAAGCTGTGACCGTGATAGTAACCCGAATAGTAGCTGTAGCGACCGACGACGAGGTTCGGACTAGTAACCTGCTGGTCGAGCGTAATGCCCTTGAAGGGACTTTCGAAGAAATTTTTCATGGAAGTTACCACTGAATGTTAGTCGCGTGTGCGACGCCGTTTCGCATGCGACTATGCATGCGAACACGAACCGGCAAGTTGATTGAACATGCCGGCATAAAAGCTTCTCGCGTCGAAACGCGGAAGCAAATTCAGGTGGTACAGTCTGCGGACTTCATACGAACAACATGCGCTGGATACCTACATGAATGCAAGAGAGCGAACGACAGCTTCGAATACCCGCGCAAGATGGTCGTTTAGCCCGATCAGGCACATTCCACGCTGATTAAACGCCGAATGGCCTCTCATGGATAGCTGGGGCGCCGGATTGTAGCCTGCTTCACTTGTGCGTACCCTCGGCAACCTCCGAGACGATGGCGAGGTGAGGATCCGGTATGGCGAAGCTTGTCTTTGGATTGAACCAGTCGCTGGACGGCTATGTCGACCACGACCACACGGCATTTGTACCCGATCCCGTGCTTTTTCGTCATTTCATCGATGACGTGCGCAGCCTCGCCGGCAGTGTGTACGGTCGCCGTATGTATGAGGTGATGCGGTATTGGGATGAGGATCATTCCGAGTGGGGCGAGGCGGAACGTGACTATGCGGCGGCGTGGCGAATCCAACCGAAGTGGGTCGTGTCGCGATCGTTGAAGTCCGTTGGTCCGAACGCCACCCTTGTCGATGACGAGGTCGAGGCGGCGATACGCGGTTTGAAAGCCCAACTCGATGGGGTGATCGAAGTTTCCGGACCGGAGTTGGCGGGAAGTCTGACCGACCTGGGCCTTGTCGATGAGTATCGATTGTATCTCCATCCCGTTGTGCTCGGCGGCGGCAAGCCGTTCTTCGCCGGCCCGCGGCCCCCGCTGCGCTTCATGGCGAGCGATCGTATCGGCGAGAACGTGATCGGGTTGACATACGTACCAGCATAGTTGCGGCAACGGCAGCCTCCAGTGTCCGCCGCGGAGTCGATCGCGGCGTTGCCTGCACTAAGTCTTGGAATGTCACTCGCTTGGTGGTTTGCGGACCGGCGGCTATCAGACTTGGGTTAGCGAAAGCTGACTGTTGTTGGATTCGTGGATCACGCTAAAGGTATAGAATGACTGAATTGCGTGCTGGCCTTCCGATCGTTTCATTCGCCGATCAAACTGCCCTGGAGGGCTGGTTGGCGGCGCAATCGAGCGGGTTTGTGCGATCACACCTGCTACCGGCAGGAAAATACTGGCAGCAGCCCACAGCAGGTTGCCGAGCACAACCCACTCCGTCGTCACCAGCGCCGCCGATTGCGTTTTGCTCGCGCACGAGACCACCTCTTAGGCGACGCTGCGCCGTGCCGGCTGCAATTCCAGCCAGCCGCCCTCGCAGCCTCTGTCGGGCTGGCCCGCAACCTTGCACAGCGAGACCTCGCGCCCGCCCACTTTGGTGTCGGTCTCCAGGAATTCCACCGTGACCGAACGCGTGGGCGCGGCTCACACCGCGCGCGCCACAGGCTCCGTTCAGGGCTCGGGCGGCCGTTGCTGATGGCCGGCTCAAGCAAGCCAAGCTTACTCTTGCGGCTTGGCCCCCACCTTTTCCGGTCCCGCCGATATTGATAAGCATCGCGCCGTCCATACCCTCAGATTCGCCGCCACCTATTGACGATCACGCCGCCCATGAAATAGTAGTTTCTATAACAACTCCTATTGGTATTCGATTGAGTGCCGATGAGTATGACAGGAGGCACGTTTGGCTTCAGACGATTTTACGGATTGGGTCGGGCGAACGAACGTCCAAACGCAAAGGCTGGACGCATGGCCCGTGCGAGGATTGCGCGCCGCGACGAGCAACGACGTCGAGGTGACGGAGGGGAGCGAGCTTCCTCCCTTGACGCAGTGGTTCTATTTTGCGCCGTGGGTGCCGCATACCCGCATTGGTATCGACGGTCATCCGCAACGGGGCGCTTTTCTGCCCCCCATCACGTTACCGCGCCGAATGTGGGCGGGAAGCGACATCACCTACGGCGAGCCGATGAAGATCGGCGATGTAGCCGAGAAAACGGAACGCATCGCCGCCATATCGGAAAAGCAGGGCAAGTCCGGTACCCTGATCTTCGTGACCGTCGAGCAACGGTACACCGTGGGCAGCCGGCACGCCCTGACCGAAACCCAGACGCTGGTCTATCGCGACCATCCGCAATCCGACGAGGCGCCCACACAACCAAAGCCGGCGCCGACCGACCCAGCCTGGAGCCGCCGCATCAGGACCGATACGGCGCTGTTGTTTCGCTATTCCGCGATCACCTTCAACGCACACCGGATCCACTATGATCAACCCTATGCAACTGGGGAGGAAGGCTATCCGAGCGTCGTTGTCCACGGCCAGCTCACGGCGACTTTCATGCTGGACGAATTCATGCGGCAGTACCCCGGCCAACGCCCCAAGAACTTCAGCTTTCGTGCGGCCAAGCCGATTTTCTGTGGCGACAGCTTCTTCGTCGAGGGTGCGCCACGGGAAGAAAGCCATGCGTTGTGGGCGCGCGACGAACAGGGAAACCTATGCATGAGCGGATCAGTCAGGATTTGAGACATCCTGCCAAACAGGAGGCGGCAAACCTCGTGGGAACAGCGAACAGGCCGAGCCTTGATCTTTGCTCGAATACGGATACCCGGATAGATTTGGGGTTGATCGACATTCAGCAATCGGTCCTAGTCATTTCTTTCGATATGGACAGGAATCACCACAATGAGAGATTCTGAAGAAGGTATTATTTCCGACTTGAAGCGTATCGGATTTACCGAATATGAATCGCGTATCTATATACAGCTGCTCAAGGAAAGCCCCGCAACCGCCTATGAGATTGCAAAGAGCACGGGCGTTCCAAGGCCGAACTCCTACAATGCCTTGGAAGCGTTGACCCAGAGAAACGCTGTACTTCGCGTAAGCGAGAATCCTGTCCGCTACATCCCCGCTGCGCCGGGAGATTTTCTCGACGGCATCGCGCGCCAGACACGCAACCTCTGCACTCAGTTGGGGGTGGAGTTGTCCGATATTTCCCAGCCCGCCAAAAGCCAGTACGTATGGGTGATCACGGAAGAAGCCGCGATCCATGACAAGATCGATGCGCTGATCGAGCAAAGCCAGGAAATAGTCATGGTGAAGGCAGCCGACGAGGTCCTTCGTCGCCACAAGCTGGCGTTGAAATCCGCAGCGGAACGGGGCGTCGAGTTGCTCGTCATCCTATTTGGGAAAGACGCGGATGAGTTCAGGTTCAACGACCGCTCCAATATATATCTTCACGAAAGCAACGGCGTGAGAATGGGAACGGCAGACAACCTGTTTACCGTTACATCGGACCACGCGGAAATGATAACCGTCTCGACCATCGATGTAATCAGCGCTGCGCACACGCGAAACCGCCCGATCGTAAACATGGCTGAATCACTGATTCGCCACGACTTCTACATGTCGAAAATTTTCGAGACGTTCGGCGACCAGATCGACGCGGCGTTCGGACCCTATCTTCGCGATCTTCGCATGGCATGCTTCACGCCCGAGCAGATTTCATCCTTCAAGGCCAAGACGCGCGTCGGCTGATATATTCCACAAATTTTCGAGCTCCTCGTTTCATAGGCCGGGAGAGATGCATTCGGTCCGGCCTATTCCGGGGCGATGGCGCATCGACGAGGCGAACGACATGTCGGGCCATTTTGGCGGCCGTCCACGGCATCAGGCCCGCCCGGAGAACGAGCCCCATCGCCCTCCGTGGCCTTCCTGATGGATCGGCTCACCAGACAAAAAACCGAATGATTCCGCGTAACCGTGATCGGCTCTAAGCCACGACGACGATCCGCTCGGGATCTATTCTAAGACCGACCTTCTTGCCGACCTCGTGCGCCTCCGCCGGCTCCGATGTCACCTTGACCACAAGGCCGCTGGACTGAAGACGGATCACATAGTCCCAATACTCTCCGAGATAGGCGCGGGCCTCCACGGTCCCGCTGGCTATTCCTGGTCGCCCAGGCTCCCATGCCTCGTCTTCAAAGTGGATTTGGTGCGGCCTTATCGAAACCATATATTCGCCCGAGCCGAAGCTCTTTTGCTCAAGGCCCTGCAATAGATCTTTTCGGAAACGAAAATCCCCCACCAGAATGTTGTCGTTTTCCGCTTTCGCCTTGATCAGGTTGGTTCTTCCGATAAAGCTCGCCACAAACGACGTTTCCGGCTTGTTGTATATGCTGAAAGGATCGGCGACCTGTTCAATCCTACCCCGATTCATGACCACAATGCGATCCGAGGTCACCATTGCCTCGGACTGATCATGTGTCACATAGACTGTCGTGATCGCGAACTGGTCGTGCAGCCGGCGGATTTCGGACCTCATCTCTTCTCTCAGGCTGGCATCAAGGTTCGACAGCGGTTCGTCCATCAGCAGCACCTTCGGGCGCACCACGATCGCCCGCGCCAGGGCGATGCGCTGCTGCTGCCCGCCGCTGAGTTCGGAAGGATACCGCTCCGAATACTCGGCGAGACGCACGGTTTTCAGAATTTCAGCGACACGGCGACCTATTTCCTGCTTGGGCAGGTTGCGGATCGACAGCCCAAAGGCGACGTTCTCGGCAACGGTCATGTTTGGCCAGATGGCGTAGCTCTGGAAGATCATCGACATTTCGCGCTTTTCAGGCGGCAGTGCGAACGACGCCGACGAAACTTCCTCCCCATCGATTCGAATGGAACCGCTGGTCGGCTTGATGAACCCGGCAATCATCCGCAAAGTGGTGGTCTTGCCACATCCCGACGCACCGAGGAGTGATACGAATTCCCCCTCCCCGATCCGCAGGGAGAAACCCTTCACGGCAACAATCCGCCCCGCTCCAAACGAACAGCCGATATCTTCTAGTTCGAGTTTGGTCACGACGTACCCTTCCCCATGAGAAACTCCCGCCCAAAAGACAATTTTCCGACGACGATAAGTGCAATTGTTATAGCGATCATGACGATCCCGAGGGCGCTCAGATATTCCAGGTTGCCCTCCTCGCTGAGATCAAACAGCATGATCGACATGACGCGGGTGCTCGAACTGGATAGAAATATGGCCGTGCTCAGTTCCCGCGTCGCCGAGATAAAGATGAGGAGCCAGGCAGAGGCTAGGCTAGCCTTGGTGATCGGCAGCAATATCTTCCTGATGATCAGCCCCCTGCTGGCGCCTAGTATCTGCGCGGCCTCCTCCATTTCCGGATTGACGCTTCTGATCGCCGCGGATGAACCGAGGAAGGCTATCGGCAGAAACCGGGCGGCAAACGCGAAGATCAAGATCATGGACGTGCCGTACAGATTTAGCGGGGGGGTGGTGTAGGCGGCATAGAAGCCGATGCCCAGAACGATGCCCGGAACGACGAATGGCGTCATACAAATCCCTGCGATGAGCGCAGCTCCGGGCACCAGCCGGCGCACCACCAGCGTGCCGCAAAGCCCCCCGATAATCACCGCCAGAACTCCCGCCAGCGCCGAATATACAAAGGTGTTCAAGATCGCGCCCGGCACGGTGCTGTGCTCGAACAGCACATATTTGAAATTACCGAACGTGAAGTTGGCGACAGACATGCCCAGTCCCCACGCCCTGGAAAAAGCTGCCTGCGACAGCACCAATGCAGGAAGGATGAACGACATGGACAGGACAACGAGGCAGTACAGGAAGGCGACCCACCGGAAGGCGCCAAGATCGATCAACTGATGTCTTCCCCCTTTTCCGGTGACGGAAACGTAGCTTTTGCGCTTGGTAATCCAAGACTGGATCAGGAACAGCACGATGGCCATCAGAACGAGCGGCATCGAATAGGCGGCGGCGGCCTCGGCCCGTGTTGGCGGATTGAAGAATTCCCAAAGCTGCGTGGTGACGACCCCCAGACGCGCCGGTAATGCGAGGAAGGACGGTGACCCGTAAAGCGAGATCGCTTCGAGATACGTCACGATGCACCCCGCCAGGATCGCGGGAAGCACCAGCGGCAGGGTAATCCGTCTTGCGGTCTTGAGTGGTCCCGAGCCGAGAATGCTGGCCGCTTCCTCTATCTCGGATGAGATGGAGAACAGGGCCGACCTCGTCATGATGAAGACGAAGGGGAAAGAGTAGAGCGAAATAACGAAAGACAGGCCCCAGAAGCTGAAGATGTTGACGACACTACCGACGCCAAAAAACTTCTGGGCGATGACGTTTATCCAGCCCGCATTCTCGCCCGCCAGCAAGATCCAGCTTATCGCCCCAAGATAGGGCGGGACCACGAAAGTGCACAAGACAAGGACGTATACCAAATTCTTGCCCGGCATGTTCGTTCGGGCGATAACCCAGGCCATGGGCAATGCCCACAAGGCCGCCAGGAAGACCGAAGTGCAACCCAGCAGCATCGTCGTCAAATAGGCGTCGAAATACCGCCTGTGGGAAAACGCTTCCCTGTAGTTACCCAGCGTGAAGTCGCCGGTATCCACATCGGACAGGGAAAAGGCGATCAGGCGATACATTGGCAGGCACACCAGGAAAAGCAGGCCCAGCAACGCAACTGTTATTATCAGGAGCAGGATGGGAGAAACTTGCAGTCCCCCAAAGAGCGTTCGCCCCCGGTGGCGCGGCACCGTCACAGTATGCATTTCATCCTCCGGGGGGCGGGTGTTGCTTCGGATCGGGGCGTCGCCCAAGATGTTTGACGACGCGTCCGGACAGGCCAGGTTTCTATCTACCCGCCGAAAACGTCACGCCAATGCGAAATCACCTCGGGCATCTGATTGACCATTTCGTCTTGGCTCAGCGGCACGACCTTCAGCTTATCGAGCGTCATTAGGCCGGGCTTCAGTTCGACGTCGCCACGGACGGGCACCCGCCAGAGATCCGCGACGATGTCGCCATACTCTTTGCTGAGTGCGAATTCCATGAACAGCCGCGCAGCGTTCGGATGGGGCGACCCTTTCAGGATCGCGGTGGGTTCCGGCGCCAGCAGCGTTCCTTCTTCCGGGTAGACGATGCCGATCGGGTTGCCCTTGTCGCGATCGATCCATGCATTTTCAGCAGCGGCAACCGCCACCGCTCTTTCGCCGGAGTTCAGTTGCGTCACGGTATCGTAGATCGAGCGACCAACCAGCGGTTCATTCTTCGCAAGATCATCGATGTAGCTGGGACCGTAAAGCTTGGTGACCATGGTCGCCCACATCGCAACCTGGCCGCTGAAGCCGGGATGTCCGGAAGCCAGCTTCCCATGCCACTTCGGATCGAGCAGATCCTTCCAGGCGTGCGGCGCTTCTTCGGGCTTAACAAGATTCGTATTGTAGGCGATATAAAGGACACCGGCTGAAGTCGGATAGAAATAGCCATCCTTGTCTATCGCCGATTTGAACAACGGCGATATGTATTTTGCGTTCTCGGCGCTGTACTTATCCAGATAACCTTTGTCGCGAAGGTCAATATAATGGATTATGTTCGTCGTGCTGAATACGTCGGCCTGGATATTTCCCGACTTGATGTCTTGCGTAACGCGCTGATATGCAACCGCTGCGGTTGATCGCACGACGTTGACTTTTATGGCCGGGTAAATTTCGGAAAACTTACGCGCAAATCGTTCGGCGTCCTCGGCGGTGTGCTGGCTGACATACCAGGTTACTTCACCCTCCTTGTTCGCATCCTGCTCAAGCTTGCTCATGTCTGCAAAGCAGTTGGTGGTGGACACCAGTCCCACGACCATCGACAAGATTAATGTATAGCTTCGAATTACAGCGTTCATCTCAATCCTCCTCCTGACGCCATTCCTGGCTTCTTCTGGGACACGTTCCACTATGGCCTTGGTATTTTGCGTTGCGCTCATCAGCCCGGCGATGCGCAATCGATGCTGCTGTCAACTACCTTCACTGCTGCATTTCCAAACGCTAACATGGTGTAGTTGTCATGGCAACTACTAGTTTTCAGCTTGCGGCACCTAATAATCGCGCGCGTGCTCATTGTCGGTCCATGCTGGCGGCGCGCCGGGTTTCGAGGTGGCCGATGATTGCCAACGCCCGCGCCATGGCGGGTATCTCATCGAAGACCGGAACATTGATCAGCGCGGCCTTTGCGCGATAAGCACGGCGGCTCTCGTCCAACTCCGGTGAGCCGTCGGTGCGCAGAGCCAGCGCGAAATGCGCGACCCCGGACCACTTCTGCAGCGTCTGCTCGACCACCTTGAATAGATTGCCTATCGGATCGACCGTTCCACGGCCAACGAATGCCGCCAGGTTGAGATGCATGGCGATGGCATCGGGCCGCGCGTGCTCGAACACATGATCCAGTATCTCGCCGGCGATCCAGCCATCCTTTTCCTGAAGCGTTCGCACTGGCGTGTCGATCGGATTGGCCACGCTCGTTCCCGGCGGCAGCCCCATTGCCTCCAGCGTTTCGCGCGCGCGGCCTTCGAAAGGCGCCACGCTGAGCCCCATTGACACGATCACGTCCGTTCCCAGCACGCTGGAGCCGCCGCCATTGCCGAACAGGGTGATGTTGCGGGTTGGCTTGTGCGGGCGCAGAGTGAAATGCTGAAGCGCCAGAAGTGCATCGATAAACTCATCGACCGTCGAGACGAGTGCGGTCTGGGTTTGCAAGGTCAGTGCTTCCCATGCCCGCTCGTCGCCGGCAAGCGCGCCGGTATGCGACGCGGCCGCGAGCCGGCCTTGCGCGGAGCGGCCGCCTTTGAGAATGACGACGGGCTTGGTGGCCTTGTCCGAACGGAGAAGATCAAAGAAAGCCCTGCCGTCCTTGATATCCTCCAGATAGACACCGATCGCTTTGGTCTGCGGGTCGGCGAAATAATATTCGATCAGTTCATGCGGCTTGACGTCGGCGCTGTTGCCGATGGTGACGAGGCCGGAAAACCGCACCCCGCGCCACTGTCCACGTTTAATGATATCGGTGCTGAGCCCACCCGATTGCGAGACGACGCCGATGCTGCCAACCTCTTTTGGCGCCGCCGAAGGAAACGTCAGCCCACCTCGCGGCGAATAGGTGCCGAGGCAATTCGGACCAAGCACGCGCACGCCGCTGGCCCGTGCCTTCAAGACCAGGTCGTCCTGCAGGCTTTTTCCATCCTCCACTTCGCCGAAGCCGGAGGAAATAACCTGAGCGATGCGGCAATGACCGTTTACGGCAGCCAGCGCATCGGGAATGCGCTGAGCGTTGATGGCTACGTAGGCATAGTCCACCAGTTCCGGCGTCTCGGCCAGAGAGGGATAGGCCTGCAAGCCTTCGATCTCTTGCGCGGATGGATGGATCGGATAGATCGGCCCCTGATAGCCAAAATCCTTCATACGCCGGATAAAGGTATTGGCGATGGTCACATCCTTGGCGGATGCACCCATCACCGCGACTGTACGCGGCTCGAAGAGCGGCCGGAATTCTTCAAGGACACCGCCGTGCCGCGGCACCGCAGCGCTCTCGGGCGACATTGCGCCTTCGGACAGGATAACGCGGGCATCGGCTGCCATCACGCCCGACGGAGATGCAATCACCGGATTGATGTCCAGCTCGGTAATGTCCTGCCGGAGCGTCATCAGCAGCCCGCCCTGACCCCCGACGGACAGCATGGCGTCGACCAGCCCTTGCTCATCGACGGGTCCGTGACCGTGAGCGCCCCTCAGCAGCGAATAGCCTTTCAGTTCCGCCAGCATGGCCTGCGCCTCGACCCTCGATATGGGGCAGATGCGGAAGGACACGTCTTTCAGGATTTCAACAAAGATGCCGCCGAAACCGATCATGATCATCGGCCCGAACTGCGGATCGCAAAAGCCGCCGATCACCATTTCCCGACCGGGCGGGACCATCTCCTCGACAAGCCAGCCATCGACCCTGGCCTTGGCGATACCCGGTTTCGCGGCCATTGCCTCGACCGCTCGGCGTACCGCCGCCGGGTCCGTCAGGTTCAGCGCGACGCCACCAGCGTCGGATTTATGCAAAATTTCCGGCGAGACAACCTTGACGACGAATGGCGCCGTCAGCCCTGCGGCCTTCGTCTCGGCATCCGCAGCGCTCATGGCTATTGCCGAGCGCGGAGCGCGGATGCCGAACCGGTGAAGCAGTGCCTTGCCCGTCGCTTCGTCCAGCGCCGCGCGACCTTGCGCCCTCGCCTTCGCGATGATCTCGGCGATCGGCGGATTGTGAATGTTCATTGCGCGTTCCTCAATAGCTGGTGGGCCAGGTGCGCATCAGATGCTGCCCGATTCCGCGCGAACGCCGACGCTGCTGGATTTCGAACATGCGGATCAGGTAGGCGCGGGTTTCCTGCGGCTTGATCACATCCTGAGCGGAAAAGATGCGGGCCATGTCCCAGATTTCCAGGTCCTTCTGGATCTGACCCAGCGCTTCCTCGAAGCCTTCCTGGCCGGCGGTGAGATTATGGACGATGCTGGTCGCGAAGACCGGATCCATGAAGCTCACTTCCGCTGTCGGCCAGGCAATCATGGCATCGTTGTGTGCGCCTCCGCCCATGGCGACATAGGCGCGGCCATACGCTTTGCGGCAGATGACGGTGACCTGCGGAACGGTGGTCATGCAGGTCGCGTTCATGAAGTTCATGATGTGGCCCGGCGCGCCGCGCCGTTCGGCTTCCGTCCCCACAACGAAGCCCGGCGTGTCCATCAGCCTTACAAGCGGAATGTTGAAGCTGTCGCAAAGGACGGTGAATTCGACGATCTTGCGGCAGGCTTCCGCCGACAGCGCGCCGCCACCGACATTCGGATTGTTGGCGATGACGCCGGTGACCTTACCGTCGAGGCGGGCCAGAGCCACGATGGCTGAACGGCCAAAGCGCGGCTTCAGTTCAAAGATGCTGCCCCTGTCGAAGATCAGTTCGACGATCTTCTTCATGTTGTAAACTTGGGTGCGCTTTTCCGGCAGGACTTCGAGGATCTTGTCCTGCGCCTCGCCCGAGCCTTCCGAGACGGGTGCGCTTGGCGCCAGTTCGTTATTGTGGCTCGGCATGTAGGACAGGAAGTTGCGGATAGCCTGCATCGCCTCCTCGTCCGAATCGACAAAATGGTCGATCAAGCCCGTCTGTTCCGCATGCAACCGCCAGCCGCCGAGTTCCTCCAGATCGACCTTCTCGCCGATCGCCATCGACACCAGGCGCGGGCTCGACACCGACATGATCGAGCCTTTCTTCATCACGGCGAAATCCGAGCAGCAGCAAAGCCACGCCGACGAACCGAAGGAGGTATCGAGGGCGGCGGCAACCCATGGCGTGTCGCGCATGCGGCGAAACTGGCTGGTGTCGTTGCCGAGCATGGTGCCCATGCCCTTCGAGCCCATGGCGTCGGGCAGCCGCGCGCCAGTCGATTCACCGATATGGAGGAAGGGCATGCCCTTTTCCGTGCAGGTCTTGCGGATGTAGCCGATCTTTTTGGAATTAGTGGCGCCGGTGGATGCGCCCTTGGTCGTGAAGTCGTTGACCACCACGCCGACGTCCCGGTCGTCGATCCGGGCAAAACCGGTTATCTTGCCGTCGCGCGGCGTGCTTTCCGCGTCCACGTCGAAGGAAGACTGGCCAAGCAGCCCCACCTCGAAGAAGCTTCCCTTGTCGATCAAGGCGTCCAACCGCTCCTGCGCGTTGAGGCGACCTTGCTCGCGCCGTTTGGCGAGTTTCTTCTCGCCCCCCATCGCGCTGGCGGCGGCCCGCCTGCGATCCAGTTCCGCAAGCATTTCCTCATGCGCCATCGGTTTGCTCCTTTGGTTTTGGGATCGGGTGCGATCCCGGTCGTGAACAATTCAGTTGAAGTTCAGGCTCTCGACGGTGGCGTCGCGCAAGGCATCATCGTCGTAGGCAGGCCGATAGCCTGCCGGCAGCCAGATCGACCCGTCGCGAAACGGCAACGGGTTGGCAAGCAGCCTCCGGACGGGCTTCAAAAAGCCGTTGAATTCCCCGGCATTGCGGATAGTTGCCTGTGCGGCGCACGCTTCGAGCCAGGAGTGTATCTCACTGCCCAGCCCGTCGCCCAACACCGGCTCCATGCCCCGCTGGCGCACGGCCTCAAGACCCTCGTGCAGGCGCTCGAGGCTGCCGAAACGCTTGAGCTTCAACTTGCAATAGAGAACACCCGGTATGCCGGCCGCCCGGTCGATATCGTCCAGCGTGCAGATCGGCTCGTCCAGCATCAGTGGTACGGTCGAGGCGGCGGCAACTGCGGCATTGGCATCCCAGTCGTCGGAATCACAAGGCTGTTCAAACAGTTCGATACCCGCCGGATCAAGGCGCCGCGCAAACTCGACGCCCTGGTCCCTGGAATAGGCGCGGTTGGCATCGAGCCGAAGCGTGAGGCGACCGGCGACCGCATCCTGGATGATCGCCACGCGCTTCAGGTCGGCATCAATATCCTTGCCTACCTTGACCTTGAGGGTGCGAAACCCCTGTGCAAACCACGCTTCGACCTCGTTACGGATTTCTTTTTCATCCAAAGCGTTGATCGGCGTCAGCAGCGGGAACTCGATGTCCTCACGCACATGCAGGATAGGATTATCCTCAAGCACTTCGATCGCCGCCACGAAGGCTGTGGTCGCCACCTTGCTCCGGGAAAACCGTGCCAGCACCCTTGCCTTTGCCTCGGCCGGGGTGAGGCCGATGCTGCCCGCCAATTGCTCACGCAGGAACGCCCAGCCCCCTTCGCGGGTCTCCGTGCTCGACCCCGGCGAGATGTGCGCATCCGCGAAGCCGATGCGACCATCGGCATCCTCAATCTCGATGAAAAACGGCTCGAACGTCTCAAATGTCCGATATGCCAGGCGATAGGGGCGCACGAGCGGCAGATTGAGGCGCTTCAGGCTGATCTGCTTTATGTGCGACATCAATTCCCCCTCGTGGATGGGCCATCATCCCCTCATTGAGCCAATAGTAGTTGTTATTAACACTACGTCAATCACCGCTGTGCAGTTACCCCTCGAGGCAGCGTTGAAAGACGACCTTTTCCGTGAACCGCGGACGTAGCCACGATGAGATCAACACATGGAACTGAAGATCGGCCGCCTTCCAACTCGTTGAGGCTGGCTCCTGAAATGCGCGATGGGCGGCAATACGGACGAAAACGTCGCGAAAATCCGGCGCTATCTTACTTACGCGGCGCACTGTCCGTTTTATGATATCCGTTCCAGATGGCAGGCAGGATCGCGGCGGCGAGCATGGCCTTCAGCAGATCGCCGAAAAGGAATGGTAAAACGCCGAGCGACACCGCTTTTTCCAGCCCGATAAAGACGGCAAGCCAACCGGCGCCAATCAGATAGATGATGGCGCTGCCGAGGATCATTGCGGCAAAGACCCGCGGGATCGGCCTGCCCCAACCCTGACGCGCCAACCAGCCGACAAGCAGCGCCGCGACTATGTAAGACACGAGATAGCCGCCCGTCGGCCCGACGATGTAGGAAAGGCCTCCACCCGAAGCAAAAACCGGAAGCCCGACCGCACCCTGGGCGAGATAGAGCGCGACTGTCGAGAAGGCCAGCCGCGGCCCATATGCCAGAGAGAGGAACAGTACAGCGAAGGTTTGCATGGTGACGGGCACCGGCCACATCGGCACCTGTATGCGGGCGCTGAGCGCGATGAGCATCGAGCCGGCAACCGCCAGAACAATCGGCCGGACAAGGCGATTGGATTGTTTCGGTACCCAGACGGCATCCGCAAGCATGGTGTGGGACAGGGTCATTTGTTTCTCCTTGTCAGGCAGTGATCAGTATTTTCCGGTGGTCATCGATGAAACTGGTGTAAACATCGCCCGCTGCGAAGGTCTCGTCTTCCATGCAGGCGATCAGGAAATCGCGGTTGGTGCGCAGGCCCTCGATGGAAACGGTGCGAAGCGCTTCGCAAGCGCGCTTGCGCGCATCGTCCCTGTCGACGCCCCAGACGATGAGCTTGGCGATCATGGGATCATAGAACGGACTGACGACATCGCCTTCCCGATAGCCGCTATCGACGCGGACGTGCCGCCCAGCTTCGGGCAGGCGGAAGGTCGCAAGCCGGCCCGGCGATGGCATGAACATCTTTGCCGGATCTTCCGCGTAGAGCCGGCACTCGATGGCATGTCCGCTTATGTGGACGGCCTCCTGTGCAAGCGATGACAGCGCACCGCGCGCGAAGCCAATCTGCATCGCAACGAGATCAAGTCCGGTCACCATCTCCGTCACCGGATGCTCCACTTGGATGCGGGTGTTCATCTCCAGGAAGAAGAAATCGAAGCTATCCGCGTCAACGATAAATTCGATCGTGCCCGCTCCGCTGTATGACGTCTTTCGGCATAGCGCCACGGCTGCCGCAGTCATCTTTTCGCGCACGGCAGCCGGCAAGCCGGGAGCTGGGCTCTCCTCGATCACCTTTTGAAAACGCCGCTGCAGCGAGCAGTCGCGTTCATGCAGATGGATCGCCGTGCCATCGCCGAATCCGAAAACCTGTACCTCCACATGGCGCGCCTTCGGAACAAATCGCTCAAGGAAGACGGCTCCGTCGCCGAACGCCTTTTCGGCCATCGATTGTGTCGCCGTAACCGTATCGACAAGTTGCTCGGCACGATCGACCCGGCGCATGCCGATGCCTCCACCGCCCGCGACAGCCTTGACGAGAAGCGGATAACCGACCTTCTCGGCGGCCTCTGCGACCTCTGCGATGTCACCAACGGAAAAACGCCCCGTACCCGGCACGATCGGCACGCCTGCCGCTGCCGCCAGATCGCGGGCGCGCTGCTTGTCGCCCATATCACGGATGCTTTGCGGCGTCGGGCCTACCCAGGTCAGGCCGGCGGCGATGATGGTTTCGGCAAATTCCGCGCTTTCCGAAAGAAAGCCGTAGCCGGGATGAACCGTGTCGGCGCCGCTTTCGCGCACCACCTGGAGAATGCGTTCGACGTTGAGGTAGCTTTCCCGCGCGGGTGGGCGGCCGATCGCATAGGCTTCGTCGCTGTCCGCAACATGGGCCGATTGCGCGTCCGCCTCCGAATAGACCGCAACCGTCGCGATACCCAGGGCTTTGGCCGATCGAAAGATTCGCCGCGCGATCTCTCCCCTGTTGGCGACAAGGAGCTTTTTCATCTGACCGCTCATACTTCGATGCGGGCGACGACGGTGCCCTCGGTGATCGTGTCGCCTTCGGCGGCAAGGATGGAGACCAGCGTGCCGCTTTCGGTCGCGGTGACGGGGATTTCCATCTTCATCGATTCAAGAATGAGGATCGGTTCGTCTTCCTCGATCTTCTGGCCGACCGTAGCCAGGATCTTCCAGATGCTTCCGGTAATCTCGGTTTTGACGTCGATAGTGGCCAACGGTGCCTCCCCTGAACGATGAACACGATCCCGGCTGGAAGCGTGATTACACTGTAGTAGTTGTTATCGCAACTTCTATCTTATGGCAATAGTCGTTTTCTGGAAATTGCGGAGTGATGAGTGGTGAGAACCATCATGGGCGCGTAGCCGGCAGACTGGTTCGGCGGGGCCTATTTAGCAGTGGACCGGAAGTGCGGCGTTGCCGGAGCGGCGCTCAGGGCGCGTTCGCTCCGCCGGGTCATCAATCGCTCCAGGCCGGCGTCGGGTTGAGAAATTTGCAGACCTACGCTGCCGGCGCCCCTGTTGCAGGCGCCGGTGCAAGCCGAACGAATGCGTGGACCAGACCGGTCACGACGCCGCCTTTCAGGCCAGCCGAAGATCGCTGCTGACAGCCTGAAATGCCGCATCGAGACGCCGCAGGAGTTCTTCCAGGTCTTCGCTGCCGATAATCAGCGGCGGCGCCAAGGTGATCCGATTTCCAATCACCCGAAGGATCAGCCCGCTCTCCCTGATCTTCTTGTCGAGACGCGATGCGATATCCTTCGCGATCCTGGTGTTGCCGCGTCCCTCGCCGCGATCGAAAATCTCGATGCCCGCTATCAGCCCGACGGAATCGACGCTTCCGACGAACTCGTAATTGGCAAAGCCTTCCAGGCGTGCCGATAGCTGCTCGCCCCTGCTCCGGACGTTTTCGAAAACCTTGTCCTCTTCGTATATCTTGAGCGTTTCAAGCGCGACCGCCGCCGCCACGGGATGTCCCGCGTAGGTGTATCCATGCGCGAAGTTTCCAAACGAACCGCCTTGCGCCAGAATTGCCTGGAATATCTTGTCGTTGATCAACAGCGCCGAGATCGGGATCATGCCGGCCGACAGGGCCTTGGCGCAGCTGACCATGTCGGGTTTCAGTCCGAATGTCTGGCTGCCCCACATGTTTCCGGTGCGCCCGAACCCGCAGATCACCTCGTCGACGACAAACAGGATGTCATATTTTTTCAGAACGGCCTGTATCTTTTCGAAGTAGGTTTTGGGCGGAAAGACGGCCCCGCCGGCGCCCATGATGGGCTCCGCGAAAAAGGCAGCAACTGTCTCCGGCCCCTCGGCAAGGATCAGCTTTTCCAGCTCGTCGGCCATTCGCGTCGAGAAGGCCTCCTCGGTTTCGCCTTCTAGCCTTTCGCGCCAGTAGTGCGGGCACTTCGTGTGGAGGAATCCGTCCAGCGGCAGGCCGAAGCCCTGATGCATGTCGGGCTTTCCCGACACGCTGATCGCCGCGCAGGAAGAGCCGTGATAGCCCTTCTCGCGCCCGATGATCTTTCTTTTCTCCGGCTTGCCCAGAGCGGAGAAATAATACCACACGAGCTTGATCGCGGTATCGTTCGCCTCCGATCCCGAACACTGCAGCAATACCTTCGACATGGAGACGGGAGCGATCGAGATCAGCTTCTCGGAAAGAGCAATGCTGCTCTCATTGCTCATATGCCGAAACGTATTGTAGGAGCCGAGCCTGGCCATCTGGTCGTAGGCGACCTTCGCCAGGCGTTCCGACGAATATCCCAGGGAGGCGCACCAGAGACTGGAGGCGCCGTCAATATATTCGTTGTCGTTGTCGTCGGTGACATAAACGCCACTCCCTTTCGAGATGACGAGCGGCCCGCTGTCCATATGGCGTGCCGGGTTTGTCTGAGGATGCAGCACGCTGGCCGTATCCCTTTCCTTCAAGGGGCTCGCAATGTTCATCGCCTTAACCTTTTCTAGCGCAGAGAGTTTTCTTGTTCACGGATGCCGAAGTCGAGTGGACCGCTACCTATTGCACGTCGATCCACACGCTCTTCATCTGAAGGTATTCCTTGATCGCCTCGTCGCCACTTTCTCTGCCTACCCCGGAATTTTTATAGCCGCCGACCGGCATTTGCGGGGCGTTCACCCGATAGGTGTTGATCCACACCGTTCCCGCCTGCAACTGCCGCGCGAGCCGATGCGCGCGCCTGAGATCGGCTGTCCAGACGCCGGCCGCCAGCCCGAAGCAGACGGAGTTTGCGATGCGGACGGCTTCCTCTTCATCGTGGAAGGGGATGACCGAAAGTACCGGGCCGAAAATCTCTTCGTTGGCGATGGTCATTTCGGGCGTAACATGGGTGAAGATCGTCGGCTCGATGAACAGGCCGCCGGGGGTGTCGCCGTCTGTCGATTGATTGCCGCCATATGCCAGATGTGCGCCTTGCTCCATCGCCTCACGGATATAGGCCATGACCCTTTCGTATTGAGGGCGCGTCGCCATCGGCGCGAGTTCGGTGGTTTCATCGAGGGGGTCACCCATCCGCTTGCTTTTCGCATGCGAAACGACCTCGGCAACGAACTCGTCGTGGATGTCCTCGTGGACCAGCAACCGGGAACCGGCAACGCAGGTTTGTCCCGTCGAGCCGAATATGCCATTGGCCACCTGCCGCGCCGTGTCAGAGCCTCTATCGGGGAAAACGATGCTTGCGGATTTTCCGCCCAACTCCAGGACGGCCGATTTTAGCCCGCTGGCCGCCGCCACATAACTCTTGATGCCGCCGCTCACTCCGCCCGTAAAGGATACTTTTCGCACCAGCGGGTGCGCCACCAAGGGCGCACCGACGGCTTCACCGAACCCGGTAACGACGTTCACCACGCCCGGCGGGAAGCCGGCTGCGTTTATCAGTTCCATCAGCAGCAACGTCGACGTGGAGGTAAACTCGGAAGGCTTGACGACAACGGTGTTTCCCGCCGCCAGCGCGGGCGCAAGCTTGAGACTCAGCAGGCGCAACGGCGAATTCCACGGCGTGATCGCCGCCACCACGCCGAGAGGTTCATAGGTCGTGTAGGTGAAAACCTTGTCGTTGTTGACCTCGATCGTCTGTCCGTGGACCTTGTCGGAGAGGCCGGCATAATAACGGTAAAGTGCCGGAAGCGAGCTCACCTGGTTGCGAACCTCGGTGATCGTCTTCCCGTTATCCTGCATTTCGGCACGGGCAAGTTTCTCGTGGTTGCTTTCGATGAGCGAGCCCAATTTATGGAGCAGCGCACCACGCTCGGTCGCCGTCAATCGAGGCCAGGCGCCCGTCGTGAACGCCGCCTGCGCTGCTGCAACGGCCCTGTTGACATCTTCTGCCGATCCTTCGGCCACCTCTGCCCAAGCCTGGCCGGTGTAGGGGTATTCCGTCTCGAAGAATTTTCCGCTGGAAGAATCTACAAATTCCCCTCCAATAAATAGCTGGAATCGCTTCATATTCGTCTCCGGCATCCAATTTCCCTCAATCTTCCAACTACGAGATGATGCCAGCAGAGGCACATTCCGACTTCATGATGCATGTAGGTAGTCGCAATTGCAACTCCTTTTTTGGGCTGATCACTGCTGTCGATACGGCGCGGGCTCGAACGTGAGTTGTCGCATCTTGTTTTCGAAAAATGCGGCAACGCCCGAAAGGGCCCAGACAGGATGAGAAGAGGGTTGCCCAATATAGTAGTTGCAAATAACACTACTATTATC
>JBARYG010000007.1:0-1583 GCA_049647745.1 Mesorhizobium sp.
GCTGGGCCCGGCGGCCCTTTATCGGATCCATCGTGGCGCTGGTGCTCGGGATTGCCGGTGGCATTGCGATGTGGGTGTTCCTCAACGGGGCCAACCCGCTGGGCTAGAGATTCAGCGATAGGGGTTCGGCACCCGCCCGCCGCTGGCTTCGGTCAACAGCGGCAGCGTGGCGAAGCTGACCGCGGGCAACCGCACAATCTCTCCGTCGCGCAGATGCGCCCGCGCCCACGATCCCCGGGTGACTCCCAGTCCGACGATGGCATCCCAGTCCACTGCGCGACTGCCGAGCAAGGTGCGCACCCTGATCTGCTGGGCGTCGGCCACGGTTCGCCACCGGGCGATCAATACCGACAGCAATACCGGCAGTGCCAACAGTGGCGCGGTCAATGGCCACGTCAGCACGGGGATCAGCAGCCCGAGGGCCAGGAAGCCGACCGCGAAGTGGGCCATCGGCGAGATGCGTATCACCAAAGGTGAGGGATCGGGTGATGGAGAGGCCACCCCCGCATGATGTCACCGCCGGCGGCGATGGAGCCGGTGGGTAGCGGGGAGTACCTGCGTTAAAAATAAATATTGACTACTTATTTTATGTGTTGAATGATGGACGCGTGTCGCCGACCAAACCCCGCCGAACCCAGGCGGAGCGCACTGCCGAGACCCGGCATGCGCTGCTCAACGCGACGCTCGACGCGCTGGTAGAGGTTGGTTTCAAGGGAACTACCACGACCGAGGTAGCCCGCCGTGCGGGCGTCTCGGTGGGGGCGCTGCAGGGGCATTTCCCGACCAAGGTCGGCCTGCTGACCGCCGCCATCGAGTTCTCGCTGAACCGCCGCATCGAAGAGTTCGAGGTGTTGATGGCGGGGCTGGACCCGTCCGCCGACAAGATCGATGAGGCCTTCGACCTGCTGTGGTCGATGTTTTCCGGTCCGACCTTCACTGCAACGCACGAGCTGTGGGTGGCGGCGCGCACCGACCGGGAGCTGGCGCCGGCGGTCATCGAAACCGATCGGCAGTTCGCGGAAGCCTGCGAGCGGGTCTACGACCAACTGCTCGGCCCGGCCGACCCCGCCGATGTCGGTGCCCCACGGTCGCGCATCGGCTTGCAGATGGCTTTCGTGCTGATGAACGGCCTGGCGATGTCGCGGTCGATAGAGGGCCACGAACCGGTGGCCACCAACGACATTCTCGAGACTTTCAAGATGCTGGTTCGGCCACTGGCGACCGGCTTTGCAGACCCCCAACCCGAGAGAGAGTCATGACCGCCAACGAGAACCGCCACCCGGCGGTACAGCCGCGTCGCATCCGGTTCAACTACCCGGTGGCGGCCTTCGATCGCCACTTCGTTCAGGGCGACCTGGTGATGAGCCACATGATCGCGCACCTGTCGGCGGTGTTCCCGGAGGGTGAGGACTTCTTTATTCGTTCGGTGCGTCGCTACGCCGACCAGATCACCGACCCCGACCTCAAAGATCAGGTGAAGGGATTCATCGGCCAAGAGGTGACCCACGGGCGCGAGCACCGTGCACTCAACGAGCGCCTGCATGAGATGGGTTACCCGACCCGCAGGATTGACCGGCTGGTGG
>JBARYG010000008.1:0-2951 GCA_049647745.1 Mesorhizobium sp.
CCGTCGGGACCAACCAATCGAAACTGAACAGATCCTCAAAATCAGCCGAAGCAGCCGGCGCCGGCGCCAACGGCGTCATGCCGAACGCCAGAAACGCCGCCACGGCGCTGCCGGTGCCGATCATGCGATTGCGGTAACTCATGTGTGAATACCTCTCGTGTGAAAAGTCTGGTTTGGGAAGGGTTTTTAGGGGATCTACGTCGAGAGCGGGTTACAGACCCAGCCCCGCCACCAAGTCGGCGAACCAGTCGGTAGCCGCAGCGCCACCGGCACCACCGTCATCGAGATCGTTAATCACCGGCAGATCGACACCGGCCAGCGGCGGGGTGACCGGCACCGCGCCCTTGCCGTCCCAACCGGAACCCAACAGCGCACCGACGGTCTGACCGAGGGCCTGCATCGCCGCGAACGGGCCGATCGCATTGCTGCCGATGTTGAGGGCGCCGAGCACCGGGACACCGGTGAGCTCGATACCGACGCTGTTGAGGATCGAGCCACCCACAGCGGGCGTCTCGGCGATAACCTCGCCACCCGCACCCATAACCTGATACGGATCGATTGCCACATTGCCGGCGGTGAGCCAACCGCCGAAGGCGACCTCCAGGTGCCCGATGCCCATGCCGTCCGGCAGCATGCCGCCGGCCATTTCATTGATCATCGGCAGCAGACTGTCCAGGTTCAAGGTTGCACCGTTGAGGGAGGCCCCGAACACGTTTGCCAGCGTGTCGCCGAGGCTGTCACCGTCGGTGATGCTGTTGAGCAAGCCGACCCAGGGCGCGATCCACGGCCCCACCGAACCCATGATCAGCCCGCTCATCGGTGAGGACAGGAAGTGGATGATCGGGATGAGATCCGCCGGGAACATCCCGCCCGCGAGCGACGCCAACGGCCCGGCGAACATGTCGTACCAACCCAGGCCGTCGGCGAGGCTGCCGGCGTTCAAGGTGTGGCTCAGCACGATGTTGAGGGTTTCCTCGGAGGCATTGGTCATCGTGTACCCGGTCAGCAGCGCATCCAGGTTGTGGCGCATCTGCTCGGTGACCGCGGTGATGTTCGCCGGGTCATCCATCAGCTGCTGGGCGTAGTCCATCTGGTTGGCGAAGAACTGCTGAAACGCGATCCCCGGAGCCAGGTAGTAGTTGTTCAGCATCTGGGACAGGTTCTGCGAGGCCGCGTTGAACACCTCGTCCCACGCGCTGCTCGCAGTCAGCGCCACATCGCGCACCGCGCCGACAGTGGGCAGCGGCGCGACCACCGGAGTGGCCGCGATCAGGCCAGCGCCCACGATCGCGACACCAGCGCTGACGTAGGGGCGGATTGTTGCGCGCAAGGGAGATCTCCTCAAGGTTGTGGCACGAGCACGGGTCGGATTTGGGTTAGCTGGCGCGCTGAAAGAAAGGCGAGGCTTACCAGAGTTTTCTCAGGTAAATGCAGGTATTCGGCAGCGCCGGTCGCCCACGCGATATGAATCCGCAGCAATAACAGCGCATCTCAGTCAGCACGACTTAAAGCTAACCGTCATTTTTCTGTGAAGTTAGGACGTTCTTCCGCAGGTTTGGATTATCGTCGGCGCATGCTTCCTACGGCCCGATTGGTGCGTCAGCGCGCCGGGGTGAAGGTCTACGACTATCCGACCGACCCACACCTGCCACCGGTGGTGGTGGCCCGGGTGGGACGGGAGAGGCTGTCCCAACACGGCCAGATCCACAACTTCCCGGCCCTGTGGTGCGACCGGTCGACCGGGGTGTTCTACGTGGTCGCGATGGGCGCCACCGTCGGTCCCGAGGCGGTGGAGTGCGCCGACGACGGCATCGCGGTGTTCTTCGACCCAGCAGCGGTCGGCCATGACGGCGCATCGCCGTGGCTCTCCTGGCGATCACATCCGCTACTCTGCCTGTTCCTGCATGAGAACGAAGACGGCCTGCTGCGCATCGAGCTACCCGTCGCTGATCGTCCAGCGATCTTCAACATCCTCAACGCGATGAAATCCGAACTCGGGCAACGCCAAGACGGAGACCGCGAAGCGATATCGGCTCTACTGACCCTACTGCTGGTCAAGCTCACCCGACTCGCCGCCGACACCATCGGCGGTCTGCGTCACGAAGACGAACCCCTACTGGCCGAGGTGTTCGCCACCATCGACCGGCGCTACACCGAACCGCTCTCGTTACGCGAAGTCGCCCGTGAGGTCTCGGTATCGGCGGGGCATCTGACCACCGTCGTGCGCCGCCGCACCGGCCGCACGGTCCTGGAGTGGATCACCCAGCGGCGCATGGGCGAAGCCCGCCGGCTGCTGACCGATACCCGGCTGTCGATCACCGAAATCGGCCAGCGGGTCGGACTACCGGATGCGGCCTACTTCACCAGGCAGTTTCGCCAAACACACGGAGTTTCACCCAGCCAATGGCGAAAGTCTCCCCCACCTCCCCTTTGACGGTCGGCGACGTAGTGTTTTCAGCCGACGGCGTGGGCAGAGCGCACCGCCTGCTCACACACCACACGCAACGCGTCCTCGCCTCCCGGCTCGCTCTGACACCCGATTCCGATGCGCACCGCACCGTCGGCCAAGACCACCCAATCGACATGGCGGCCGTTGCGAACTTCCCGATAGGTCACTGCGGGGCGTCCCGCGCTGGCACCTTCCGGGGCGAAATCGGTGAATACTCCGGGTGTTTCGGCTTCAGCGCGTTGCAGGGCTCGCTGCAACGGCTCTGCGATGGCCGTCAGGGTGTCACCGGCGGCCGGCGCTTGGGTGACGTGCAGCACCAGCTGCGGGTCGCTGGGCGAGACCACCTCCACCCTGTCCGACCCTGGCCCATCTGTCACCCGTCGCGTCGACCACCCATCCGGAATCTGTACCGCTACATGGCCGTCCACTAGGTAGGTAGCCGGCGTCTCGGTGGCGGGCCGCGCGGAACAACGCGTTAGGAGGGTGAGCGCGACCCCACAGC
>JBARYG010000009.1:0-25110 GCA_049647745.1 Mesorhizobium sp.
CCGCTCGACGGCATGACCGACAATGAAGGCGGTCATCCGTTGTACCGGGCGCTGGACATGCGCGACCGGGCGCTGGTGCGGGCCATCCTGGTCACCGCGCTGCGCTACCGCATGACCATCGCCGGGCTGCTCGCGCGCCGGTTGGAAAAGCCGCTGCCGCCCAACGCCACCGCGCTTTCACACCTCTTGCACGTGGCGGCGGCGCAAATCCTGTTCCTCGATATTCCCGACAGTGCCGCCGTCGATCTCGCCGTCACCCACGCCAAGGCCGATCCGCGCACGGCGCGCTTTTCCGGCCTCGTCAACGGCGTGCTGCGCTCGATGGCGCGCGGCAAGGATGCCGAACTTGCCGCCGCACTCGAACAAACCGACGAAGCGCCGGCATGGTTTGCCGACAGACTGGAGACGGCTTACGGCACTGAGACCGCCAAGCGGATTCTCGCCGCCCACCGGCATGAGGCGCCGGTCGATTTCTCGGTCAAGGCCGACCCTGAATTATGGGCCGAAAGGCTCGACGGCATCGTCACGCCGACCGGCACGGTGCGGGTGGAAAAGCTCGGCCGTCCCGTCCCCGAACTGCCCGGTTTCGCCGAGGGTGCATGGTGGGTGCAGGATGCGGCGGCCAGCCTGCCAGCCCGGCTGCTGGGCGACATCAGGGGGCTTCGCGTCGCCGATCTATGTGCCGCCCCCGGTGGCAAAACCGCGCAACTGGTGCTTGCCGGCGCCAGTGTCACGGCGCTCGACACGTCGAAGAACCGATTGGCGCGGCTTGCGCAAAATCTCGGACGGCTTGGCCTTGCGGCGAAAATCGTGCAGGCTGATTTGCTGAATTACGAGCCGGAAGAGCCGTTCGACGCCGTTCTGCTCGATGCGCCGTGTTCGTCCACCGGCACGGTGCGACGTCACCCCGACGTGCCGTGGACGAAGACGCCGGCCGATATCCAAAAGCTGGCCGACCTGCAGGCGAGGCTGCTTGTGTGCGCCGTCACGCTGGTGATGCCCGGCGGGCGGATCGTCTTTTCCAACTGCTCGCTGGATCCGCTGGAAGGCGAGGAACTGTATCGCGAATTCCTGGCGCGGACGCCAGGCGTCGCACACGATCCGGTGCTTCCCGGCGAGATCGCGGGTCTCGATCCCTTTCTTACGCCGCAGGGCACGCTGCGCAGCACGCCGGCCGACATGGACCTCGGCTCGCCGGGGATTTCCGGGCTCGACGGGTTCTTTGCCGCCCGCATGCGCAGAATCCACTGAACGAACGGTGGGCATCGGGCCAAACCGCCTTCGCATAAATTCTTGAATCAAATAGACTTGTCCCCGGACATGGACGATTCTGGAGGCGTATTGGCACTCGAAGCCGGCAACACGACGCGCATATGGATGCTTGTGACGAAGGAGATCTGGCGCAAGGCGCGCCGGCGCCTGCGCGGCGGGCCCGTCTATCGCTGGCGCTATTCGGGGCGGACGCCGGAGCGCGTGCTGATCGCGCCGCCGGATCTGCGCCTTGCCGACCCGCAGATAGCGCTTGAGATCTATTACGGCCGTTATCCTTTCTCCGGGCATCTCGTCGAGACGGGCGGGGAGTCGCCGTTCCAGATCGAGGTGCCGAACCGCGGCTGGCAAAAGAGCCTGCACGGTTTCCGCTGGCTGCGCCACATGCGCGCCGCCGGCACCGAACTCGCCGCCGCCAATGCGCGCGCGCTGGTGTCCGACTGGATCGCCCTGCATGGCGGCCGCATTTCGGGCGTCGCGTGGGAACCCGGAACCACGGCCAAGCGCATCATCGCCTGGCTGCAGCATTCTTCGGTCGTTTTGCAGGGCGCGGAATTTCCGTTCTACCGGTCCTTCCTGAAATCGCTGGCCGTGCAGATGCGATATCTGCGGGCGACAACGCCGGAAATGCCGGACGGCAAGGACCGGCTGCGCGCCCGGATCGCGCTGGCGTTCGCTGCCCTGTCGCTGCCGGCACCCGCCACCGCGCTGCGTGCTGCCACCCGCAATCTGAGCGCGGAACTCGACCGGCAGATCCTGCCGGACGGCGGCCATATCTCGCGCAACCCGATGGTCGTGCTCGAAATCCTCGCCGATCTTTTGCCGTTGCGCCAGACCTACGCCAACCAGGCCGAAACGCCGCCCGCCGCGCTGATGGGGGCGATCGACCGGATGCTGCCTGCGCTGCGGTTCTTCCGCCATCAGGATGGTGCCATCGCCCGCTTCAACGGCATGGGGGCGACGATCCATGACCGCATCGTCGCCATCCTGCGGCACGACGATACCATCGGTTCGCCGCTGCTGCACGCGCCGCATTCGGGCTACGAGCGCCTTTCCATGGGCGGCGTCACAGTCATCGCCGACACCGGTGCGGCGCCGCCGGTGGAGGTGTCGGGCGCGGCGCATGCCGGCTGCCTGTCGTTCGAACTGTCGTCGGGCCGCCAGCATTTCATCGTCAATGCCGGCATCGACACCTATGGCGCGGCCGAATTCCGGCCGCTGGCGCGCGCCACCGCCGCGCATTCCACGGCCACGCTCAACGACACCTCATCCGCGCGGTTCAGCTATTCGCCGCGCATCAGCGACGTGCTCGGCTCGCCGCTGATCGGCGGGCCGGTACGCGTGCCCTGTCGGCGCATTGACGACAAGGAGCGGCAGGGCTTCGTCGCGCGCCACGACGGCTATGCGGCGCGCTTCGGCCTGCTGCACGAGCGCCAGCTGACGCTGACGGGCAATGGCAACGTGCTGTCGGGCCGTGACCGTTTCCTCGCGGTTGGCGGCGGGCTGATCCGTGGCGGCACCCCGGACTCCGTCGCCGTGCGCTTCCATATCCACCCCGACGTCAGGCTCGCGCATGACGAACACGACCGGCTGGTGCTGACGGGCGAGGGCACCGACAGCTGGATGTTCGTTTCGCCGCAAGTCGAGCCGCAGGTCGAGGAATCGATTTACTTCGCCGGGCTTGGCGGCCCGCGCCGCAGCCTGCAGATCGTGCTCCAGTTCAGGGCGTCCGAAGTGGCGGAAGTGCAATGGCAATTGCTGCGGACGAGGATCGCCGGCAACAAGCCCTGAGCCCGGCGGCCGCTCTTGTGCCGGTGCCGTCAGGAGATGCCCGCCGGCCCGGCCTGATCGTGTCGCATTGATTTCCGGTCGTCATGTGATACGGCCCAGTCCAGAATCCACGAAAGGTTTTCTCCCATGGCCGTCGCCTCGAAAATGATCCCCGCGCCCGATCTCGTGCCGGTGCGCCGCGCGCTGCTGTCGGTCTCCGACAAGACGGGGCTGGTCGAGTTCGCCGGAGCGCTGGCAAAGGCCGGGGTCGAGCTTGTCTCGACCGGTGGCACGGCCAAGGCCATCGCTGCGGCCGGCATCGCCGTGCGCGACGTTTCGGAACTGACCGGCTTTCCCGAAATCATGGACGGCCGGGTCAAGACGCTGCACCCGTCGGTGCACGGCGCGCTGCTTGGCGTGCGCGACGATCCCGAACATGCGGCCGCCATGCACAAGCACGGCATCGAGCCGATCGATCTCGTCGTCGTCAACCTCTACCCGTTCGAGGAAGTACGCCGTTCTGGCGCGGAATACGCGGCGATTGTCGAGAATATCGATATCGGCGGCCCGGCCATGGTGCGTGCTTCCGCCAAGAACCATGCCTATGTCGCCGTCGTCACCGATCCGGAGGACTATGCCTCGGTGCTCAACGCCATCGAGGTCAATCTCGGCTCGCTGTCGCTCGATTTCCGGAAGAAGCTGGCGGCCAAGGCCTTCGCTCGCACAGCCGCCTATGACGCGGCGATCTCCGCGTGGTTTGCCGAGGCGCTCGCCGTCGAGCACCCTAGCTGGCGTGCTTTCGGCGGCAAGCTGGAAACGGTGATGCGCTACGGCGAAAATCCGCACCAGTCTGCCGGCTTCTATGTCACAGGCGAGCAGCGGCCGGGCGTGGCGACGGCGAAGCAGTTGCAGGGCAAGCAGCTTTCCTACAACAACATCAACGACACCGACGCCGCCTTCGAACTGGTCGGCGAATTCGACCCGGCCCGCTCGGCGGCCATCGCCATCATCAAGCATGCCAATCCGTGCGGCGTCGCCGAAGGCAAGACGCTGAAGGAGGCCTATCTTCGCGCGCTGGCCTGCGATCCGGTTTCGGCCTTTGGCGGCATCGTCGCCATGAACCGCAGCCTCGACGCGGAAGCGGCCGAGGAAATCGTCAAGACCTTTACCGAAGTCATCATCGCACCCGAGGCCAGCGAGGAGGCGGCGCGCATCGTCGCCGCCAAGAAGAACCTGCGCCTGCTGGTGACCGGCGGCCTGCCCGATCCGCGCGCCGATGCCACGACGGTGAGATCCGTGGCCGGCGGCCTTCTGGTGCAGGATCGCGACCATTCGGTGGTCGACGACCTCGACCTCAAGGTGGTGACCAAGCGCGCGCCGACGACAAAGGAAATGGCCGATTTGAAATTTGCCTTCCGCGTCGCCAAGCACGTCAAGTCTAACGCCATCGTTTATGTGCGCGACGGCGCGACAGTGGGCATTGGCGCCGGCCAGATGAGCCGGGTGGATTCCTCGCGCATCGCCGCGCGCAAGGCGGTCGACGCGGCCGAGGCGGCAGGCGGCGGCGAACCGCTGACCAAGGGTTCGGTGGTTGCGTCGGACGCCTTCTTTCCGTTTGCCGACGGACTGCTTTCGGCGATCGAAGCCGGCGCCACCGCCGTCATCCAGCCGGGTGGTTCGATGCGTGACGACGAGGTGATCGCTGCTGCCGACGAACACGGCATCGCCATGGTGTTTACCGGCGTTCGTCACTTCCGCCACTGAGCAGTTTTATTCCTTCGGCCGATCCGCCGGGTAGGGCGTGCCGGCAAGAATCCACATGCCGGCACCAAGGAACAGGATGATCGCCGCCATGCCGAGGCGCGGCGATCCGCTGGCGGCGGTGACGGTCGCCACCGCGAAGGGTGCGGCAAAGCTCGTTGCCCGCCCGGCCAGCGCGTAGATGCCGAAATAGCGGCCCGCTTCTTCCGCCGTGACGCTGCGCGCCATGTAGGAGCGCGACGATGCCTGCACCGGGCCGAAGGCGAGGCCGATCAAGAGGCCGAACGCAATATAGGCTTTCTCCGCAGGCGTGCCGAACAGGCCGCCTGAATGCTCTCCCGGCATCATCCATGCGCCAAACAGCGTGTAGCCCGGCCCCGTCGAGACGATGCCGATGGTGGCGACGATCAGGAGCACCAGCGAGATCATCACCATTGTCTTGGAGCCGAGCGAGGTATCGAGATGCGCCGCGACCATGCAGCCGAAGACGGCGACGACGTTCAGGATGATGCCGAAGATGCCGATTTCGGTGATCGACCAGGAGAACATCGCCGCAGCAAAGGCTCCGCCCAGCGCCAGCAGAGCGTTGACTCCGTCCTGATAGAGCATGCGCGCGATGAGGAAGCGGAAGATGCCGCCGCGTTCGCGCACTTCGGAAATCGTCGCCTTCAGTTCCTTCAGACCCTCGCGAACCGCTGAGCCGGCCGGAATGCCCTTCAGCGCATCGGGCGTGTAGAAAAACATCGGCAGGATGAAGACGAGATACCATAGCGCCGACAGCGGCCCGGTGGCGCGCGCGTCCTCGCCGAGTTTCGGGTCGAGGCCGAAAAGCGGCGTGGCGCCGATGATGGTCTTGCCGGTTTCCGGCGAGCCGGCGAGGAAGGCGACGACGAAGATCAGCGCGACCATGCCGCCGAGATAGCCGAGCCCCCAGGCGACATTCGAGATCCTGCCGATCTCGCTGCTTGGCACGAGGCGCGGCATCATGGAATCGTTGAACACGGTGGAGAATTCGGCCGCGACCGAGGCGAGCGAGAAGCAAAGCACGACAAGGAAAAGACTGGAGCCGGGCGCGGCGAACCACAAAAGCGAGAGGCTGACGATCTGGATGACGGCGAAAAAGCCGATCCACGGCTTTCGCGGTCCGGTCTGGTCGGCGATGGAGCCGAGCACCGGCGACAGGACGGCGATGACGAGGCCGGCGGCGGCGATGCCATAGCCCCACGCCGCCTGGCCGGTGGCGGGGTCGCTTGCCATGCGCGAGACGAAATAGGGGCCGAAGATGAAAGTGGTGACGATCGTGAAGAACGGCTGAGCCGCCCAGTCGAACAGCATCCATCCCCATATGCCGCGTCTGGATGCGCGTCCGATCCTCGCCTCACTCATGGTTCCTCCAGCCGCTCCATCGCGGCCGCCATGTCTGCATGGTTTTCGCGGCGGTGCAGTCGGCTGAACATGCGAATTGGCCGACCGCTTGCAGTGCGGTCGACGTCAATGCCTTCAGATCGAAGTCTGGCATCTCGATGCTGGCGATTTCAGCCCTCACCTTATCGTCAGGTCGCTCATCAGGCCGGAGGCGACCGACAGCCGCGAGACGGTGAGTTCGCCGCCTTCGGTCAGCGCCTGCAGGCGTTCGCGCACCTTGGCGATGTTCTCGCCACCGGCTTCCAGCCAGGCTGCGACCGGGTCGGGCGCGCCGGCATGGGCGGTGAGCGCCGCCACCGCGATGCCGCGCCGGGCCGCGCCGATCAGGTCGCTGGCTCGCGACAGCGCGAGCTGGTCGTAGTAGTCCGGTGGCGTGATCGAACGGGCGGCGTCTTCGATGCGCGGAATGCGGAAGGCTTCGCTGACGCGGAAGAACGCCTTGGCGGCGACCGCGATATCGGCGTTTGCCGTCTGTGCGGTCAGGGCGATGTCGGGGATGAGTTCGGCGATATCGGTCAGCGCCAGCCGCTCGGCCAGTTTTTCGGGCGCGCCGCCCTTGAACAGACCGTGCCGGCGTTCTTCTATCCGCTGCCGCGAGAATTCCGGGAGCAGCGAGGTGAGCCTGGGCTCCAGCGTTTTTCGGACTTCGAGCAGGCCGGCGATCCGCTTGCCGAGAGGCTCGGAGCCGGTGTCGTTCTTCAGATACCAGCCGCTGGTGTTGAAGATCAGCCGGCTTACCGTCTGATAGAGGTCGAGCTGGATCTGGCCGTCTATTTTGTTGTCGAGCGCGTCGATCTCGCGGTAGAGCGCGGGGAGGGCGAAGCCGTCGCGGACCGCCGTGAAGGTGCGCACCACGTCGGCGGCGCTGCGTCCCGTGGATTCCATCAGCCTGTTGACGAAGGACGGCCCGCCGCGGTTGACCAGATCGTTGGCGACGACGCGGGCGATGATTTCGCGGCGTAGCCGGTGGCCATGGATTTCGCCGGTGTATTTCTTGGCCATCCGTTCCGGGAAGTAGCCCATCAGGTCGCGGTCGAAATGCGGCTCGTCGGGAACGTCCGAAGCGACGATGTCGGAAAACAGCACGATCTTGGCATAAGCCAAAAGCACGCCGAGTTCCGCGCGGGTCAGGGGTTCGCCGCGCGCCTCACGCTCGGCAAGCCCGGCCGGCGAGGGCAGGGTCTCGACGGCGCGGTTGAGCAGGCCGCGTGCCTCCAGCGCTTCCATGAAGCGACCCTGATGGGCGATGTCGGCAAGCCCGCGCTTGCGAGCCAAGGACAGCGCCAGCGTCTGCTCGTAATTGTTGGCGAGCACCAGATGCGACACCTCGTCGGTCATCTCGGCGAGAAGCTTGTTGCGCGCCGGACGCGTCAGCGTGCCCTTGCGCATGGCGGACGCCAGCGCGATCTTGATGTTGACCTCGACGTCCGAGCAGTTGACGCCGCCGGAATTGTCGATGGCGTCGGAGTTGCAGCGGCCACCGGCAAGGCCGAACTCTATGCGGGCGCGTTGCGTCACGCCGAGGTTGGCGCCTTCGCCGATGACCTTGGCGCGCACGTCGGCCGCCGTTAGGCGGATGGCGTCGTTGGCGCGGTCGCCGACTTCCTGGTTGCTCTCGCTGGAACCGCGCAAATAGGTGCCGATGCCGCCAAACCACAACAGGTCGACCGGGGCGGCGAGGATCGCGCGCATGATCTCGGTCGGCGAGGCGGTGGTCTTGGTCATGCCGATCGCGGCGGCGGCAGCGGCCGGCAGGGTAACCGACTTCTGGCTGCGCGAGACGATGACGCCGTCCTTCGACAGCTTCGTCTTGTCGTAGTCCTGCCAGCTCGATCGCGGCAGGTCGAACAGGCGCTGGCGCTCGGCAAACGAGGTGGCTGGGTTCGGATCGGGATCGATAAAGATGTCGCGATGGTCGAAGGCGGCGATCAGCTTGGTCTGTTCGGAGCGCAGCGCGCCGTTGCCGAAGACGTCGCCCGACATGTCGCCGACGCCGACCATGGAAAAGGGCGAAGTCTGGATATCGCGGTTCATCTCGCGGAAATGCCGCTTCACCGCCTCCCATGCGCCCTTGGCGGTGATGCCCATCTTCTTGTGGTCGTAGCCGGCCGAGCCGCCCGAGGCGAAAGCGTCATCCAGCCAGAAATCGTGTGCCTGGCTGATGGCGTTGGCCGTATCGGAGAAGGTCGCCGTGCCCTTGTCGGCGGCGACGACGAAATAGGGGTCGTCGGGATCGCGCCGCACTACGCCTTCCGGCGGCACGACATGGTCGATATCGATGTTGTCGGTGATCGACAACAGGCTGGAGATGAAGTTCCTGTAGGCGGCCTTGCCCGCCTCGAACACCGCCTCGCGGCTGCCACCGACCGGCAATTGCTTGGGATAGAAGCCGCCCTTGGCGCCGACCGGCACGATGACGGCGTTCTTGACCTGTTGCGCCTTGACCAGGCCCAGCACTTCGGTGCGGTAGTCCTGCGCCCGGTCGGACCAGCGCAGGCCGCCGCGCGCCACCGGGCCGAAGCGCAGGTGCACGCCCTCGACCTCGGACCCGTAGACGAGGATTTCGCGCCACGGCCTCGGTTCGGGCAATCCGTCGACGCTGCGGGAATCGAGCTTGATCGCCAGTGACTGGCCGCGCTCCTGTTTGCCTGAAACGAAGTGGTTGGTCCTGAGCGAAGCTTCGATCAGGTTGAGATAGCGGCGGATGATGGTGTCGTCGTCGATGTTGGGAACGTCGTCCAGCGCGTCCTTGATCTTGGCCTTGAGGTGCCTGGCCGCTACTTCGCCTTCGCCCTTGGCGTCGGGTCCAAGCAGGGCGACGAACAGCGCATGAAGGCCACGCGCCGTGTCGGGATAGCGGTTGAGGGTGGCGGCGATGAAATCCTGGCTCTGGGGAATTCCGGCCTGCTGCAGATAGCGGCCATAGGCGCGAAGCACGAGGATCTCGTTCGAGCGCAGGCCGGCGGTCTGGGCGAGGCCGTTATAGCCGTCATTGTCGACGTCGCCGCGCCAGACGGCCATGAAGGCCTCCTCGAACAGCGCGCCGCCGTCGTCGAGCGCTATCGGCTTGCCGTTGGTGCTTTCCAGTTCCATGTCATGGATGAAGACCATGCCGGAGGCATCGTCGCCGCCGATTTCGAAGGTGCGCTCGCTGATGACGCGAAAGCCGATATTTTCGAGGATCGGCACGCGCCGCGACAGCGCCACCGGGGCGCCGTGGTGATAGATCTTCAGCGAGGCCTGCGTCGCGCTCTGGCCGGCGTCGCGATAATAGTCGATGTCGATCGGATTACCGGCATCGATCCTGGCGATACGCCCGGCATCGACCAGCGCGACGGAGGCCGAGAAGCTGTCGCGGTAGCTTTCGGGAAACCGCGTGGCAATCGTCTTCAGGTTGGCTGCGCTGCCCGAGGTTTCCGCCGCATCGGCGAGTGCGTCTTCCCAGGTCCGCACGATGTCGCGGATCGCCGCCTCGACGGTCGCCTGCTCGATCTTCGGCGTCTTGCCGCCGGAACGGCCGATGATGAAGTGGATGCGCGCCAGCCCGCCTTCCGGGAAGGCTGGGTAATAGGCCGAGAGCCGGCCCTGGAAAACCGTTTTCAGGTAAGCGCCGATCTTTTCGCGCGCCACGCTGTCGTAACGGTCGCGCGGCACGAAGACGAGGATGGAGACGAAGCGATCGAACTGGTCGATCCGCACCAGCGCGCGCACGCGCGGCCGGTCGATCAGGCCGAGGATGGCTTCGGCGTGCTTGCGCAGGATGGGCACCGGAATCTGGAACAACTCGTCGCGCGGATAGCTTTCCAGCACGTTGATCAGCGCCTTGCCGGAATGGTCGCCGGCGTCGAAGCCGGCCTTGGCGATGACGCTCTGCGCCTTGGAGCGCAGATAGGGGATTTTCATCACCGAGCGCGTGTAGGCGGTCGAGGTGAACATGCCGACGATGCGCAGTTCGCCCGAAAGCGCGCCCTTGGCGGTGTAGGTCTTGATGCCGATATAGTCGAGGTAGATGCGGCGATGCACCACCGACTTGGCATTGGCCTTGGTGACGATCAGCGGGTCGGGACCGTGCAGGAACGCACGGATCTCGGGCGTCGTCGTCACCGCCTCGGTGCCGCGCCTCAGCACCAGCACGTCGGGGTCGGTGAGGATGCCGAGTCCGGGTCCGTCCTCGCGGTCGAGCGTGCCGCTTTTTTCGCCGCCGCTGTATTTGTATTCGCGCATGCCCAGAAAGGTGAAATTGTCGTCGCGCAGCCATTCGAGGAAGGCGATGGCTTCCGTCACATGGCCCTTGTCGAGCGGCACCGGCGCGTAGCGGAACTCGGAAATCGCCTGATCGAGCCGCGCCAGCATCGGTTTCCAGTCAGTGACGGCGGCATGCACCTGGCGCAGCACCTTTTTCAGGCGCGCTGCCAGCGCCTCCGCCTGCTCGCCGGTCAACCGGCCGATATGGACGTGGACGACGCTCAGGCGGTCATGGGCCGCGTCATTCTTGGCGAAGCCGCCGTCGCCCAGAATTTCCTCGACGCCGTTCTTGCCATGCCTGACCACGATGACCGGGTGGGTGACCAGATAGGGTTCGGAAAAATCCTCGGTGATTTCGCCAAGGAGTGAATCGAACAGGAACGGCATATTGTCGTTGACGACGGTGATGACCGTAACCGGGCGGCCGTCGCGGACGACGCCCGACTCGGCGTCGATGGCGACCACGCTTTCGCCCTTCCTGTGCCGGGCAACCGCCTTGCGGGCGAGGTCGGCGGCGCGATGGAGGTCGGCGGCGGAATAGGCGGCGACGTCTTCGGCCGGCGCCCGCGCGAGCAGGTAGTCGGCGAAGGTGGCGGACTTGTCGCTCTGCTTTGCCGGTTCCTTCTTCGCTCCGACGGTCTTTTTCGGTTTGCTCGCGGTTTTCAGGCTAGCCATGACGATGAATTCTCCCTCCCGGCCGGTGCTTTGCCGTATCGTAGCCAGATGACTTCAATTTGGCGACAATGGTTTGACATGGCTTCGAGATAAATAACGATTTAGGCTCCGGACGCTGCCCGGGAAAGGGGCGGTCCTCGCAAAAGGAGACACGACATGACCGACATGGTCACCGCTCTCGATCTGGCCCAGGCCGAACTGAGCGATGCGACGAAAGCCTATTTCGCCAAATGCGAGGAAAAGCTTGGGCTCGTGCCCAACGTGCTCAAGGCCTATGCCTTCGACGAGAAGAAGCTGCGCGCCTTCACCGATATGTACAACGACCTGATGCTGGGCGAGTCGGGCTTGTCGAAGCTGGAGCGCGAGATGATCGCGGTGGCGGTTTCCTCCGTAAACCATTGCTTCTATTGCCTGGTCGCGCATGGCGCAGCGGTACGCCAGCTTTCGGGCGATCCGATGCTGGGCGAGATGATGGTGATGAATTTTCGCGTCGCCGATCTGTCGCCGCGCCAACGGGCGATGTTGGAGTTCGCCGTCAAGCTGACGGAAGCGCCGGCCAAGATCGTCGAGGAGGACCGCGCCGATTTGCGCAAGGCGGGTTTTTCCGACCGCGACATCTGGGACATCGCCTCGACAGTCGGCTTTTTCAACATGTCGAACCGCGTGGCCGCCGCCGTCGACATGCGGCCCAACGACGACTACCACGCCATGGCGCGGTAGTCCCGTAACGAGAGGATCAGCGCGTCGCGATTGCGGCGGCGGCACCTGCCATGGTCGCGGCGCTCAGGCGGTTGGCGATTTTCATGGCACGCGGGCTTTTCAGCAGTTTGCGTGCCTGCGTGGCGGCCAGCGACCAGCTGAGATCCACGCAGACGAGCACCATCGCCATGGTCAGGGTGAGTTCTACCCAGCCTGCAAGCGTAATGGCATTGAGGTCTATGATGGTCGGCAACAGCGCGAGATAAAACATCATCACCTTGGGGTTGCCGAGCGACACCGCCATGCCGGCGGCGAACAGCTTTACCGGTGAGTCTTCGCGCGGCATCTCGTTTTCGCGCGCCGCCACTGGCGCCGTCCACATCTTCCAAGCGAGATAGATGAGATAGCCGACGCCGATCCACTTCACGATCGCAAAGACGATATGGAAGGTCTGCGCTACCACGGCCAATCCGAATACAGCCAGGGAAAGCCAGATCGCTTCGCCGATCCAGAGCGCCAGAAGAAACGGGAACACGTCGCGAAAACCCTTGGAAATGACACGAGCCACAAGGGCTGCGACCGAAGGGCCGGGCGAGCCGGCGGCGACGAAAAGTGCTGCGGCGAAGATCAGGAGCGAGGCAAGCGTCATGACGACGGTCTTTCTCTATGATGGGCGTTACGCTTCATACCGCGGCGGCTTCGATGGGCTGGGCAAGCCGGGGCCTTGAGCGGGACGCGAGCAGGCAACCGCCGATAATAAGGGCGGCGCCGGCCAATGTCGACCAGCCGACCGTTTCCTGGAAGAACACCCATCCCAGGATCATCGCCCAGATGAAAGCCGAATATTCGGTCGGGATGAGGTACTGGGCCTCGGCGCGGGCATAGGACCAGCTCATCAGGAAATGTCCGCCGAGCGCCAGCGCCGTTACGCCGGCCATGGGCAGCCACTGGTCCTGCGGCAGCGCGATGCCCAGCCATGGAGCGGCAAGGCCCAGCGTGACGCCGACGACGAAATTCTGGAAGAACACGATTTCGAGCGGTTTGGCCACCAGCGCCTGCCGCCGCGCCAGAATGAGGTTGTAGGCGTAGAGGATCGCCGAGGCGATGATGGCTGCCATTCCGATGCCGGCGTCGGGGCCATAGTCGGCGCTGCCGAACTTGCCGAGCATGATGACGATCACCCCCGCCAAGCCGGCAAGCGAGCCCCAAACCGCGACGCGGCGGATTTTTTCGCCCAGAAGCAGGGCGGCAAGCAGCAGCGCCACCAGCGGCGCGATGAAGGAAAGGGCGATCGCCTCGGCCAGCGGCAGGCGCCCCAGCCCGAAAAAGAAACTGAGCGCCACGAAGCTGACGACCACGCCGCGCAGCGCATGCAGCCGTAGCGCATTGCCGCCCGGGCGCGAGCGCGCGGCGAAGGCCCAGCCGGTGCCGGCGACGAGCGTCCCGAAAATGCTGCGCCACAAAAGCGTGTTGTAGGCGCCGATCACAAGGACCAGCCCCTTGACCGAGGCGTCCATCGCCGAAAGCAGGAAAATACCCAGCAGGCAGACAAGAACGGCCAGCAGGGGGGATGTCGCGTTCTTCGCCATGAATTTCAATCCAACCGCACGGTTGCAGCTAGACTGAAACCTTAAGGCGCGCCAAGGGCGCAGCCCGGCCCTATGTCAAGGGCCAGCCGCGCCCGCCAGGCAGCACCCCGTCAGGCGGCGCCGGCGACCTTGGCCGACTTCTCGAAGCGCTTGCGCTCGTTGGGGTCGAGATAGAGCTTCCGGAGGCGGATGGTCTTCGGTGTCACCTCGACCAGTTCGTCGTCCTGAATCCAGGCCAGCGCGCGCTCTAGCGTCATGCGGATCGGCGGGGTGAGCTTCACGGCCTCGTCCTTGCCGGCGGCGCGGATGTTGGTCAGCTTCTTGCCTTTCAGCACGTTGACCTCGAGGTCATTGTCGCGGCTATGGATGCCGATGATCATGCCCTGATAGACCTTGACGCCCGGATCGATGACCATCGGGCCGCGATCCTCAAGGTTCCACATGGCGTAGGCGACCGATTCGCCCTGCTCGTTGGAGATCAACACGCCGTTGGTGCGGCCGGGCAGTTCGCCCTTATAGGGCTGGTAGGAGTTGAACAGCCGGTTCATCACGGCGGTGCCGCGCGTGTCGGTCAAAAGTTCGGACTGGTAGCCGATCAGGCCGCGCGTCGGCGCATGGAACACCAGTCGCTGGCGGTCGCCGCCGGAGGGGCGCAGTTCGACCATTTCGGCTTTACGCTCCGACATCTTCTGCACGACGATGCCTGCATGCTCTTCGTCGACATCGATGACGACTTCCTCGATCGGCTCCAGCAATTCGCCGTTCTCGTCCTTCTGCATGACGACGCGCGGGCGCGACACGGCAAGCTCGAAGCCTTCGCGGCGCATTGTCTCGATCAGCACCGCTAGCTGCAATTCGCCGCGGCCCGACACGTAGAAGGAATCCTTCTCGGAGGATTCCTCGATCTTCAGCGCGACGTTGCCTTCGGCCTCCTTGAACAGGCGGTCGCGGATGACGCGGCTGGTCACCTTGTCGCCTTCGGTGCCGGCCAGCGGGCTGTCGTTGACGAGGAAAGACATGGTGACCGTCGGCGGGTCGATCGGCTGCGCATGCAGCGGCTCGGTCACGGACGGATCGCAGAACGTGTCGGCGACGGTGCCTTTCGACAGGCCGGCAATGGCGACGATGTCGCCCGCCTGCGCTTCCTCGATTGGCTGACGCTCAAGACCGCGGAAGGCGAGGATTTTCGAGACCCGGCCGCTTTCCAGAAGGCTGCCGTCGTGGTGCAGCACCTTAACCGACTGGTTGGGCTTCAGCGAACCGCTCTCGATGCGGCCGGTGATGATGCGGCCGAGAAACGGGTTGGCTTCCAGGATGGTGCCGATCATGCGGAACGGACCGGGATGCACGGTCGGGGCCGGCACATGCTTGAGCACGAGGTCGAACAACGGCGCCAGACCCTGGTCTTTCGGGCCTTCCGGGTTTTCCGAAACCCAGCCGTCGCGGCCCGACCCGTAGAGGATCGGGAAGTCGAGCTGCTCGTCGGTGGCGTCGAGCGCTGCGAACAGGTCGAACACCTCGTTGACGACTTCGACGTGGCGGGCGTCCGGCCGGTCGATCTTGTTGATGACGACGATGGGCTTGAGGCCGACCTTCAACGCCTTGCCGACGACGAACTTGGTCTGCGGCATCGGGCCTTCGGCGGCGTCGACCAGGACGATGGCCGAATCGACCATCGACAGGATGCGCTCCACCTCGCCGCCGAAATCGGCGTGGCCGGGCGTATCGACGATATTGATGCGGGTATCCTTCCATTCCACCGAGGTCGCCTTGGCGAGGATGGTGATGCCGCGCTCTTTTTCGATGTCGCCCGAATCCATGGCGCGTTCGGTGACGCGCTGGTTTTCGCGGAAGGAGCCGGATTGCTTGAGAAGCGCGTCGACCAGCGTGGTCTTGCCATGGTCGACGTGCGCGATAATCGCGATATTGCGGAGGTTCATGAGTGTCTCTGGGTTTGCGTAGGCAGCAAGCCCAGAAGTCGCAGCCGGGCGCCGCATCGTTTAATGCGCGGCTCATACAGGTTTTTTCGCAGATGCGAAAGGGGAGGGCTCCAAATCAAATGGGCGGTCACTAAATCTTAATCAAGTTGGAGCGAAATGATTTCGTTAACCAACGCGAAACCGTTTGCCGAGAGCGAGTCCGCCACGATGTTTCCCACAGCCGCCCGTTTCCGCCTGCCGCTGTCGCTTGCCGGCGTGGTCGTCGCCGTGGGGCTGGCGACCGGCGGGGCGCAATCGGCCGCGACGCGGATCGCGCCGCTCAACCATCAGGGTACGGCGGTGCCGGATGTCGCACAGCTTTTTGCCGACGCGCCCGACGGCGTCGATCCGGTGGTGACCGGGCCTGTCAGTGCTTCGTTCAGGCAACAGCAGGCCGAAGCCGGCTGCGACAAGGCAGTGTGGCCGCATGTTCCGGCAAGCTGTTATCCAGACTGATTTTTCCCAGCCTCAAATCTCGACGAGGCGGTTCTCCAGTTCGTCAATATCGCCCGGCGAAACCGGAAAATGCTCGGCAAGGACGGCGCCGACCGTTTCGATCGCCGCGATGAAACCGTCTACCAGACGGCCGTCGCCGGCTCTGGCTGTCAGGTCTCGGACGACGCCATCCCAGACATGTTGTTCTACGTGGCCGTCGATGCCGCTGTCGGCCAGCACCTCGGCATAGCGCTCGGCCATCGAAACGAAGATCAGCACGCCGGTCCGTTCCGCCGTCAGGTGTACATTGTGGGCGAGAAACTGCCTTTGCGCGTTGGCATGGGCGGCCTCGAAGCGCAGCCGGTGCGGCACCAGATGGATGCGCAGCGAAGGCACCGCCCATAAAATCAGCAGGGCTGCTGCGGCGGCCAGAAGCTGGGCGGCGGCGAACCAGGGCAGGCGGATCGACAGCCACCACGCCTCCAGTGCAAAGCCGAGCACGAGGCTGGCCAGCAGGATCCCCACCATCGCGACAAGGGCGGCCGGGAAGAAATAGCCGTCGCTGGCGTGCGCCACGACGCAATAGATCTCGCCGTCGGTTTTGCTTTCGGCCGCCTTGATCGCCGCCGCCACGCGGGCGTGGTCCTCAGGGCTGATAGTGTGTCGCGCCATGCCGTTCCTCACCAGCTTCCCGACGAACCGCCGCCGCCGGACGAACCGCCGCCACCTGAAAAGCCGCCGCCGCCGGAAAAACCACCACCGCCCGACGACCAGCCGCCCCCGCCGGAGGACCATCCGCCGCCGCCCGAGGATCGCGCGGTGTTGAAGGTCATGCCGAGCCAGCGGTAGCGGTTCGGGCCGATCTTGTGGCCGAAGATCGGCGGCAGGATCGCCATGGCGAAGCCGCCGAAAAACAGGGTCGCCCAGACGATCATGAACAGGACGGGCAGCCAGTCCTCGACGCCGGCGCTGTCCTGCTGGTTACGCTTGCCGCGCGCCTCCAGTTCTTCCGGGCTTCCCTCCAGCACCATGATCATGTCGTCGACGGCTTTTTCGATGCCGCCGGAGAAGTCGCCGGCGCGGAAGGCCGGCACCATGTCGTTTTCGATGATCAGCCTGGTGTGCAGGTCGGTCAGCGTGCCTTCGAGGCCGTAGCCCACTTCGATGCGCATCTTGCGGTCGTTCTGGGCGACCAGCAGCAGCACGCCGTTGTTTTCGCCGGCCTGGCCGAGCTTCCAGAAACGGAACAGCTTGTTGGCGTAGGATTCGATGTCCTCGCCGCCCAGCGTCGGGATCGTGGCGACGACGATCTGGTCGGAGCCCTTTTTCTCGAAATCGGCGAGTTTCTGGGTGATCAGAACCTTGCTCGCCGCGTCAATGATGCCGGCATCGTCGACGACGCGTCCCGTCAGCGCCGGCAGGTCGGCGGCGAAGGCATGGAGAGGCAGGAGGAGGATGAAGAAAAGAAGCGCGGACAGCGCGGCAAGTTTGGCTCTTTGCCGCGCCAAGCCGGAAGAAGGTGAGAAGGAACGCAAGGTCACCAACCGGAATCGCTAAACGAGGCTATCATCCGCCCTGATTGGTGCCGAAGTTCACTTTCGGCACTTCAAGCTTGTCTTCGGGGGCGGAGAAATTCTGATAAGGCTCGTTCGAGGTGAACCAGAACTTCGCCCACAGCACGGAAGGGAAGGTCCGCAGCGTCAGGTTATAATCCCTGACCGCCTGGATATAGTCGCGCCTTGCCACGGCGATGCGGTTTTCGGTGCCTTCGAGCTGCGCCTGCAAGGCCAGAAAGTTCTGGTTGGCCTTGAGGTCGGGGTAATTCTCCACCACCGCCAGCAGCTTCGACAACGCGCTGGTCAGCCCGGACTGGCTTTCCTGGAATTTCTTGAAGGCTTCGGGGTCTTTCAGGGTCTCGGGCGTCACCGTGATCTGCGTCGCCTTGGCGCGTGCCTCGACCACGGCTTGCAGCGTGTCCTTTTCGTGGCTGGCATAGCCTTTGACCGTCTCGACGAGATTGGGGATGAGGTCGGCCCGGCGCTGGTACTGGTTCTGCACTTCGCTGAAGGCGGCCTTGGCGTTTTCCTCGGCTGTCGGAATCGTGTTGTAGCCGCAGCCGGCAAGCAGCGGCAGCACGAACGCCATCACCAGCAAGGCCGGCGCGAAACGATAGGGGCGGGATCGGGCAGGATTGGCAGCGAACATGGGCAAGTCCCTGAATCAGGATCGGATCGTCCATGTCTAGCACAAACACCGGTTGAAGAAACCGTGCGTTTGCTGACCCAGCGTGAACGTTGGCGAGGCCCTGTAACCGATAGGATGAACCGGCTAAGCTCTTCCTCCAAACAGGATGTCAGCATGCCGCAACGCCACGACGATGACGATGCCGAATCTCGCCGCATCCTGCGGCGGATAGCGGGCGAGACCGAGCCCGGCGGCGGCTCGTTTGCGGCGCGCGCGGCCAAGGGGACGCTCGACCGGGTTCTGGCCAGGGATGCCGACCGTTCGGACGTCATCGAATATTGGGGCACGCGGGTCGGGCGCGTGCTCGGGCTGGTGCTCGCCCTGGGCCTGATGGTATGGCTCGTCGTTTTCCTCACGCGGGGCGGGTAGTTCATGAGTTCTCAGTCCATCGCCACGCCGGATGCGGCGCCGCGCGCGGTCATCGTCATTTCCAGTCATGTGGTGCGTGGTTCGGTGGGCAACCGCGCCGCCGTGTTCGCGCTCGAAACCCTGGGCTTCCCGGTATGGGCAGTGCCGACGATCACCATGTCCTGGCATCCGGGCCATGGGCCGTCGACGCGTATCGTGGCCGCGCCCGAACAATTCGCGGCGCTGATGGCCGATCTGGAACGCGCGCCGTGGCTCGGCGAAGTGGGCGCCGTGCTTTCAGGCTATCTCGGCGACGCCGGGCAGGCCGGCTCCATTGCTTCGCTAGTCGGCGCGGTGAAGGCGAAGAATCCCCGTGCTGTCTATATCTGCGACCCGGTGATCGGCGATTCCGGTGGTCTCTACGTGCCGGAGGCCACGGCGGTCGCCATGCGCGACAGGCTGGTGGCGATCGCCGACATCGCTACCCCCAACCGCTACGAGCTCGAATGGCTGGCCGGAGCCGGGCTGCCCGACATCAAGGCGGTGGTCGCGGCGGCGCGCGATGCCGGGCCGGCAACCATGCTGGTCACCTCGGCGCCCGCCATGCTGAGCGGCAGTATCGGCAATCTGCTGGTCGACGCCGACCAGGCGGTACTGGCCGAGCACCGCGTCATCGACCGGCCGCCGAACGGCCTCGGCGATTTGACGGCGGCCGTCTATCTGGCCCGCGTGCTGGGCGGACAGCCGCCGGCCAAGGCGCTGCAAACGACCACGGCTGCCGTCTACGAAATCCTGGCCCGCACGGCCAGGCGCGGCGGCGACGAACTGCAACTCGAAACGGATGCGCAGAGCCTGGCGCACCCGATGGCCCTTGTGCAACTGCGCAACCTCCAGCATCCGGGGCGTGACCGCACCGCTTGATTGTAGTGACGGCCGTACGATTTTTATTGATCCGCCGCCGGCTTTGCCGCTAATTGCCTGCGCAATGTCTCATCTCCCAGAACACCTCCTCGCCGGCTATCGCAACTTCATGAAGGGCCGCTATGCGGCCGAGAGCGGTCGCTACGTCTCCCTCGCCCGTGAAGGGCAATCTCCCGAAACGATGCTCGTCGCCTGCAGCGACTCGCGATCGGCGCCCGAGACGATCTTCGATGCCGGGCCGGGCGAACTGTTCGTGCTGCGCAATGTCGGCGCTTTGATCCCGCCTTTCGAGCCGGACGGCGAATTCCACTCGACCTCGGCGGCGCTCGAATTCGCGGTGGACATTTTGAAGGTCAAGAACATCGTCATCATGGGCCATGGGCGCTGCGGCGGCATCCGCGCGGCGTTGGCGCAGGGCGACAAGCCGCTGAAGCCGGGCGATTTCATCGGCAAGTGGATGAGCCTGATCCATCCGGCGGCGGAAGCCGTCGCTTCTACGACGGTGATGACGGCGACCGAGCGCGAAACGGCGCTGGAGCGCATTTCCGTGCGCTATTCGCTGAACAACCTGCGCACCTTCCCGCAGATCAAGGAACGGGAAGAGCAGGGTGAGCTTACGCTTTACGGTGCGTGGTTCGACATTTCGGCCGGCGAGTTGTGGGCGATGAACCAGGATACCGGCGACTTCGAGCGTCCCTCGCTGGATTGACCCGGTCTTTGGTCTAAGGATCGCTCCGGCACCTTAGAGCGGGTTTCGTGCGGGCTCAGCAATCTGGCCCGATGCTCCGGGAGCGCTGCCATGGTATTGCGGTGCCTTTCTGCCTTGCTTGCCGTGCTGCTGTGGACGGCGGCTGCCAGGCCTGCCTTTGCCGATGACGGGGCGGTCATCGACCGCTGGTATGCGGCGCTGCTCGCCGCCGACCGCGCCGGCCTTACCGATCTGCTCTCCGACGACGCCCGCATCGAGCTTGCCGATCTCGGCATCGAACAGAGCAAGCGGGAATTCCTCGATTCCATGGACGAGTGGGAGGCTTCCGCCAAAGGGGCCACAATCCGGCACCGGATCGAAAAGAGTGAGGGCGGGGTGTCAACAGTTTTCGCCTGCTACGATTTTCCGGGCAACGACCTTCTGATGCAGGAAACCTTTGCGATCGCCGGCGATCGGATCACCGCCAGTTCGCAAGCGACAATCGCGGAAAATTGCGATTCATTCTAACCGTTGCCTGACGGTTGCGCGCGGCAGACCAGCACCTTACATCGGAACGATCCGCCCGCCATTCCGACATCCAGTCCAGTGAGAAATCTTCATGTCCGACAAAGCCATCGACCTTGCCACGCATCCCTTGACCGCATGGAAGGGACCGCTTGGCCTGCCGGATTTTTCGCGCTTCGACGACGGTGATTTTTCAAGCGTGTTCGACGCCGCCCTGAAGGCGCACGAGGCCGAGATCGACAAGATCGCCGGCAACGGCGAAGCGGCCACCATCGACAATACGCTGGCCGCGCTCGAACTGGCGGGCGACGCGCTGGAAAGGGTTTCCTCGATCTTCTGGTGCCGGGCCGGCGCCCACACCAATCCTGCGATCCAGGCGCTGGAACGCGAAATCTCGCCGAAGATGGCGCGGCATTTCTCGGCGATCTCGATGAACGAAAAGCTGTTTTCGCGCATCGACGCCCTTTACCAGCGCCGCGCCGCGCTCAAACTGGATGCGGAAACGCTGCGCGTGCTGGAAAAGATGTGGAAGGGCTTTGTCCGCTCCGGTGCCAGGCTCGATGCCGCAGGCAAGAAGCGGCTGGCGGCGATCAACGAGGAATTGTCGTCGCTGGGCACGAAATTCGGCCAGAACGTGCTGGCCGACGAGAGCGAATGGGCGCTGTTCCTCGACGAGGCCGATCTTACCGGCCTGCCGGATTTCCTGAAAGCGTCGATGGCCGAGGCCGCTGAAATGCGAGGCCAGAAAGGCCGCTATGCGGTCACCCTGTCGCGCTCGATCTACGAGCCGTTCTCGACCTTTTCCGAGCGCCGCGACCTGCGCGAGATCGCCTGGCGCGCCTTCACCATGCGCGGCCAGAACGGCGGTGCCTCCGACAACACGGATGTGGTGCGCGATCTGTTGCGGCTGCGCGCGGAGAAGGCAAAGCTGCTCGGCTATGCGTCCTACGCGGCGCTGAAACTCGACGACACCATGGCCAAGACGCCGAAAGCCGTGCACGACCTGCTCGATCCGGTCTGGCAAAAGGCGCTGGAAAAAGCCGTCGCCGACCAGAAGCAACTGGAGCGGCTGGCTACCGAGGCTGGCAGTAACGAAACCTTCGCGGCGTGGGACTGGCGCTATTATCAGGAGAAGCTGCGGGCCGAGAAATTCGCCTTCGACGAGGCCGAGCTGAAACCCTATCTGCAGCTCGACCGGGTGATCGCCGCCTGCTTCGACGTCGCCACAAGACTGTTCGGCATCACCTTCGAGGAACAGAAAAACATTGCCGGCTGGCACAAGGAAGTGCGCGCGTTTCTGGTGCGCAACGGAGACGGCTCTGAGCGCGGCATGTTCCTGGCAGATTATTTCGCGCGGCCGTCGAAGCGGTCCGGCGCGTGGATGAGTTCGCTGCAATCGGGTTATCGTCTCGGCAATGGCTCGCGCCCGGTGATCTACAACATCATGAATTTCGCCAAGCCGCCGAAGGGCGAGGCGGCGCTGTTGTCGGTGGACGAGGCAAGGACGCTGTTCCACGAGTTCGGCCACGCGCTGCACGGCATGCTGACCGACGTGACGTGGCCGTCCGTATCGGGCACCTCGGTCAGCCGCGATTTCGTGGAACTGCCCTCGCAGCTCTATGAGCACTGGCTGACGGTGCCTGCGGTTCTGGAAAAGCACGCGCTGCATGTGAGGACCGGCAAGCCGATGCCGAAGGCGCTGTTGGACAAGATGCTGGCCGCGCGCACGTTCGGCGCCGGCTTCGCCACCGTCGAATTCACCGCCTCGGCCTTGGTCGACATGGCCTATCACGCGCGTTCGGATGCACCCGCCGAACCGCTCCGCTTCGAAGCCGAAACGCTGGAAAAACTGGCGATGCCGGACACCATCGCCATGCGCCATCGTACCCCGCATTTCAGCCACGTCTTCGCCGGCGACGGCTATTCGGCCGGCTACTATTCCTACATGTGGTCGGAAGTGCTCGACGCCGACGCTTTCTCGGCGTTCGAGGAAACCGGCGATCCGTTCAACCCGGCGCTGGCCGAGCGGCTGCGCAAGAACATCTATGCCGCCGGCGGCTCGAAGGACCCCGAAGAGCTTTACACCGCCTTCCGCGGCAAGATGCCGTCGCCCGAAGCGATGATGGAAAAGCGCGGGCTGGTGTAGGGCGGCCTAGCCGGCCAGGCTCGCCCCGATCAGGAGGTCGGCGTTTTTCGCCACCGAGGCGGCGGGGCCGCCTTTGCCGAATAGCTGGCCGGAGATGTAGGCGCCTTCAATTAAGAGCAGCAGGCCGTCGCCCAGCGTTTCGGCATCCTTTGCGCCCATTTCACGGGCCATGGCGCGCAGGCGGCGGCGCAGTTCGCGCTTGTTTTCCTCGCTGACGATGCGGGCGGGATGGTCGTGCTCGGGATATTCGACCGCCGCATTGGTCATGCCGCAGCCGCGATAGCCGGACTTTTGCGTTCGCTTGCCGATGCGAGTGAAAAAGGCGCCGATCTGCGCGCGGGCGTCGCCCGGATGGGCGGCCACCGCCTCGTCGAAGCGCGCCCAGAATTCGCTGTCATAGTGCCTCAGATAGGAGGCGGCCAGTTCGTCCTTGGAAGCGAAGCTGCGATAGAGGCTGGGCTTGGTGACACCCGCCGTCCTGACGATTTCGTCGACGCCAATCGCCCTGATGCCTTGCCGGTAGAACAGGTCGGACGCCGCCGTCATGATCTTTTCAGCGGCGCGCGGCGCGTGGCCATCGCCATCCTTGATCGTTGCATCAATATTATTGGCGTCCGACATTCGCTCGCTCGCTTGACAATGTTACCGATCGGTACGAATAGTGGTCGCTCCCGTAACGTACCGGTCAGTAACATGATAGCCCAGTCCCGCCCGCTTGGCCAGCGCTATGCGTTTGTCGTCGTCGCCGTCATCTTCCTGTGCCTGCTGATCGCAGCCGGGCTGCGTTCCGCGCCCGCCGTCATGATGCTGCCGCTTGAATCCGAGCTCGGCTGGGGTCGCGATGTCGTTTCGCTCGCCGCCGCCGTCGGCATCTTTCTCTACGGGCTGGCCGGGCCTTTCGCCGCCGCGCTGATGGAACGCTTCGGCCTGCGCCGCATCCTGCTCGGCGCGCTGGTGCTGATGGCGGGCTCCACCGCGCTCAGCCTGCTGATGACCGAACCGTGGCAGATGGTGGCCACTTGGGGCGTCTTTTCCGGCGTCGGCTCGGGCGCTGTCGCCACGGTGCTTGGCGCGACCATCGTCAACCGCTGGTTCAAGACCAATCGCGGCCTGGTGATGGGTCTGATGTCGGCGTCGAGCGCCACCGGCATGCTGGTGTTCCTGCCGGTGCTGGCCGCACTGGCGCAGTGGGGCGGATGGAAGCCGGTCGCCATGGCCATTGCCGTCGCCTGCGCCTGCCTGGTGCCGCTGGTGTGGCTGCTGGTGCCGGAGCGGCCGGCATCCGTCGGCCTTGTGCGCTACGGCGCGGATGCCGACGATGTGCCGCCGGTATCGCCCGCCTCGCAGGGCAATTTCTTCGTCCACACGCTTTCCACGCTGCGCCGCGCCGCCGGCACGCGGGTATTCTGGTATCTGTTCGCCACCTTCTTCGTCTGTGGTTTCACCACCAACGGACTGGTCGGCACGCATCTCATCGCGTTTTGCGGCGACATGGGCATTCCCGAGGTGCAGGCGGCCGGCCTTTTGGCGCTGATGGGCGTGTTCGATCTCGTCGGCACGACCATGTCGGGCTGGCTGACCGACCGCTTCGATCCGCGAAAGCTGCTCGGCATGTATTACGGCATCCGCGGCCTGTCGCTGATCTACCTGCCGATGTCGGGCTTTTCCGGCACAGCGCTCACCATCTTCGCCGTACTCTACGGTCTCGACTGGATCGCCACCGTGCCGCCGACGCTGCGGCTCTCCAACGAAGCATTCGGTGACCGCTCCGGCCCGATCGTCTTCGGCTGGATCGTCGCCGGCCATCAGGTGGGTGCCGCCACCGCCGCCTTTTTCGGCGGCGCGCTGCGCGAAATGCAGGGCAATTACGAACTGGCGTTCCAGATTGCCGGCATGACGGCCATCGCAGCCGCCTGCATCTCGCTGCTCATCGACACCAGCCGCCCGGCTTTCGAGCCGGAAGGGCAGCCGGCCTGAGGTTGGTGGGGACCTCCAGCGGTTTTCGTCACCCCCGGCCAACCGCGCGATAGCGAGCCGGGATACAGAGGGGTGACATTGCCGGATGGGCCGCAACGACACCGGCAGCAGCCAGCCCACCGGCATCTCGCTCTGAATCCCGGATAGCCCATGCCGTCGCTGGCGCTCCGGCGCAGGCTTCCGAAATGACGGGGGAAAGGGCGGCGCTTGCTCCTCCAAAAAACCGCGCCTTATGTGGACAGGAAAAAATTCTATCCACGTTCTTTCGGCCTCCCGCATAATCCACTCCATCTCCCTCGCGGGAACACGGGTCATGAACCGGATGAGTGTGGAGGGGACGGTGCCGGGTCGGTCGCACTACGGTGGTGTGGCTGGGTGATGAGCCCTCAGATCCGGGCCTCGACCAAGGCTTGT
>JBARYG010000010.1:0-2039 GCA_049647745.1 Mesorhizobium sp.
GGCGAAGCCCGCGCCCGGTGCGCCGGCTGCCCCTGCGGCTCCGCCGCCCGCCGCGCAACCTGCTACCGGCCAGTAACGGCCGGTGCAGGATTTTTTCGCGGCCATGGGTCTGGTCCTCGTCGTCGAGGGCCTGATCTATGGCGGTTTTCCGCGCTTGGCCAAGAAGCTCGCCACCGAGGTTCTCGCCATGCCGGAAAACGCCTTGCGCGTGGCGGGGCTCGCCGCCATCGCCATCGGTGTCGGCATCGTCTGGATGGTGCGCGGGTAGAGCATCGGACCGAAAAGTGGAGTCCGGGTTTCGGAAAAATCCGATGCCCGAACAATGAGATAGATCGCCACTTTGTGTCCGAGAGGACGCACGGCGATCTAGTTTTTTCTTCCCGGATCGAATCAGCGGGTCGGCTCAAGCGACTGTTCGAAAGTCGTTTTCCGGTGCGGTGGCTCAGCCGGCGTTGCGCTTCAGGAAGGCACTGGCCGCGTAAAGGCTGACGGCGGCGGCGTTGGAGACGTTGAGCGAACGGATCGGGCCCGGCATGTCGAGCCGCGCCAGCGTGGTGACGGTTTCGCGCGTTTTCTGGCGAAGGCCCTTGCCCTCTGCGCCCAGCACCAGCGCGATCTTTTCGCCCGCAAGGCTTTTTTCCAGTTCCTCGGGCCCTTCCGAATCGAGACCGACGGTGCGGAAGCCGGCCTCGTGCAACTGGCCGAGCGCGTCGGCGAGGTTTTTGACCTCGATCTGGTCGATATGCTCCAGCGCGCCGGAAGCGGATTTGGCCAGCACGCCCGATTCGTGCGGGCTGTGCCGTGCGGTGGTGATCAGCGCGCCGGCGCCGAAGGCGACCGCCGAGCGCAGGATGGCGCCGACATTGTGCGGATCGGTCACTTGGTCGAGCACCAGTACCAGCCTGGTATCGTCGAGCGCGTCGAGGCGCTTGGGCTTCAGCGGTTCGGCCTCGATCAGCACGCCCTGATGCACGGCGTCCGAGCCGGTTACCTTGTCGATGTCCCTCGGCTCGACCAGTTCGGCCCTGAAGGGAAGGGCGGAAAGGTCGGCGATTTCCAGCCGTTCCTGCGCGTTGCGCGTCACCAGCATTCTCCTGATGCGGCGGCGCGGATTGTCGAGCGCGGCGCGCACCGTATGCAGGCCATAAAGCCGCACCAGCCCATCGGGCGCCGCCTCGCCGGGCGCTACCTTCTGGCGCTGGCGGAAGGCCGGCGTGCCGCCGGCCTTTTCGTCGCGAAAGGCGCGGCGCAGCTTGGCGTAATGGGTATCCCTGGGCGTTCCGGGTTTGCTGTCGTTGCTCATGACGGCCTCTATAGCGCTGCGGCGGCGGAATGGATACCGCTCGCGGCGGGCAGGGCGCGAAAATCGCTGCGATAGGCCTGTGGATGCGGTTGACAGTTTTCGAGCCTGCCGCCATAAGGCGCTGCGCGGAACGGACGCCTCTTTGCGATCCGTGACGCCGACGCCTCGCTGCAAGGCTCCGCAAGACAGTACGGAGGAGTGCCCGAGTGGTTAAAGGGGACGGACTGTAAATCCGTTAGCTCAGCTTACGTTGGTTCGAATCCAACCTCCTCCACCACTGTCGCGCTAGAGCCTGTGCATGGCCCGAAAGGCGGTTGCTTTTCGGCATTGGGCCATGCGCCGACCGGGGACGGGACGCGGGTATAGCTCAGTGGTAGAGCAGCAGCCTTCCAAGCTGAATATGCGGGTTCGATTCCCGCTACCCGCTCCAGAAACCCGCAGGCTTCATTTGTGCCTCGACCGCCCTATATAAGCGTCATACCCAGAAACTGGACAGGTGAAGAGCCGGGCGACGCGGCGAACGGCTGAAAGGGCTTGTGTTTTTTGGCCTTTCTCGCTAATCGCCCCCGATCAAACCGTGTCCTGCTGACTTCGTCCAAGGAATGAGAAATGGCAAAGAGCAAATTCGAGCGTAACAAGCCGCATGTGAACATCGGCACGATTGGTCACGTCGACCACGGCAAGACGTCGTTGACGGCAGCGATCACGAAGTATTTCGGGGACTTCAAGGCGTACG
>JBARYG010000011.1:0-10196 GCA_049647745.1 Mesorhizobium sp.
AGCGGCTTCGGGCGGCCAGTCGCCGTCCGCCCCGCCCTCGCCAGCGCCTGCCGCGCCGCCACCGGCGGTCGTGCCCAAGGGGATGCCCGAATAGCGGACTTGACGCCGGCGGATTTCTCCTCCCTGCTCGCCTACGGCGCAACCGCATGAACGGGGGAGCAATGAACAGGATAGCGACGGTCGGCGCTGCCGCACTGCTGGCAGCGGCCCTTCCTGGTGCGGCCCCCGCATCGGCGGACCAGTATCTGGGGTCCTATGTGGCGCGCATCTCGGACCGCGACCACCATGCCAGCGACGGCTATGAACTGGGAAGTGCCGCCCAGATGGTGCGGCAGGACCGCGCCTACTGGCACAAGTTCGGCAGCGGCGATCCCGAAGACGAAGGCGACCGCTGGTTTGCTACCAACGCCCAGCGCACCCGCCTGCAATCGATGCTCGAGCGGCAAGGGGTGATGAGCCAATCCACCCGTAGCGCCATCATCAACGGCGAACCGCTGATCCAGGTCGACGTCTACCGCAACAGCGTGCGCGTCAGCATTCTGGAGCGGTAACCGGCGGCGAAGCGGCAGTGCCGCCCCACCTGTCAGTTTGATTGAACATCGGAATAACCCGAAAACCGGCAACCACTTTTCGGTCCGATGCTTTAACCGGCGATCTTCGAGAAATCCGCGACCTGGTTGGTCGCCGCGCGGATGCGCGCCAGAAGCGCCAGACGGTTGGCGCGCACGGCGGCATCTTCATCATTCACGTGAACATGTTCGAAGAATGAATCAACCGGCTCGCGCAAGCTGCTCAGCGCCAGCATGGCGGCGGAAAAGTCTTCATTCTGAATCGCTTGCGCGGCCCGGCTCTCAGCCTGATTCACCGCCGCAAACAGCTTTTTCTCCGGCTCGTCGCGGAAAAGCGCCGGATCGACCGCATCGGCGATGACCGTCTTCTTTTTCTCCTCGGCCGCCAGAATATTGGCCGCGCGCTTGGTGCCGGCGAGCAGGTTTTTGCCATCCTCTGTGTCGAGGAACTTCCCCAGCGCCTCGACCTTGCGCACGATGATGAGCAGGTCGTCATTCTCGGAAGAAGCTCCACCGCTGACCAGCACGGCGTCGATCAGATCGTGCCGGGCCCCTTGATCGCGGAGGTACACTTTCAGACGATCGTGGAAGAACGAGAGGAGGTCGACGTTTCGAGCCGGACGCATATCCGATAGAGATACAGGCACTGCTGCTTCTAATTCATCGACTGCTAGGGTTGTCTCCCAGAAGCTGACGATCCCCCAAAGCCCCAGCCGTACCCCGTTCTCTATCAGTATCCTGATCACGCCCAGCGCCGCCCGGCGCAGCGCGAAGGGGTCCTTGCTGCCCGTCGGCTTCTCGTCAATTGCCCAGAAACCGACCAGCGTATCCAGCTTGTCGGCCAACGCGACAGCTATCGAAACCGGATCGGTCGGCACGCGGTCGGAGGGGCCTTGCGGCTTGTAGTGTTCCTCGATGGCCGCTGCTACCGAAGCATCCTCGCCTTGCAGCAGCGCGTATTTGCGGCCCATCGCGCCCTGTAATTCCGGGAACTCGCCGACGATTTCCGTGGTCAAATCGGCCTTGGCCAGCACCGCCGCGCGGGCGGCGAGATCGGGATCGGCGCCGACGATCGGCGCGATCTCGCGCGCCAGCCGCCTGATCCGTTCCACATGCTCGCCTTGCGTGCCGAGCTTGGCATGAAAAGTGACGCCGAGATGATCTAGGCGGGCCATGCGCTGGTCGAGCGGCTTTTTCAGGTCGAGGCCGAATTTTTCCGCCGAGCCGCTGAGCGCCCCAAGATCCGGCAGGTCGGCCTGATCCGTCTTCCAGAAATGCACCGCGTCGGAAAGGCGCGCCCGCACCACCTTGCCGTTGCCGTGGGCGATTTCCGTGCCGCCGTCCTTCGCCTCGATATTGGCCGTGAGGACAAAGCGGTTGGAAAGCTTTTCGGCCTCGCCCTGCGGGCGCGTGACGAAGCATTTCTGGTTGGCGCGGATGGTGAGCCGGATGACTTCGGCGGGGATCGAAAGGAAATCCTTCTCGAATTCGCCGAGCAGCACCACCGGCCATTCGACCAGCCCGGCAACCTCGTCCAAAAGCCCCTCGTCCTCGACCAGATCGAGGCCGTTGGCGAAGGCCAGGTTTTTCGCGTCGGCAAGGATGATTTCCTTGCGGCGATCGGCGTCGATGACGACCCTGGCCGCCTCCAATTTAGCCGCGTAATCCTCGAAACGCTTGACGGTTATGGCTTCCGGCGCGTGGAAGCGATGGCCGTAGGTGACGTTGCCGGCGCGGATGCCGTCGATCCCGAAATCGACCACCACCGGCTCCTCGGTTTCCGGGCCGAAGGTGCACAGGATCGATTGCAGCGGCCGCACCCAGTGCAGCGCGTCGCCGCCCTCGCCTGCGGTCTTGCCATAACGGGTGCCCTTGGGACCGGAGGCGGCACCCCAGCGCATCGATTTCGGCCACGGGAAATTGCGGATGATGCCGGGCATCAGGTCCGCGATGATTTCTTCCGCCGCGCGGCCTGGCCTGGAAATATGGGCGACGTAGAAATCGCCCTTCTTCGGGTCGGAATGGATATGCGCCTCGTCGATAGAGGCCAGCCCCGCCGAGCGCAGGAAACCCTGGATCGCCTGTTCGGGCGCCTTGGTCGACGGCCCCTTGCGTTCCTCGCGAATGTCCTTGGAGCGCGCGGTCAGGCCTCGCACATCCAGCACCAGCCGACGCGGCGTGAAATATTCGCGCGCCGCCTCGTAGAGCAGCCCGGCCTCGACCAGACCGTCGGTGACCATCTTCTTGAGGTCGCCAGCAGCTTTCCGCTGCATGCGGGCCGGGATTTCCTCGGAGCGAAGTTCGAGCAGAAGATCGGGCATCAGAGTTTTTCCACCCGCATGCTGTTTTTCTGTTTGCGCGTCCTCGCGCCTTCGGCACTGCGGGCGCGCGGCGGAGCCGGGATTTCCTCGGAGCGAAGTTCGAGCAGAAGATCGGGCATTACGCAGCCTCCCCGGCAAAGGAAAAGCCGCCGGCATCGGTGAGCAGGAAAGCCTCGCCGCAGGCCTTCGCCAGATTGCGCACGCGGAAAATGTAGCTCTGCCGCTCCGTCACGGAAATCACGCCGCGCGCATCGAGCAGGTTGAACACATGGCTTGCCTTGATGCACTGGTCGTAGGCGGGAAACACCATGCGGTGCATCGCCATGTTGTCGCCTGGCGCGGGTGCGCCGGCCTCAAGCAGGGCCTTGCATTCGGCCTCGGCATCCTCGAAGTGGCGAAGCAGCGTCGCGGTGTTGGCGAATTCGAAATTATGCCGCGAATATTCCTGTTCGGCCTGCAGGAAGACATCGCCATAAGTGACCTTTTCGGCCCCTTCGCGACCGTTGAAATTCAGGTCGTAGACATTGTCGACGCCCTGCACATACATGGCCAAACGCTCAAGTCCGTAGGTGAGTTCGCCCGCCACCGGCGCGCATTCGATGCCGCAGACCTGCTGGAAATAGGTGAACTGCGACACTTCCATGCCGTCGCACCAACACTCCCAGCCGAGACCCCAGGCGCCCAGCGTCGGGCTTTCCCAGTCGTCCTCGACAAAGCGGATATCGTGCAGCAGCGGATCGACGCCGATGGCTTCCAGCGAGCCCAGGTAAAGCCCCTGAAGGTTCGGCGGATTGGGCTTCAGGATCACCTGATACTGGTAATAATGCTGCAACCGGTTCGGGTTTTCGCCGTAGCGGCCGTCCTTGGGGCGGCGGGAGGGCTGCACATAGGCAGCGTTCCATGCCTTCGGCCCCAGCGCCCGCAGCGTCGTCGCCGGATGAAAGGTGCCGGCGCCGACTTCCATGTCGTAGGGCTGCAGGACGACGCAACCGTAATCCGCCCAATAGTTGTGCAGCGTCAGGATCAGCCCCTGAAACGAACGGCTGGGGTGCATATGGGCGGGAAGTGTGGCGCTCACGGATTGGCCTCGGCGGCAATGGCAGGATGCGGCTTTCCCTAGTGCCCCGCACCTTGAGCGTCAAGGTAAAGGGCCAGCCGGATAGAAGCGGCGGCGACTACCGGCCCTCGATCCTTCGAGCGTTCAAACCCTTCAAAACGGCCATTGGACGTTTTGATCCGCCAGAAGCGAAGCGGGCTTTCACTGTTCGAAACACGAAAGCCGGGCAATGGCTTTTCGTCCGCTTCGCGGACCGTTTCTCACCCCTTGGGCGCGGGAGCCGGCTCGGGCTTGGCCTTCGGCGTTTCCTGCGCGGTCGTCTTGGCAGGAAGCGGCGGCAGTCCCTTCAGCAATTTCTGCTGCACCGAGGCCAGAAGCTCCGGATCGGGCTTCATGTCGCGGGCATGCGCCCACTGGAAGGTTGCCTCCAGCTTGCGGCCGACACGCCAATAGGCATCGCCGAGGTGGTCGTTAAGCACCGGATCCTCAGGCTTCAGCGAGACGGCGCGTTCCATTTCGCGCACGGAATCATCGTATTTACCGAGCTGATAATAGGCCCAGCCGAGCGAATCCACGATGTAGCCGTCGCTGGGGCGCAGATCGACGGCTTTCTGGATCATCTCCAGCCCCTCTTGCAGGTTCATGCCGCGGTCCACCCAGGAATAACCCAGATAATTCATGACCTGCGGCTGGTTGGGGTTGAGTTCCAGCGCCTTGCGAAAATTCGGTTCCGCCTCGGGCCACTCCTTCAGCCGCTCATAGGCGATGCCGCGCTGGTAGAAAACGTTCCAGTCGGCGGCCGTCGGCGTCTTCAGGATCGACACCGCCTTGTCGTAGAGGTCGGCAGCGGAGCGGAAATCCTCCTTGGACGAATAGACCCCGCCGAGCGCCAGATAACCGCGCATGTCGTCGGGGTGCGCCTCGACCAGCGTCTTGAGATGGGTAATCGCCTCGTCCTTCCTGCCCAGATCGGCCAGGTTGAGGCCAAGCTGCAATTCGGAAACCTCTTTCAGGGGCGAGGTGTCGGGGATGCGGCGATAAAGTTCGATCGCCTTTTCGCTGTCCTTCAACTGCTCGGCAACGGAGGCCAGTTGCACCAGCGCCGCATCGTTGTCGGGCTTCAGCGCCAGCGCATATTCGAGATAGAGCCGCACGAACGGCTCGCCGCCGCCGCGATTGAGCGCGGTCGCGAGGTCGAGCAGGATTTCGGCCGCGCCGTCGGAGGGGCCGGCGACCAGCGGCTCGACCTTTTCGCCCTTGGTGATCTTGTCGCGGAGCGCTGTGATCTCGATCTTGCCCGGCGCGAAGGTTTCGGCCTGATCGAGGATGGACAGCGCCTTGTCCTTGTCGCCCTTGCGGGCCAGGAAGCTGGCATAGGACTGCGCGCAGCGCAGCCAGGTTTCCGGCGCGGCGCCGCCTGCGGCGACATTGCCGACCGTCGCCGAATAAGCCGCGTCGGCCTTGTCAGTGAGGCCCGCCGCGTCAGCGATCAGGGCGCGATGATAGGACTTGAACAGGTCGAACCATTCCGGCCCTTCAAGCTTGTCGACATAGGTCATGGCCGCTTCGCCATGACCCTCGCCCTCCTTGGCCCACCCGGTCATGATGCCGGCGATCAGCCGGTCCAGGTCGGATTCCAGCGACAGCTTCAGCCAGTATTCGGCCTTGGTGAAATCCTTCTTGCGGAAAGAATCGATGGCGAGCGCCAGCCGCGAAAAGCGTTCGACGTCCGGCGTTTCCTTGAGCTTGTCGGCATAGGGCAGCGATTCCTCGAACCGCCCCTGCGCGATCAGCGACAGCATCAGGCTCTGCTGCAACGAGGCATCGTCCGGGTCGAAGGCCAGCGCCTGCTTGTAATAGGCGATGGCGTTGTCGAGGTCGTTGTCTGCCTGGGCGATATGGGCAGCCAGATAGGCGCCGGAAAACGAAGTGATCTCGACCGGCCCGCTCGTCTGCTTGGCATAAGCGGGCAGGCCCGATGCCACCACGCCCGTCAAAACTGCCAGCCCCGTGAGCCAGCGCATGCTTAGCTGCCGCATCATATCCCTTTCAGCCGAACGCAAGGGCCGCGAGGCGGCCTTCGTCGCAGAATCCCTGTGTCCCGATAAAGCATGGCCTTTTTGCGGTCACGCTTCAACCGGGCGGGAATTCACAATCCGGGCATGCGATTAATAAACCATACTTTGCTGGCAGGAAAAAACTGATGATTCGCTGATCGATGGAGAAGCCGACGATGCTCTTGCGAAGCCTTGCCCTGACGATAGCGCTTGTCGCGGCAGCCCCCGTGGCCGCGCAGGCCAAAACCCTGTGCACCGCGTTTGCCGATGCCGCCACGGGCAAGGTGCTGAAACAGGAAGGCGAATGCGGCACGCGCGTGTTCGCCGCCTCCACCTTCAAGATCGCCATCAGCCTGATGGGCTACGATTCCGGCTTCCTGACCGATGCGCACGAGCCGGCGCTGCCGTTCAAGAAAGGCTACCCGGACTGGATCCCCGCCTGGAAAGCCACTACCGACCCGACAAGCTGGATAAAGAATTCCGTCGTCTGGTATTCGCAGCAGATAACCAAATATCTCGGCGAAAAGCGCTTCCAACACTATGTGAGCGAATTCCACTACGGCAACGAGGACGTTTCGGGCGACCCCGGCAAACACAACGGCCTTTCCCGCTCATGGCTCAGTTCCTCGCTCAAGATATCGCCCCTGGAGCAACTGGCGTTCCTTGGCAGGCTGGTGAACCGGCAACTGCCCGTCACGGCCCACGCCTACGACATGACCAGCCGGATCACGATCGTAGGCACCTTGTCGAACGGCTGGGAAATCCACGGCAAGACGGGGGCCGGCGCGCCGCGCAACGCAGACGGCACCTTCGCCAACAACCGCGCCTATGGCTGGTTCGTCGGCTGGGCGGTGAAGGGCAAGAGAACCATCGTGTTCGCCCGCCTGATCCAGAACGAAAGGAAGGAAGCCGTCAGCCCCGGCCTCAGGACGCGCGAGGCCATGATGAAAGAACTGCCGGCGCTTCTGGATTCCCTCTAGAAGCGGGGCACTTCAACTTTTAGGTGATGCAATCGGTCAGTTCACCCGGCTGATGCAGAAATCGATGACGTCGATCAGCGCCGATTTCTGCGGCGTCGCCTCCAGCGGCGCCAGTGCGTCGCGGGCGATTTCGCCGAAGTGGCGGGCGCGGCCGATCGTGTCGGAAATCGCCGAATGGCGAGTCATCAGGCCGATGGCCTTCTCCAGTTCGCCGTCGTCGGCGGCGTTGTTTTCTATCGCCGCCTTCCAGAAGGTGCGCTCGGCCGGCGTGCCGCGCCGATAGGCCAGGATGACCGGCAGCGTCACCTTGCCTTCGCGGAAATCGTCGCCGACATTCTTGCCCAGATCCTGGCTGGAACCGCCGTAATCCAGCGCGTCGTCGATGAGCTGGAAGGCAAGTCCAAGGTTCATGCCGTAGGAGCGCAGCGCCGTGCGGTCCGTGCGCGAGGCCCCGGCGATAACCGGACCGACCTCGGCTGCCGCCGAAAACAGCGCCGCGGTCTTGGCCTTGATGACGGCAAAGTGCTCATCCTCGGTGGTTTCGAGATTTTTTGCCGCCGCAAGCTGCATCACCTCGCCCTCGGCGATGATCGAAGCCGCGCTCGACAAGATGTCGAGCGCGTCGAGCGAACCGACATCCACCATCATGCGGAACGCCTGGCCGAGCAGGAAATCGCCGACCAGCACGCTTGCCTGGTTGCCCCAGATCATGCGCGCCGTCTTCTTGCCGCGGCGCATGCCGCTTTCATCGACCACGTCGTCGTGGAGAAGCGTCGCGGTGTGCATGAACTCGACGCTGGTGGCGAGCTTGACGTGCCCTTCGCCGCTGTAGCCGAACATCTGGGCGGCGGCGAGCGTCACCATGGGGCGCAACCTCTTGCCGCCCGACGAGATCAGGTGGTTGGCGATTTCGGGAATCATCTCGACGTCCGAGCCGGCTTTCGACAGGATCAATTCGTTGACCCGGCCCATGTCGCCCGCCGTCAAGGCAATGAGTTCCTTGATGGTCGCGGCTTCCCGCTTTCCATTATCCAGATTAAGAACGACACCCACCAGAACCACTCCCGTCAAAAATGCGCGCGACGGCACCCTGCACCGGTTTGACTCTAGGGCGGCACCCCCGGCCACGGCAAGAGGCGAAATGGCGCGGCATGTCCGGTTCCGCATTGACCGACAGGTTACAGGTCTGGCCTATTGGCAACGATTTCGCGAAGACGAGGACGGCGGGATGATCAAAGGTTTGGCCTTACGGCTGTGGCGGTCGCTTTCCATGACCGGCCTGCTGCTCGGTACGCTGCTTTTCGCGGCCTCCTTCACGCCTTCCCTCATTCCGCGCGGCTATCTGGTGCAGGGCGTGCTTGCCGGTCTTTCCTTCGCAATAGGGTACGGCATCGGCGTATTCGGGGCGTATCTGTGGGCGTATCTGGAACTACCCGCCCTTCGAAGCCGGATCGCGAACTGGCTCAAGCGGGCCATGGTCGTCCTGTGCCTTGCGGTAGCGGTGCTGTTCCTGTGGCGCGCATCGGGCTGGCAAAACTCCATCCGACACCTGTTCGATATGGAACCGGTCGACAGCGTCTATCCGTTCAGCGTCGCGCTGATCGCTCTTTGCACCTTCGCCGTGCTGCTGGTGATCGCGCGCCTGTTCAGGCTTACCCTTGGCCTGATTGCCGGTTGGCTGCGCAGATACATGCCCCGCCGCGTTGCCAACGCCATCGGCGTCACCGTGGCGGTAATCGTCTTCGGCAGCCTCATGAACGGCGTCCTGCTGCGTTACGCGCTCCATGTGGCGGATAGTTCCTACAAAGCACTAGACGATCTGGTCGAGGCCGATACCCCCCAGCCGACCGATCCGGCCAAGACCGGCAGTTCCGCCTCGCTGATGCGGTGGAACGAACTGGGGCGCATGGGCCGCGAATTCGTCGCGCTCGGCCCCTCGGCCAAGGACATCGGCACGTTTCTGGGGCGGAAAGCCGTCGAGCCGATTCGCGTCTATGCCGGTCTCAACTCCGCCCAGACACCGCAGGCCCGTGCCGAACTTGCCTTGCAGGAACTGAAGCGGGTGGGCGCTTTCGAGCGTTCGGTTCTCGTCATCATCACCCCGACGGGAACCGGCTGGGTCGATCCGGCGGGCATGGACCCGCTCGAATACCTACACGGCGGCGACGTGGCCCGCGTCGCCGTTCAATACTCCTACCTGGCCAGCTGGCTGTCGCTGCTCGTCGAACCCGGCTATGGCGGAGAAACCTCGCGCGCGCTTTTCCACGAGGTCTATGGCTACTGGACGAGCCTGCCGAAGGACCATCGGCCGAAACTTTACCTTTACGGCCTCAGCCTCGGCGCCATGAACACGGAACGGTCGAACGAACTGTTCGAAGTGCTGGGCGATCCCTATCAAGGAGTACTGTTGAGCGGCCCGCCCTTCCCCAGCAGCATCTGGCATTCGCTCACCAGCCAGCGCAACGAAGGCTCGCCGTTCTGGCTGCCGCGCTTCAGGGACGGTTCGTATGTCCGCTTTACCAGCCAGCGGAATGCACTGGATATTCCCGGCGCGCATTGGGGACCGATGCGGGTCGTCTATCTCCAGTACGCGAGCGATTCGATCACCTTTTTCGACCCGCTGTCGTTCTATCGCGCGCCACCATGGATGGCGAAGCCGCGCGGGCCGGACGTCTCGCCGGAACTGCGCTGGTATCCGGTCGTCAGTTTCCTGCAGGAACTGGTCGACCTGGCCATGGCCACCACGGTTCCGATGGGCCACGGCCATGTCTACGCGCCCGAGCACTACATCGACGCGTGGGTCGCGGTGACGGACGTGAAGGGTTGGTCCGACGTGGATATCGAGCGGCTGAAAGCCCTTTTCGAGCGGCGGTGACCCCCTGTAGCCGACATTTACATTGCCCCGGCAAACTGCGAGTTTGGCGCCATGATCGAACTCATCCGCACCAACGACGTCGTCGTGATCTCCTTCGTCGAATCGCTGATGCGCGACGCCGGCATCGGCTGTTTCGTCGCCGACCAGAACATGAGCGTGATGGACGGCTCGCTCGGCATCCTGCCCCGGCGCGTCATGATCGACGCAAGCCGTGCCGACGAAGCACGGCGCATCCTCACCGATGCCGGGATAGGCCACGAGATGCGGAGAGGATAAGCCTCATGCCGCATCCCGCTTCCGCCGAAGCGCCGGCCTACACCGTCGACGGCTTCCATCG
>JBARYG010000012.1:0-27249 GCA_049647745.1 Mesorhizobium sp.
GCGCAAGCCGGCATCGACGTGACCATCTGCGGGCGGCGGCAGGCCGCGCTGGTCGAGGTTGCGAGAGAAAATTCCCGCATTCTCGCCATCGCCGCCGACGTCACCGATGAAGCGGCGATGATCGCCCTTTACGAAAAAGCGCAGGCGGCGCGCGGCCCCGTCGATATCGTGATCGCCAATGCCGGCATGGCCGGCAGCGCGCCGGCTGCCCGCACCACGCTCTCCGACTGGCAGCACACGCTTGCCGTCAACCTCACCGGCGCCTTCCTGACGGTGAAGCCGGCGCTTGCCGGCATGGCAGCGCGTAAGACCGGCCGCATCGTCTTCATCGCCTCCACCGCCGGCCTCAAGGGCTATGCCTATGTCGCGCCCTACGTCGCCGCCAAGCACGGCGTGATCGGCCTGATGCGGGCGCTCGCCACTGAGAACGCCCGCACCGGCATCACCGTGAATGCGGTCTGTCCGGGTTTTGTCGAAACCGACATGCTCGAAGAATCCGTCGCCCGCATCACCGAAAAGACCGGCCGATCCGCCGCCGAAGCGCGCGAAAGCCTCGTTTCGACCAACCCGCAAGGGCGCTTCATCCAGCCGGAAGAAGTGGCCGCCAGCGTTTTGTGGCTCTGCTCGGAAGCCGCCGCCGCCATCACCGGCCAGACGATTTCGGTTTCGGGGGGCGAGACATGGTAGCCGCCCCACTCCCCGCTCCCGGTGCCACAGGCGACGGCAAGGACCGGCTGCGGCTGTGGGTGCGCCTACTGCGCTGTTCACGCAGCATCGAGGCCGAATTGCGCGAGCGGCTGAAACGCGAATTCGACACGACGCTACCGCGCTTCGACGTAATGGCAGCCCTTTACCGCGCCCCGGACGGCATGCTGATGAGTGACCTGTCGCGCTTCCTGCTCGTTTCCAACGGCAACGTCACCGGCATCGTCGACCGGCTGGTCTCCGAAGGGTTGGTAACCCGCGCGCGCCGCAACGGCGACCGCCGCACCTCGATGGTGCGGCTGACCGAAGCCGGCACCAGGACCTTTGCCCGCATCGCGACAGCCCACGAAAGCTGGATCAACGAACTGCTCAGCCATGTCGGCGAGGACGACGCGCGCCGCCTGAGCGGCATGCTGAAGGCCTTCCGCAGCAATTGGGAGGGACACGAATGACCACGAAAATGGCAACGCTGAAGCCGAAGCATTTTCTCTGGCAGGTCGAAGACCGCATCGCCTGCATCCGGCTCGACCGGCCGGAGCGTAAGAACCCGCTGACCTTCGAAAGCTATGCCGAACTTCGCGACACCTTTCGCGATCTTGTCTATGCCGGCGACGTCGATGCCGTGGTGTTCTTGCCCAACGGCGGCAATTTCTGCTCCGGCGGCGATGTCCACGACATCATCGGCCCGCTGGTCGGCATGGAGATGAAGCAGCTTCTCGCCTTCACGCGCATGACCGGCGACTTCGTCAAGGCGATGCTCAATTGCGGCAAGCCGATCATTTCGGCGGTCGACGGGGTCGCGGTCGGCGCCGGCGCCATCATCGCCATGGCTTCCGATATCCGCATCGCCACGCCGGAAGCGAAAACCGCCTTCCTGTTCACCCGCGTCGGCCTTGCCGGCTGCGACATGGGCGCCTGCGCCATCCTGCCCCGCATCATCGGCCAGGGCCGCGCCGCCGAACTGCTCTACACCGGCCGTTCCATGAGCGCCGAAGAAGGCGAGCGCTGGGGTTTTTACAACCGACTGGTGGCGGCCGACGCACTGGAAGCCGACGCGCTCGACATGGCCCGCCGCATCGTTGCCGGTCCGACCTTTGCCCATTCCATTACCAAGACGCAGCTCAACCAGGAATGGTCGATGGGCCTCGACCAGGCGATCGAGGCCGAGGCGCAGGCGCAGGCGATCTGCATGCAGACCCGCGATTTCGAACGCGCCTACCGCGCCTTCGTCGAAAAACAGAAGCCGGTGTTCGAGGGGAACTGATGCCTGACCGCTCCTTCCTTTCCTGGCCGTTCTTCGAGGAGCGCCACCGCGCCTTCGCCGAAAACCTTGAGGCGTGGTGCGCGAAAAACCTGCCCGTCGCCCATGACGACGTCGATGCCGCCTGCCGCGAACTGGTGGCGAAACTCGGCCGAGACGGCTGGCTGAAGCCGACTGCGATCGACACGGCAAACCCCGCGCCGCTCGACGTGCGCACGCTGTGCATCGCCCGCGAAACGCTGGCGCGTCATGACGGGTTGGCCGATTTCGCCTTCGCCATGCAGGGTCTCGGCACCGGCGCGCTCAGCCTTTTCGGCACGCCCGATCAACAGCGGTGGCTGGAAAAGACCCGTGCCGGCAAAGCCATCGCGGCGTTTGCCCTGTCGGAGCCGCGCTCCGGCTCGGATGTCGCCAACATGGACATGACCGCGACGCCGGATGGCGGGCATTACGTCCTCAGCGGCGAGAAAACCTGGATTTCCAACGGCGGCATCGCCGATTTCTACGTCGTCTTTGCCCGCACCGGAGAAGCGCCCGGCGCCAAGGGCCTTTCCGCCTTTCTGGTCCCCGCCGACGCCACCGGCCTTGCCATTACCGAACGCCTTGAAGTGATCGCCCCGCATCCGCTCGCCCGCCTGTCGTTCGAGCGGGTGCGCGTGCCGGCTTCCGCCCTGATCGGCCAGCCGGGCGGCGGCTTCCGCATCGCCATGTCGGTGCTCGACGTGTTCCGCTCGACGGTGGGCGCGGCAGCCCTCGGCTTTGCCCGCCGCGCACTGGATGAAAGCCTCAAGCGGGTGGCGGAAAGAAAATTGTTCGGCGCGCCGATGGCCGAACTGCAAATGGTGCAGGGCCACATCGCCGACATGGCGCTCGACGTCGACGCCGCCGCCCTGCTTGTCTACCGCGCCGCCTGGGCCAAGGACTCGGGCGCAGCCCGCGTTACCCGCGAGGCGGCGATGGCCAAGCTTTATGCCACCGATCGCGCGCAGGCGGTGATCGACAAGGCGGTGCAACTGCACGGCGGCGACGGCGTCCGCAAGGGCCACGTCGTGGAAAGCCTCTACCGCGAAATCCGCGCGTTGCGCATCTACGAGGGCGCGTCCGACGTACAGAAGGTTGTGATCGCCAGGCAGGTTCTTGGCACACGATGACGCGACCCGGCACGAAATCATCAGGGGGATTCCATGTTTGACATCCTGCAACCCGAAGGCTGGGCCAAGCCCGTCGGTTATTCCAACGGCATCGCCGCGCGCGGGCGTCAGGTCTATGTCGGCGGCCAGATCGGCTGGAACGGGCAGTGCCAGTTCGAAACCGATGATTTTGCCGGGCAGGTGCGCCAGACGCTGGAAAACATCGTGGCCATTCTCGCCGAGGCCGGTGCCGGCCCGCAGCACATCACTTCGATGACCTGGTATTTTGTCGACAAGACGGAATATCTCGCCAACCTCAAGGGCATCGGCCAGGCCTACCGCGAGGTTATTGGCCGAAACTTTCCGGCCATGGCCGCCATGCAGGTGGCGGCGCTGGTGGAGGATCGCGCCAAGATCGAAATCCAGGCGATCGCCGTGATCCCGGACTGAAACCGCGGGATACGCATCTTCGTTGCCACGCCCGGCATTCGCCGTCTGGCCATTGTCAAAGAACGCTCCTCTTGCCGAGGAGTTGGGAAGCGGGGCGCGAGGCCGAGCCTCTGATTTATTATTACGTGGCGCGAACCTCGTGCCCCGCCGGTGTTCTTGCCTCCCCACAGGGAGCATCGCCTTAGCCGCAAGCCTTGGTCGAGGCCCGGATCTGAGGGCTCATCACCCAGCCGCACCACCGTAGTGCAACCGACCCGGCACCGTCCCCTCCACGCTCATCCGGTTCATGACCCGTGTTCCCGCGAGGGAGATGACAAGGATTATGCGAGAGCTGCAAAGAACGTGGATAGATTTTTTTCCTGTCCACATAAGGCGCGGTTTTTTGGAGGAGAAAGCGCCACCCTTTCCATCGTCATCCCGCAAGCCTGCGCCGGAGCGCCGGCGACGAGGTGGGCTATCCGGGATTCAGAGCGCGATGCCGATGGCCGGCCGCTGTCAGTGCCCTCGCGCTCTATCCGGCAGCGTAGTGAACTGGATTCCGCGTCTCACGGAACTGCGTTCCGATCGCCTGGGGATGACGCCGGGAGAGCGCGCACCGCACTCGTCCCACGGCACTGCCGCCGCCTTTTATCGGCACGCCAGATGCTTGGCCGCCGGGCATCCATCAGGCGTGGAAGCGGACCATCCACACCAACCGCTTGGCCACTCGATGATTTTGTGATCAGATGATCAAACCGTGCAGTTTCACGGAACGGGTACGTGCTCCGATTTCTCATATTCGGGGTGGCAAGGGAAGCGAGGCGAAATTGGGGCTGGGATTTGAACCGGTGTCGGGGCGCACGACCGTCCAGGACGGCGTATACCAGCAGCTTCGCCATGCGCTGATGATCGGCAGCTTCGATCCGGCGCAAACGCTCACCATCGCCTCGCTGGCCGAGGCTTTCGGCACCTCGAACATGCCGGTGCGCGAGGCGCTGCGCCGGCTCGCCGCCGAAAACGCGCTGGAGATTTCGCAAAACGGCTCCGCCTGCGTGCCCGTCGTCACCCGCGCAAGGCTCGACGATCTGTGCCGGGCGCGCATCGCCGTCGAAGGGCTGGCGGCGGAACTCGGCGCACCGCGCCTGAGCGCCGCCGACATCGCCGCGCTCGAAGAAATTACCGCCGATCAACAGGTGATCGGGCGAAACGACAGCATCTACGAACTGATTTCCAAGAACCAGCAATTCCACTTCACCATCTACCGCGCCTCCGGTTCCGACGTGCTTTTCCAGTTGATCGAGACGCTCTGGCTGCGCTTCGGCCCCTATATGCGCCTGCTTTCCAACCACGTCGCGCCCTCGATGCGCGCCGGAACGATGGAACCGTCGGGACGGCATACCGCCATCATCGCCGCGCTGAGAGATCGCGATTTCGCGCGCGCCCGCGACGAGGTCGTCACCGATATAGGGACGACGCAGGAAACCTTGCGCCCGCTCTGTCCGGACGTCCCCGAGCCGAAGTCGATCGATTTTTCTACTTTCGGCAGGGGCTGAAGCCCGTCTCACCGGCGGCGACCGGCCACACTCGTCCACCGGCGGTGTCAAACCGGCCGGCCCACGACGCCAAACCGCTTACATCGTCGCGATAATTCCATGCCCATGCGCATCGCCGGTTGATCCTCTCCCCATTTTGTGATCACATGATCACAAAAAACGGAACCGCGGCATGTCCGGCTATTTTCTCTATCATTCGATCGGCACGTTTCCCGGCAAGGCCGAACGCATGGCCGCCGCTTTGTCCGATTTTTCCGCGACATGGTCGGCCGAGGACGACGGCCAGTGGCCGGCAGCGCTGGCCGCGCGCCAGCGCTTCATCGACGGCTGGCGCCGACTGATCGACGCGCCCGAAGGCACGCTCACCACCGCCGAGAACGTGACGGCGGCGCTCTACAGCCTGATCGGCGGCCTGCCGCGCGAGCGGCTGGCGGGAAAACGCCTGCTGGTTGCCGGCGATTGCTTTCCGAGCCTGCACTTCCTTCTTGCCGGCCTTGCCGGCCGCTTCGGCTTCACGCTCGATACCGTGCCGCTGCGACCCGGCGAAAGCTGGGTGCGCGATGAGGATTTTCTCGCCCGCTGGCAGGAAGACGTCGGGCTAGCCTTGCTGACCTTCGTCACTTCCACGGCTTCCCACCGCTGCGACGTGGCGCGGCTTGCGGCGCATGGCAGGAAAGTGGGTTCGCTGGTCGGCGTCGATGTCACGCAAGGCATCGGCGTGGCGCCCTTTTCCGTCACCGCCACGCCCGTCGATTTCGTCGTCTCGACCTCGCTGAAATGGCTGTGCGGCGCCTCCGGCGCCGGCATCCTGCAAATCGCCCCCGATTTGCTGCGCGCCTGCCAGCCCGAATTGCGCGGCTGGTTCAGCCAGGAAAATCCGTTCTCGTGGGACCTCGATCGCTTCGCCTATGCCGCCGATGCGCGCCGTTTCGACCACGGCACCCCGGCAATCCTTGCCAGCATCGCTTCGCAGCCCGGCCTCGACTGGGTCCTGCACACAGGCGTCGACGCCATTACTACGCAAAACCACGCCATGAGCGAAAAAATCATCGGGCACGCGCTGGAAAACGGCTGGGCGGTGCGCTCGCCGCTTGATGCCGGCAAGCGCGGCGGCAGCATCATGCTGGGCCTGCCGGCGGGACTCGATTCCGCAGCTGTCATCGCGGCATTGCGTGCGAAAAACCTTTACTGCGACGCGCGCGGTTCGACGCTCAGGCTGTCGCCCGGCCCGGTCACCGACGACGCCTCCATCGACCTGCTGCTCGCCAGCCTGCAGGGGCTGATCGGCTGGAAGGAGCGACGCGCTTCTTAACGACAGGCCCCGCCCCGCCTGTAGCCTCGGGAGAAGGCGGAAGGGGCGAAAGCAAACGGCACACATAACAGAGCCGCCGAACCACAGGGAGAGAACATGCTGAAACGTCTTGGACTGATTGGCGTCATGATCGCCGCGGGAGTGGCTTTCGCTGCGCCCGCCTTTGCCGACAAGATCGTGGTGGGTGCCTATCCGGCCAACCCGCCGTGGGAATACAAGACCGATTCGGGAAGCTTCGAAGGCTTCGAGATCGACGTTGCCAACGATGTCGCCAAGCGCCTCGACGACGAGGTCGAGTTCCAGGATCTCGGCTTCCAGGCGCTGTTTGCGGCAACCGCGTCGGGCCGCATCGATTTCGCCGTCTCGTCGATCTCGATCACCAATGAGCGCTTGCAGAACCAGGCCTTCACGCAGGCCTACTACGACAGCGACGGCACCATCGTCGGCAAGACCGACTCGCCCATCAAGTCGCTCGACGACCTCAAGGGCAAGACCATCGGCGTCATCGCCGGCTCGACCGGCGATGCCTACATGAAAGAAAACGCCGGGAAGCTCGGCGTCGCCGACGTCAAGAGCTACAACGCCCAGCAAGACCTGCTGCTCGACGTGCAGAACGGCCGTGTCGACGGCGGCGCCGGCGAACTGGCCGGCTTCCAGTTCGCCATCAAGCAGATGCCGGCGCTGAAAATCCTGGTCCGCATCCCGACCGGCGAACGCTTCGCCATGATGACCAGGAAGGGCCATCCGCTGCTCGAAAAGGTCAACGACGCCATCACCGCGATGAAGAAGGACGGGACCATGGCTGCGATCCACAAGAAATGGTTCGGCGTCGATCCCGAAGCCGGCACTTCGACCGTGACGCCCGGCGAAATCCCCCAGGCGAAATAGCCGCTAACGGGGCGCCGACCGCCACTGGCGCCGGCGCCCTTCCCTCTTACAGACCGGCTCCAACAAGGCCCCGCCCATGGAACTGATCGATACGTTCTTCAACTGGCCGGTTCTGGTGCGGTCGTTTCCGATCCTCATCCGGGGACTAGGCAACACGATCCTGCTCGGCATCGCGGCCATCGTCTTCGGCGCCGTCGCCGGCCTTGCCATCTGCCTGATGCGGCTTTACGCACCGAAGCCGCTCAGGCGGCTCGCCACCGCCTATATCGACATCTTTCGCGCGCTGCCGATCCTGGTGGTGCTGATCCTGATCTATTACGCGCTGCCCTTCGTCGGCATCCGTCTGTCTTCCTTCGCTTCCGCCGCGCTGGCGCTGTCGCTGGTGTTCGCGGCCTTTACCGCCGAAGTCTGCCGCGCCGGCATCGAGAACATCCCGAAGGGCCAGTTCGAGGCGGCGGCGACGCTCGGCCTGCCGTTCTGGCTTTCCATGCGCAAGGTGATCCTGCCGCAGGCGATCCGCGTCGTCATCCCGCCGCTGACCAGCAACTGCGTATCGGTGTTCAAGGATACCGCGCTGGCCTCCGTCGTCGCCATGCCCGACCTGCTCAAGCAGGCGACCGACGCGCAGGCGATGATGGCCAACCCGACCCCACTGATCGGCGCGGCCATCATCTACCTTGCCATATTGTGGCCGCTGGTACGCCTCGTCGGCTACCTCGAAACCCGCAGCAAGGACCAGTTCGCACAGTGAAGTACCAATGCAAGGAAAGGATACGACCGTGAACCAGCATCAAACCCCGAAGGCGCAGGATAACGCCGCCGACAGCTTCCCGGTCGATAAAATCCGTTCGCTGTTTCCGGCGCTGCAAAGGGCCGGCGACTTCGTCTTCATGGACAACGCCGCCGGCGCGCAGATCCCGCAAAGCGTGCTCGATGCCGTCACCAATCATCTCGTTTCCCACAACATGCAGCGCGGCGGCCGCTATCCCCGCGGCGTCGCCCTCGACAAGTCGATCGCCGATGCCCGCGAAAGCGTGGCGCTGCTGATCAACGCTTATGACCCCGCCGAAATCTGCTTCGGCATGAACGCCACCTCGTTCATCCGCCTCGTCAGCCTCGGCATCGGCCAGATGCTGTCCAAGCGTAGCGAGATCATCATCACCGACATGGACCACGACGCCAACATCGCCACCTGGCTGGCGCTGGAGCCGTTTGGGGCAACCTTCAAATGGTGGCGCATGCGCGAGGACGGCAACCTCCACACCGACGATCTGAAGCCGCTCGTGTCGGAGAAAACGCGCCTCGTCGCCTGCACGGTGACGGCGCACGCCATCGGCTCCATCGTCGACGTCGCCGAGGTCTCGAAAATCGCCCATGCGGCGGGTGCGGAAGTGTTCCTCGACTGCGTGCATTACGGCCCGCACGGCCTCATCGACGTGCAGGCGTGGGACTGCGACTATCTCGTCTGCTCCGGTTACAAGAACTTCTCACCGCATATGGGTTTCCTGTGGGGCCGCTTCGAAACGCTGAAACGCCTGCCCACCTTCAAGGAAGACTTCATTCCCAACGAACCGCCGCACAAGATCGAGGTCGGCACCTTCACTTACGAAAACGTTTCCGGCATGGACGCGGCGGTAAAGTATCTCGAACTGGTCGGCCGCAACCTCGCGCCCGAAAACAACCGCTCGCGCCGCGAAAACATCGCTGCCGGCATGGCGGCGATCCGCTCGCACGAACTGCACCTGGCGCGCGCCATGCTGAAGGAACTGAAGAGCGCTGGCGCCGTCGTCTACGGCGTTTCCGACGAAGCACGGATCAACGAGCGAGTGCCGACCTTCTGCTTCAACGTGCCGGGTGTCGCGCCGAAGACCGTGGTCGAGGAAATGGCCGAGCGCGACATCGGCATCCGCGACGGCCACATGTATGCGCCACGTCTGATGAAGCGGCTGAACCTTTCCATGGACAGCGGCGCGGTGCGCGCCTCGCTGGTACACTACAACACGATTGAAGAGGTTCGCCGCTTCGGCGAGGCGCTGCGCGAGATCGTTGCGCAGTCGAAGTAAGGGCGGTCCCTGCCGGAACGGAAAAGGGCGCGGTTTCAACACCGCGCCCTTTGTTATTGCCCGTCAAAAAACCTTATTCGATGTCGAACGAGACACCCTGCGCCAACGGCAGTTCCTTGGAGTAGTTGATGGTGTTGGTGGCGCGGCGCATATAGGCCTTCCACGCGTCCGAGCCGGATTCGCGGCCGCCGCCGGTTTCCTTCTCGCCGCCAAACGCCCCGCCGATCTCGGCGCCAGAGGTGCCGATGTTGACGTTGGCGATGCCGCAGTCGGACCCGTTGGCGCCGAGAAAACGCTCCGATTCCTGGATGTCGCGCGTGAAGATCGAGGACGAAAGCCCTGCCCCCACCGCGTTATGGTCGCCAAGTGCTGTGTCGAAATCGGAATATTTCATCACATAGAGGATCGGCGCGAAGGTTTCTTCCGTCACCGGAGATACCTGCTTCGGCATCTCGACCAGCGCCGGATGCACGTAATAGGCATCCTTGTGGCCGTTTTCGACGCGCTCGCCGCCGGTCACCTTGCCGCCATGGGCGGTAGCTTCCGAAAGCGCCTTTTGCATGTTGTCGAAGGCCTGCTTGTCGATCAGCGGCCCGACCAGCGAGGACGTCTCCAGCGGGTTGCCGACCGACACGCTCTGATAGGCCTTCTTCAGCCGCGGCACGAGCTGGTCGTAGACGCTGTCGTGCACGAACAGGCGACGCAGCGTCGTGCAGCGCTGGCCTGCGGTGCCCATGGCGCCGAAGGCGATGGCGCGCAGCGCCATGTCGAGATCGGCCGACGGGCAGACGATGCCGGCATTGTTGCCGCCGAGTTCCAGCACCGCGCGGGCGAAGCGTTTGGCCAGCCTCGGCCCGACCTCGCGGCCCATGCGGGTAGAGCCGGTGGCCGACACCAGCGCTACCTTGGGATGATCGACCAGCACCTCGCCGGCGGCGCGGTCGCCGACCAGCACGGTAAGCAGGTTTGCCGGTGCATCCTTGCCGAAGCGCTCGACCGCGCGGGCGAAAATCGCCGCGCTGGCAAGCGCCGTCAGCGGCGTCTTTTCCGATGGCTTCCACACCACCGCGTCGCCGCACACCAGCGCCAGCGCCGTATTCCACGACCACACCGCGACGGGGAAATTGAAGGCCGAAATGACGCCGACGACGCCGAGCGGATGCCACGTTTCCATCATGCGGTGGCCGGGGCGCTCGGTGGCGATGGTAAGGCCGTAGAGTTGCCGCGACAGGCCGACGGCGAAATCGCAGATGTCGATCATCTCCTGCACTTCGCCCAGTCCTTCGGACGGGATTTTTCCCACCTCTATCGACACCAGCCGGCCGAGTTCGGCCTTGTGCGCACGCAGTTCCTCGCCAAGCAGCCGCACCAGTTCGCCGCGCCTCGGACCCGGCACCAGCCGCCACGCCTTGAACGCCTCATGCGCGGCATCGATGGCCTTGCCCGCATCGGCGGGCGAAATCGTCTTCAGCGCCGCGATCTTCTCGCCCGTCACCGGGCTCGACACCGCAAGATCGCCGCCGGCAAGCGTGTCACCGGCAACGCCCAGCTTTGCCAGAAGTTCGGCGGTTTCCTTCGCAATCGTCATTTTCGTTTCCTTCGATCCATTTGACCCGACGAACGCTGGCCCGCCAAGCATCATGGCGAAGGCATTACCCGTTTCGGATGAATTCCGCCACCCCGCCAACCAACGGCTAAGCAGCACAGATCGTTGTGCCAGACGGAGCGAACGCTGCTCCACCCGCCATGGCCGGTCAGGCCGTGACCTTGCCGCCTTTGGGCGGCGCGCCGTTCTTCATCAGCCGGTCGATATGCATGCGGATGTGGGCGGCTTCGGCTGCCGTATTGGCAAGCGCGATGGCCCGGTCGAAGGCGACGCGCGCCTCCTCGTTGCGGCCAAGCTGCACCAGGAGCCCGCCCTTGAGGCCGAAGAAATGGAAATAGCCCGACAGCCTCTCCTCCAGCGGTTCGATCGTGGCAAGCGCGGCTTCCGCCCCACGCACCTTGGCCACGGCGACGGCCCGATTGAGGGTGACGACAGGTGACGGCTGCAACCGTTCGAGCAGGCCATAGAGCTGATCGATTTCCTGCCAGTCGGTATCTTCGGGCTTCGCTGCCCGCGCGTGAAGTGCCGCGATTGCCGCCTGCACCTGATAGGGGCCGGGCTTGGCATGGCGAAGCGCCTTGTCGACCAGCGCCAGCCCCTCGCCGATCATCTTGGCGTTCCACAGGTTGCGATCCTGGTCCTCCAGAAGCACGATCTCGCCGTCGGCATCGAACCGCGCCGGCGTGCGCGCATGCTGGAGCATCATAAGGGCGGTGAGCCCCATGATTTCTGGCTCGGTCTGGAAGAGCCGCAGCAAAAGCCGGGCCAGCCGGATCGCCTCGTCGCAGAGCGGTGCGCGCTGGCCCGCTTCCCCGCTGCCCGCCGAATAGCCTTCGTTGAAAACCAGGTAGATCATGGCAGCGACCGCCGCCAGCCGCTCCGAACGCTCGACCGGACCCGGCGTCTCAAAAGCGACGCCCGCTTCTGCGATACGGGCCTTGGCGCGGGTGATGCGCTGTTCCATCGCGCTTTCGCCGACGAGAAAAGCGCGCGCGATCTGCTTGACGGAGAGGCCGGAGACGATGCGCAGCGCAACCGCGATCTGCTGCGTCGGCGGCAGGTCCGGGTGGCAGCAGATAAACAGCAGGCGAAGGATGTCGTCGCGGTAATGCGCACCGTCCAGCCGCTCGGCCATGTCGCTCTCGGTGTCCTCGAGATCGGAAACCAGTTCCTCCGCCGGCATCGGCGCCTGCTTCGAGCGTTTGCGGATGGCATCGATGCCGCTGTTGCGGCCGACGAAGATCAGCCATGCGGCAGGGTCGCGCGGCGGGCCGTTCTGCGGCCAGTTCTTCAGGGCGCGCAGGCAGGCGTCCTGAAACGCCTCCTCGGCCGTATCGAGATCGCGAAAATAGCGCAGCAGCGCCGCCACCGCCTGCGGACGGGCGGCGTTGAGGGCGGAAGCGATCCAGTTCGGGTCGGTCATGCGGAAAGGTTCACCCGGTTGAAGCGGCCGACAGGCCTGATCTCGTACGAACCGCCGCTGGGATTGACCGCCGACAGTTCGCGGGCGAACTCGATCGCCTCGTCGAGATGATCGCATTCGAGCGTGTAGAAACCGAGGAACTGCTCCTTGGTTTCGGCGAACGGCCCGTCGATGACGACGGATTCGCCCCGGACCTTGCGCAACGTCGTGGCGGCCGTAGTCGGCAAAAGCCTCGCCACCGGCCCGAGCTTGCCCGCCTTGGCGTATTTTTCCTGCACGACGGCAAGCTTTTCCATGACGGCATCGTCCTCGGCCTTGGACCAGCCGGTGACGACATCTTCGGAAGCGTAGCAAAGGATGGCGTAGAGCATCGTTCGTCCTTTTCTTCTGTCAAAGGACGAAAGAGTACGAGCGAACCCGACAGCGCGTCGACAAAAATTACGCCTTGCGGCGGCATTTCACCGAGGCGAAGGCAACGGGCTCCGATTTTATCGTAAAAACAAGGGAATGGCAGGCAATCCGGAATCTTCTTATCAACGAATAGTCTGCCATCGCTCCGAAAAATTCCGGAGTGAAACCAAGGGGATAAAGCCGCCTTGCGACTCTATCCCTCAGTTCTCAGAAAAACGCCTGCAGGCCGGTCTGGGCACGCCCGAGGATCAGCGCATGGACGTCGTGCGTGCCCTCATAGGTGTTGACGGTTTCCAGATTCTGCGCGTGGCGCATGACGTGGTAGCCGATCTGGATGCCGTTGCCGCCATGCATGTCGCGCGCCTGCCGCGCGATATCCAGCGCCTTGCCGCAATTGTTGCGCTTGACGATGGAGATCATTTCCGGCGCCATTTTGCCCGCATCCATCAGCCGCCCGACGCGAAGCGAGCCCTGCAGGCCAAGCGCGATCTCCGTCTGCATGTCGGCGAGCTTCTTCTGGAAAAGCTGGGTCTGGGCCAGCGGCTTGCCGAACTGTTTGCGGTCGAGCCCGTATTGGCGGGCACGGTGCCAGCAATCTTCCGCCGCTCCCATCGCGCCCCAGGAAATGCCGTAGCGGGCGCGGTTGAGACAGCCGAACGGCCCCTTCAGGCCCGACACGTTGGGCAGCAATGCGTCCTCGCCGACCTCGACGCCTTCCATCACCACTTCGCCGGTGATCGAGGCGCGCAGCGAAAGCTTACCGCCGATCTTGGGCGCGGAAAGCCCCTTCATGCCTTTTTCCAGCACGAAGCCGCGAATGGCGTCCTTGCCGTCCTCGCCCTTCAGCTTCGCCCAGATCACGAACACGTCGGCAAGCGGGGCGTTGGAAATCCACATCTTCGAGCCGGAAATGCGGTAGCCGCCGGCGGTCTTTTCGGCCCGCGTCTTCATGCCGCCCGGATCGGAGCCGGCATCCGGTTCGGTCAGCCCGAAACAGCCGATCCATTCGCCGGAAGCAAGCTTCGGCAGATATTTCTTGCGCTGTTCTTCTGAGCCGTAGGCATGGATCGGGAACATGACCAGCGACGATTGCACGCTCATCATCGAACGATAGCCGGAATCGATTTTCTCCACCTCGCGCGCGATCAGTCCGTAGGTGACGTAGTTGGCGCCGAGGCCACCATATTCTTCCGGCACGGTAACCCCGAGCAGGCCCGCATCGCCCATCTCGCGAAAGATGCCGGGATCGCTCGCCTCGTTGAGATAGGCTTCCTCGACGCGCGGCGCGAGCTTGTCGGCGGCGAAGGCCGCCGCCGCGTCGCGGATCATCCGCTCATCCTCCGAAAGCTGGTCCTCGATCAGGAAAGGATCGTCCCAGACGAAGGCATTTTTGTCGGCGGCCATAGGCGAGGTCTCCATACTTGTTCAACAGGCCGTCTTATCCATCGCCGGCCCGATAAAATCAAACGAAACCCCGCGCTGGACCAAACCCGGACGCGGAGCATTCAGGCCAGTCACTTGCGCTTCATGGCTTCGGCCAGGGCCGCCCCGAAAGCACCCTGCGAAGCCGGCCGCTCCAGCTGGCGGGAGACAGGCGCCGCGCGGTGCCTGCCGGCGTCTTCGCGTGGCGCGGGTTCGCCGCCGCCATCCTTGCGCATGGAAAGGCCGATGCGCTTGCGCTTGATGTCGACCTCGACCACCCGCACTTTCACCACATCGCCGGCCTTCACCACCTCGTGCGCGTCCTTGACGAAACGGTCGGCCAGTTGCGAAACATGCACCAGCCCGTCCTGATGCACGCCGATATCCACGAACGCGCCGAACGCGGCGACATTGGTGACGGTACCTTCCAGCAGCATGCCCGGCTTCAAATCCTTGATGTCGTCCACGCCTTCGGCAAAAGTCGCCGTCTTGAAACCGGGGCGCGGGTCGCGGCCGGGCTTTTCCAGCTCGGCGATGATGTCGCGCACCGTCGGCAGGCCGAAGCGCTCGTCCACGAACACGCGCGGATCGAGCGCCTTCAGGGCAGCGCCGTCACCCATCAGCGCGCGCACATCGCGACCGCAGGCGGCGACGATCTTTTTCGCCACGCCATAGGCTTCAGGGTGCACGGACGAGGCATCGAGCGGCTCGGCTCCGTCACGGATGCGCAAAAAGCCGGCGCTCTGCTCGAAGGCGCGCGGCCCGAGCCTTGCCACCTTCAGCAATTCGCGGCGGCTGGAGAACGGTCCTGTCGCATCGCGATGCGCAACGATCGCCTCCGCCAGCGAGGCGCCAAGGCCGGAAACACGCGCCAGTAGCGGCGCGGAGGCCGTGTTGAGATCGACGCCGACCGCGTTCACCGCATCCTCCACCACCGCCTCCAGCGAACGGCCAAGCCGATACTGGTCGACATCGTGCTGGTATTGGCCGACGCCGATGGATTTCGGCTCGATCTTAACCAGTTCGGCCAACGGATCCTGCAAGCGCCGCGCGATGGAAACGGCTCCGCGCAGCGACACGTCGAGATCGGGGAATTCGGCCGCGGCCGTCGCCGACGCCGAATAGACCGAAGCGCCCGCCTCGCTGACGATAACCTTGGTCGGTTTCTTCGCGCCGGCGTCGAACGGCATGTCGGCCAGCATCTCGGCGACCAGCTTTTCCGTCTCGCGGCTGCCGGTGCCGTTGCCGATGGAGATGAGTTCGACCCTATGTAGCCGGATGAGTTTGGCCAGTTCGGCCTGCGCGCTGCGCACGTCGTTCTTCGGCGGAAACGGATAGACCGTCGTCGTCGCCACCACCTTGCCGGTGCCGTCCACCACCGCCACCTTGACGCCGGTGCGGATGCCGGGGTCGAGCCCCATCGTCGGCCGCGATCCGGCAGGTGCCGCCAGCAGAAGATCCTTCAGATTGCGGGCGAAGACGTGGATTGCCTCCTCCTCGGCGCGCTCGCGCAGGTCGCGCATCAGGTCGAGCGTCAGGTGCAGCGAAAGCTTGACCCGCCATGTCCAGCCGACGACCTCCATCAACCAACGGTCGCCGGGTAATTGCTGGCCGATCGCATAGGTGTTGGCGATCGTCCTTTCCACGGGCTTGACCGGCGACGCGTCGTCCGCGTCGACCTCGATATCGAGCGACAGGAATTCCTCATTGCGGCCGCGCAGCATTGCCAATGCCCGGTGGCCGGCAACTGTCGCCCAGCGCTCGGCATGGTCGAAATAATCGGAAAATTTGGCCCCCGCCTCCTGCTTGCCGTCGACGGCACGCGAGCGCAGGAAGGCGTGATCCTTCATATAGGTTCGCAGCTTGCCCACCAGATCGGCGTTTTCGGCGAATTGCTCGGAAAGAATGTCGCGCGCGCCCTCCAGCGCCGCTTTCACATCCGGCACGTCGTCCGTGAGGTAGGCGGCCGCCAAATCCGCCGGAACCGCCGCGCGGTCCGAAAGAATCGCTTCCGCCAACGGCCCAAGCCCGCACTCGCGCGCGATTTCGGCCTTGGTCCGGTGTTTGGGCTTGTAGGGGAGATAAATATCCTCAAGCTCGGCCTTGGTCGCCGCCGCCGCGATCTTCGCCTCCAGATCCTCCGTCAGCTTGCCCTGCTCGCGGATGGAAGAAAGAATGGTGTCGCGCCGAGCGTCCAGTTCGCGCAGATAGGCGAGCCGCTCGTCGAGCAGGCGAAGCTGGGTATCGTCCAGTCCGCCGGTGACCTCCTTGCGGTAGCGTGCCACGAACGGCACCGTCGCCCCCTCGTCGAGCAAGCCGATGGCGGCCGCCGCCTGTTCAGGGCGGGCATTAATTTCGGCGGCGATGATCGCCGCGATACGCTTGATGTCGGTAGCCATTTTTTCTCGTGGTGGTTCGCTTGGGCGGCGAACATAGGCTTCGACAACGGTCCAGCCAACCACGCCCTTTTGCCGACTCCACAGAAAAGCCGGGGCCGGCTCGCCGAAAAGCCGGTGGCCGTGCCCTAAGAGTCACGAAAAAAATTTATGGTTAATTTTTTGTCAATTGGCATTTGATGTCGGATTCGTCTGCGTTTAAATTAACCCGAATCAGCCGGTCCTCGGGGGGCGCGGCTGCCAGCCAAAGTCTCGCAAGCCGGAAATTTTTTCGGAGCCAGACGCGGACGGTAACGCGTTCCCTTGATGATTCGGGCCTGGTCTGGGCGCGGTCGTCGCCCAGGTGTGCCATCGTAAAAGTTATGCGTAGTGGGGTCCGCTGCCGGCAATACCGGCATCGGACATGGGGAACGATTCCGGCCTGATGACAAGATGAACGCTTCCGCTGCGCTCCTTGCGAACAATCCGTCCGATGGACCGGCGACACGCCTTTCGTCCCGTGGCGACCTTACCGGCTTCTTCATGGACCTGTGTGCCGGCATCGGTGCCGACAGCTACATGCTCGTCGCCATCGTCCACGATCAGGCCAAGAACGACGCGCGCATCGTTTCCTCGAACTGGATTTTCGATGCCATCGAACTCACCGGCAAGCGGCTGATCGCGGGGCTCGCGCAAAGCATGCTGACCGCCGCGCCCGGCATCCGCCCGCAGCCGCTCCTGGCCAGCCAGGCGCCCGACTCGGACGGCCTCGTCACCGGCGAGGAAGCCCGCCTTCTCGACGTTCTCGGCCATGCGGAAATCTATTCGCTGCGGCTCAATGTCGGCCGTCAGCGCCTGTTCGTCCTGTTCTCGGCAGCGGCAGCCGGCAGCATCGACATGACGGAACTGATGAAGGCCCAGCTCAAATGCTGCTACGCGCTCTCGCAGATCCCGCAATTGCTGGCGCAGGCATCCATGCAGGACCCGCTTTCCGACCGCGAACGCGAATGCCTGTTCTGGGTTTCGGAAGGCAAGACAACCGACGAGGTCGCCGTCATCCTCGGCGTCTCCTCCAACACCGTCAACAGCTACATAACCCACGCGATCCAGAAGTTCTCGGCCTCCAACCGGGCGATGGCGATCGCGACGGCAATCAGGAGCGGCATCATTTGAAACAGGCATCCGCAGCCCGCGCCGACGTCAAGGAGCAAGCCGAAGCGCTGTTCAACCAGTACCGCAACCCGTTCGGCACCTTCACGCTCGGCTCGCAGACGCATCAGGCCGTCACCATTCCCGATGCCGTGCGCCGCTGCCGCTGGATAAGCATTGACCTCAATGCCTCCGGCTTCGGCTTGTTCTTCGTCAGCCCCTCGCCGGAGCGGGCACGCCTCGTCGCCTGTTTCGACAGCGACTATCCCAGCGTCTCCGTCACCACGAAATTCATGTCGGGCGCCGATGGCGAGGAAATCGTGCGCCACACCCGCGTCTCGACCGAACCGCGCTGGTGGTGCGACGACGGAGTGAACGGTTCCGGCGACGTCTTCCGCAAGCTGGCCTGGACGACGGAAATCGAGCCCCTGGCGCCCGGCACCAGCGGCATCGCCTTTCCGGTCCACGCCGAGCGTGGCCAATGCGGGCTGGCCGTGTTCTTCGGCTCGGAAATCGTCTTGCCACAGGATCAGCTCTACGAGATCCACGCCCGCTGCTTTTCGCTGTTTTCGGCCATCGCGTTGATCAGGCCCGGCGATGCCGGCCGCGTCAAGACGATCTCGAAGCGCGAGCTGGAATGCCTGAAACTCACCGCCAACGGCTACACCAGCGAAGCCATCGCGCGGCTGCTGAAGCTTTCCGTCCACACCGCCAACCAGTATCTCACCCAGTGCGCGCAGAAACTGAATGCCGTCAGCCGCACCCAGGCGGTGGCCAAGGCGTTACGGCTGGGACTGATCGAGTAGCACCGCTTAAAGCATGTCTCCGGAAAGTGGTTCCGGTTTCGGGGCCAGAACATGCGTAAAGTCAAAGGCCTAAAGCGCATGGAGCGAATCTGAAAGATCGCGACGCGCTTCAGCGCAGCGGCATAGGCTCGGGCCTGCGTATGCGCGCCTTCTCGATCGCCGTTTCCAGCAACGCTGTATTGCGGGACGGATCTTCGTCGGGCTGGTCGAACGACACGTAGTTGACCAGAACCGAAGCCTCGTGCTCGCAAAGCGTGAGCTGGAAGTAGACGGTCGCGCCCGGCGGCCGCAATTCCAGGTCGAGCACGATGCGCGGGGCACCGCTCCAGTCGACATGGGCTTCGCCGCCATGCCCCAGCCGCAGGGTGCCGGGAAGAAAAAACAGTTCGGCAGCCGAATCCACCAGATCCGACAGGCAGGCGAAATGCTCCAGCCGGATGAAGGCGATGTAGTCGGCGACATCGATCAGCCGCAGTTCCCGCACCACCTGCTCGATGGCGTCGGCGACGATGATTTCGCGTGTGCTGGCGTGGGGCTGTCGATCCATTATGTGGGCAACCGTCCGTTCATGAAACCTGCCTGCGCTCGGCTTTCCTGGAGTAGACAACCCGCACCAGTTCGGCGACGGCCTGGTAGAATTGCGACGGGATCACACTATCCACCGAAACTTGCTTGTACATGGAGCGGGCGAGCGCCACGTCCTCGAAGATGGGGATATTGTGCTCTCTGGCGATCTCGCGGATTTTCAGCGCCACCAGATCCTGCCCCTTGGCCAGCACCACTGGTGCGGAATCCTCTTCGCGCACATATTTCAGCGCGATCGAAAAGTGGGTCGGGTTGGCGATGACCAGGGTGGCGCGCGGCACCGCCGTCATCATGCGCCGTCGTGCGCGGTCGCGCGCCAGCGAACGCAGTCGCGACTTGACGATAGGATCGCCCTCGGACTGCTTCATCTCGTCCTTCACCTCCTGCTTACTCATCCGCATTTCTTTCTTCCAGTTGAAACGGGACCAGACGAGGTCGGCGCCGGCGATCAGCGCCATGACGAAGACGATGGCTACCAGGATATCGATGCTGATGCTCCGGATCACCATCGCGAATTCGAGCGGGTTGGTAATCATGCCGGCAAGCAGCCGGCGGTGATCCTGCGACAGGGTGAAGATCAAGACGATGGTGGCGAAGCCGAGTTTAGCCAGCGACTTCAGGAACTCGACGAAGCCCTGCAGGCCGAACAGCCGGCTCCAGCCCTTGGCAAGCGAGATGCGCGAGAATTGCGGCCTGATCCGTTCGGCAACGAACTGCGGCATGTTCTGGAACACCGATGCGCCGATGCCCGCGATCACCAGCAAAACAAGCAGGCTGGTGACGGCGCGTGCGATGGCCCACATGACCGACTTGTAAAGCGTGATGACGTCGGTCTCGGTGGCAAGCGGCCATGCTTCCGGCTTCTCGAGAAACATCGACAGGAACATGCCGAGATCAACGAAGGCATCCCTGGCGTAGAACACGGCGTAGATCAGGATAGCGAGGAAAGACGCCAGCAGGGCGGTTTCGCGCGAATGGGGCAGCTTGCCCTGTTCGATGGTGTCGCGAATCTTCTTTTCGGTCGCTTCCTCGGTCTTTGAGTCCTTGTCGACCGAATCGGCCATGGCTCAGCCGCAGGCTCAGGCCGCTTCGGCGGTCTGCGTCGAGGGCAGCTCGAAAGCCCCCTCGCGCGCCATGCGGATCGCGGTGGTGGCTATGGTCTTGCGCGCCTGTACGATGTCCGCCGGCTGGATGCCGTCCGGGCTCTGCCCGAGTTCGGATTCGATCATGCGGCGCGAGCGGGCCCCGATCGACGAAAGCACGGCTTCGACCATCTCGGCCGGCGCCCCGCGCAGCGAAAGCGTCACCAGTTCGCTCGACAGGCCGTCGAACAGCGCCACCCGCGCTTTCTGGGTAAGCAGCACCACATCCTCGAAGGCAAACAGCCGCGCCTTGATCGCCGCCAGTTCGGGTGTTCCGGCCTTCTCAAGATCCTGCATGATCTCGTCGAGCTGCGACTTGTCCATCTCATTCAAAAGGCTGGCGACGCGCACCTGGCCGGCCGAATTGTCCTTGGACGAGGTTTCGGCGAGCACGCGGCTGCGCAGCTGGTTCTCGACGATCTTCGTTGCCGCCTCGGGCACGGTGGACAGCGTCACCATCTTGGCGATGATGGCATTGCGCAGCGGCTTGTCCAGCGTCAGCAGCACCTTCGACGCCGCCTCCGGCGAAAGCTTCGACAACACCATGGCCGAAGTCTGCGCATGTTCCCCGGCAAGGAACGCGCCCAGCCGCTCCGGGTCGAGCCTTTCCAGATCGGGCCAGATCGTGCGCGGGCTTGCCTGCGGGGCCTCCGGCTGCTTGCCACCCATGATGGCGCTCATTTCCTCCGGCGACAGCGATTCGTTGAGGATGGTGTCCATCTCGTCGGCGGAATCGAGCAGGCCGGCCCCTTCCGTGAACTCCGCCTCGAATTCCGCGACGATGCGCTCGAGGTCGCTCTGCGGAATGGTGCGCAGCAGGCGCGCGCCTTCGATCAGCGCCTTCAGCTCCTCCTGCTTGAAGAATTTCAAAAGCCGGCTGGCGGACGGCTTGCCCATCGCCACAAGGATGGCGGCCGCCTTTTGCGGGCGCGTCAGCGTCAGCGGCTGGCTCATGACTTTCCTCCGCAATCACGGGCGGGCCGCAATACACGGGCTGTCCCCAGTATGACGCCGACCGCCGGGCGCATCGTCAGGCGCTCTTCGCCGCGGCGATGATTTCGGTCAGCCGGATGCCGAACCGCGACGGGTCGCTTTCCAGCACGGTGATCTCGCCGCGCGCGATCCTGCGGCCGTTGACAACCACGTCGACCGGCTCGCCGATGCGGCGGTTGAGCGCCACCGTCGATCCCTTTTGCAGCGCCATCAGTTCCGACACCGGCATTTCGGTGCTGCCCAGCACGATCTGCACGTCCACCGGAATGTTCATGATAATGCCGGAATTGGTCGCGCCCGCGGCACGGAAGGCGGCATCCGGGCGCTTTTCCTCTTCCTGGAGAACGCCGCGCAGTTCCTCGATCGCCCGGTTGAGCTGCTCGTCGGGTATGTCGATGCCCGCTTCCGGTTCGGTCTGGCTCATGCGTCGTCTCCAAAAAGTCCTGTCCGGGATGCCCGGCCGTCAACCGGGCAGAAGCCCGTCGATAAAGTCCTGTCCGGCATCGAAGGGATGCCTGATTCGGACGGTGTAATTCTGCCCGAGTTTGCCGAATTCGCATACAAACAGCGTCTTGCCGCGCGCCGACAGCCGTGCCTGCGTCTGCGCGGTCTCTTCCAGCTCGATGACCTGACCTTCTTCGAAACCGGCGAGATCGCCCAGCGTCAGCCGCGCCAGCGGCATCGTCGCCTCCAGCGTCACCGTCGAGCGCATCACTTCCTCGGAGAAGCGGTCGCGCCATTCCGTGGTCGGCGGCTGCCCGGTTGCCGCGGCCCCGGTGTCGCCGCGATGCTTCAACAAAACCCGCTGCGGCATCGTCAGCGCCATCGTCCCGCGCGAGGCCGGCGTCGCCACCGAAAAGATAACCCGCACCGCCGGCCCGTCGCGCAGCAGGTGCTTCATCATATCCTTGCCGGTGATGGCCAGCGGCAGTGGCAATTTGAATTCGAAAGCGCGCGGCCCCGACCCGTTGACGGCCTGCGCCACCTGCTCGAACACCATCGTCGCCACTTCGATTTCCAGCGGCGACAATTCCCGCTCGATCGGCGGCACCGCCTCTTGCGGATCGCCGCCGAACAGGGTGCTGACGACGACCGCGAGCGCGTCGTTGTCGATCGACAGAACCAGCGCGTCCGGCGACGAGGTCGACGCCGCGATGGTCATGGCGTGGTTGGTCTCGAGCGGCCGTGCCTCGATGAAGCGCACGATCTCCACTTCGGTGACTTCCATGGCGATGGCCATCGCCATGTTTTCGTGCAGCCCGGCCATGATGGCGGGTACGGCACGCTCGGCCAGCGCACGCGCCGCCGCAACGACCTGCTCCGGCTCTCCGGTTTCGCCGACGAGACGCTCGACGATGAACGTGCGCGTATCGGCCGGGCTCGCCGGGCTCGTCATGCTTTACGTCCGCTGTAAGCCCGGATCATCGCGTCAGGCCGCCTTCTTTTCGGCCGCGCCGGTGTTCATCGTGCTCTGCTCGACCGCGTCGATCGACGGGCGATCGTGGGACGAAATCGTCTTGCGGCCGAACTCGATCGCCACCTGCGGCAACGAACCGTTCATATAAGCGAGCAGCGTCTGCTTGACGATGACGTAGAGGCGGTTCTTCTTCTCGCGTATGGTCTTGATCTTGGTGGCGATCGGCCCGACCACGGCATAGGAAAGGAAGATGCCGAGGAAGGTGCCGACGAGTGCCGCGCCGATCAGTTCGCCGAGCACTTCCGGCGACTGGTCGAGGGCGCCCATCGCCTTGACCACGCCGAGCACGGCGGCGACGATACCGAGCGCCGGCAGGCCGTCGCCCACCGCCACCATGGCGTGGTAGCACTTCAGCTTGTCGGTCCGGATCGTATGGATCTCCTCGTCCATCAGCGCCTCGATCTCGTGCGAGCGGGCGTTGCCGATGATGATGATACGACAGTAGTCGCAGATGAAGTTCCGGAGATCGACATTCTTCATCACGGTCGGGAAGGCCTGGAAGATCGCCGATTCCTCGGCATTGTCGATATGCGCCTCGACCTCGCTGCGCGACTTGGAGCGCAGCTCGCGCATCAGCGAATGCAGCACGCCCAGCGTTTCGAGATAGTCCTGCTCCTTCGGCACCGAACCCTTCAGCGCTTCGACCACGCCCTTGCCGGTATCCTTCACCGTCTTCATCGAATTGGCGACGATGAAGGTTCCCAGTGCCGCGCCGCAGATGACGATGGCTTCATAGGGCTGGATCAGGACGTTCAGGTGTCCGCCCATGGCCATGAAGCCGCCAAGCACGCAGCCGAGCGTCACCACCAGTCCGATCAGAATACCCACGGCCGATCCTTCCAAGTCCTATAGGGAGCATGGATACCCCGCGTGCCTTGTGTGAGGCTTGAATCGCGTGAAGCTTCTGCACAGGCGCAAAAAACCGATTCAGCTTCGCGCAAGGAAGTTTCGCTACCCTGCCCTTCAGGATCGGGCCGGAGCTGCGCCATGCTGAACACCTATACGAGCTATCTGCTGATAGCCCGCGATATTCCCAAGGCGATCGGCCAGGTCGAAACACAGCCGATGGTGAAGCGCGAAACCGACTATTACCTCGCCAATATCGGCAAGGTGAAATCCATCGACGAATTCGTCAACAACGACCGCCTCTTCAAATATGCGATGAAGGCGTTCGGCCTTTCCGACATGGACTATGCCAAGGCGTTCATGGTCAAGGCGCTCAAGGAAGGCGTCACCGACCCCGACAGCTTCGCCAACAAGCTGACCGACAAGCGCTATGCCGCCTTCGTCGCCGCCTTCAATTTCCAGAAGCTCGGCGAGAGCACGGTGACTTATAACCCGGCGCAGCAGGGCGTGACGCAGAATTACGCGGTGCAGGTCCAACTCAACGGCATGCAGGACGGGCTGGACCACTATCGGGCCGAGACGACGAATTTCCTGGCCCAGATCGGCAACGTCAAATCCATCGACGATCTGATGGCCAACGGCCGGCTGCTCGATTACGCCATGACCGCTTACGGCCTCGATCCCGAGACCGAAACGCCTGAGCGCATACGCCAGATGCTAGAGGGCGGCGTCAGCGACCCCAACAGCCCGGCCAATCAGTCCAGCGACAAGCACTACGCGAATTTCGTAGCCGCCTTCGACTTCGAAAAATACGGCGACCAGACCACCCAGCGCGCCGCCGTGCAGACGCAGACGCCGCAAGCCTATCTCGACAGCGTGGGGCTCACTCCGCTCAACGGCGGCGCCACCGCCACGCAGGCCGAAGTCGATTATTTCAACGCCAATATCGGCAAGGTAAAATCCATCGTCGACCTTCTCAGCGACAAGCGCCTGCTTACCTTCGCGATGGCGGCCTACGGGCTCGACGCGACAACCGAGCAGCCGTCGAAGATCCAGGCGATGCTGGCCGGCGGCGTCAGCGATCCCAACAGCCCGGCCAACCAGCTGAGCGACAAGCGCTACGCCGCCTTCGTGTCGGCTTTCGATTTTGCCGCCTATGGTGCGGACACCACGACACGGGACGCGGTGATCGCGACGACGCCCGCGCTTTATACGCAGAGTTCGGACCCCGACAACGCCTACTTCCGCGCCAATATCGGCAGCGTGAAGTCGGTCAACAGCCTGCTGGCGGACAGCCGCCTGCTCCGCTACTCCATGGCCGCCTACGGTCTCGACTCCAGCAAGGAGTCGCTCGACCGCGTACGCACCATGCTGCTCGGCGGCATCAGCGATCCCAACAGCCCCGCAAACCAGTCCGGCGACAAGCGCTACGTCGCCTTCGTCACCGCCTTCAATTTCGCCGACTACGGTGCCGACGCGACGTCGCGCCCCGAGGCGAGCGAGCAGACGGTGCGCTACCACGTCGAGAATACCAACCCGGAAACAGCCTATTTCCGGGCGAATATCGGCAAGGTGACCTCGGCCCGCGACCTGATGGCCGATACGCGGCTTCTCACCTACGCCATGGCCGCCTTCGGGCTGGACGCCTCGACCGAGAGCACCGATACGATCAAGCGTATGCTGACCAACGGTCCGGGCGACCCCAGCAGCACGGCCAACCTGCTTCTCGGCGCGAAATTCGATCGATACGCAGCCTTCGCCGCGGCTTTCGACTTCCCCACCTACGGGGCGCAGGCGACGTCGCGCTCCGAGGTCATGGACGCGACGCCGACCGCCTTCACCAGGATGAACGCCCTTGGTTTGGTCGGGCCGTCGGACGAACAGGTGAAGGCGGATACCGACTATTACACGGCCAATATCACCAAGGTGACGTCGATCGACGACCTGATGGCCGACAAGCGCCTCCTGAACTACGCCCTTTCGGCTTTCGGGCTCGATCCGCAGACCGAGAACACCGCCCGCCTGCGCACCCTGCTCGAAGGCGGCGTGCGCGACCCTGACAGCCCCGTCAACAAGCTCAACGACACCCGCTACAAGGCCTTCGTCTCCGCCTTCAACTTCGAGCAATACGGCGAGGACACGACCACCACCAACCCGACGCAGCAGCAGACCGTCGACAAATACCTGCGCCAGACGCTGGAGGAAGACGCCGGCAAGACCAACGAGGGTGTCCGCCTGGCGCTGAACTTCCAGCGCAAGGCGCCCGACATCACCAACTGGTACGACGTGCTGGCCGACAAGGCGCTGGCGACTGTGGTGCGGACCGCGCTCGGCCTGCCGGATTCCTTCGCCACCGCCGATATCGACAAGCAGGCGGCGCTGTTCGAGAGCAAGCTCGATATTTCCGATTTCACCGATCCGGTAAAGCTGAGCAAGTTCCTGACCCGCTTCACCAGCCTCTACGAGGTCGAGCATCCGACTTCCAGCGCGGTGACGTCGGTCAGCGTGCTTTTCGCTCAGCCGACCACGATCGGCATCTCCACCGATCTGATGATCGCCATGCAGAATTTGAGATACTGAGGGCCAGATGCAGGACAGTCTCTACGTCTCGCTCTCTGCGCAGATCGCGCTTGAGCGCCGGCTCGACACTATCGCCGACAACGTAGCCAACGCCTCGACCGTCGGCTTTCGCGCGACCGGGGTGAAATTCTCCGATGTCGTTACCGGCAGCGGCCAGAAGGCCGTCTCCTTCGCCTCCTCGGGCAACACCTATCTGTCTTCGGCCCATGGCTCGCTCACCGAGACGGGCAATCCGTTCGACTTCGCCATCCAGGGCGACGCCTGGTTTGGCATCGAGACGCCGGCCGGCACGGTGATGACCCGCGACGGCCGCTTCTCCATGAACGAGAACGGCGAATTGCGATCGATCGAAGGGTATCCGGTGCTCGACGCCGGCGGCGCGCCGATCCAGCTCGATCCGCGCGGCGGCCCGCCCAAGGCCGGCGCCGACGGTTCGCTGCGCCAGGGCGACCAGCTCGTCGGCGCGATCGGCTTGTTCGACTTCGATCCGGGCCCGAATTTCGTCCGCTACGGCAATTCCGGCATCGTTCCGGCACGCGAACCGGAACCGGTGACGGACCGGGCGGATGCCGGTGTCGCGCAAGGCTTTGTGGAAGAATCCAACGTCAACCCCGTTCTGGAGATGACCCGGTTGATCATGGTCCAGCGCGCCTTCGAGAACACGGCCGCCCTGATGCGCCAGACGGCTTCGTCGAGCGACGACGCGATCAAGACGCTCGGCTCCAAATAGCGCGCGCAGATGCCGGAAAAATCCCTCATGCGCATGGGCGAAAGACCCTCCGGTTCCGGGCCGGAAGGGCCGCTGGCGGCGCTTGAGAACATCTGGCGGCGCTTCGAAGGCGATGAGGCGCTGTTGCGGCATGGCGGCCGCATCGCCGAGGTGTCGTCCACGCACTATAAGGCGCACGGCCTTTCCGGGGTGGCTCGCCTCGGCGACATCGTCGAGCACCGTAGCCACGCCGGAACCCGCAGCGGCGAGATCGTCAGGATCGCGCGCGAGGAGGTTGTCGTCGCCCCCTTCGAGCGCAGCGCCGACGCCGGTATCGGTGACGCGGTGTTCCGCCGGGGTCCGTTCACGGTGACGCCGCATGCC
>JBARYG010000013.1:0-40707 GCA_049647745.1 Mesorhizobium sp.
CGCGCGCGGCTGACGCTGTCGTCGTTGCCGAGCCGGAACCGGCTGAATACGTCCGCATCTGCGACGTATACGGCACGGGCTACTTCTACATCCCCGGCACCGAGACCTGCCTGCGCGTCGGCGGCTACGTCCGTTTGGACGTCTCCGGCGGTGAGGCTGGTTCCTTCACCGGTCGCCGCACGTTCGACTCGATGGATGGCCACGCTCGCCGCTCCTACGGCGTGCAGAGCCGCTTCGCTCTGCGCACCTGGACCGGTCAGGAAACCGAACTCGGCACGTTGAAGACCTTCACCGAAACCCGCATCAACTACACCAACGGTGCTACCGACGTTGATTCGCACTTCATGTGGATCCAGCTCGGCGGCCTGCGCCTCGGCGTTGACGAATCGGCTTTCGACACCTTCCAGGGTTATGCCGGTAACGTCATCAACGATACGCTGGTCCCCTACGGCGGCTTCGGCACTAACCTGATCAGCTATACCTTCGACGCCGGCAACGGCTTCTCGGCATTGGTGTCGTTGGAACAGGGCAATAGCGTTGCCGGCGGCGGCAGTGCTGCATCTTACGTTATCGACGGAACGGGCGCTATCGTGCTTGACACGCCGGCTGCGCCAGGCGTGACATCGTTCGATGGCCCGATCGACAGCTACATGCCTAATGTCGTTGGTGGTCTGAAGTACACCGCTGGCTGGGGTGGCATCAGCGGTGTTGCGGCCTACGACAGCAACTACGAAGAGTGGGCTGGGAAGGTCCGTTTGGACGTGAACGCCACCGAACAGCTCTCGCTGTTCATCATGGGCGGTTACGGCTCTGACGATAACATTGCCCGCAACTTCTACAAGCCTTGGGGCGGCAACTGGGCCGTTTGGGGCGGCGGTACGTACAAGATCAACGAGAAGACTTCTTTGAACGCTCAGATCTCGTATGACGAAGCCAAGAGCCTCGGCGTCGCGGCGAACGTCTCCTACGACATCGTCCCCGGCTTCAACGTCACGGCTGAACTTGACTATGTCAATCAGAGCATTGCTAACCAGGCTAAGTATGGTAGCTGGACGGGTATTGCTGCTGGTGAGAGTGATGCTATCGGTGGTATCGTCCGTTTCCAGCGGACGTTCTAAGACAGCCCCTTATATCTGAGGGAAGACCCGGCGGGCAACCGCCGGGTTTTTTTGTCGATTGGAACCGATAAGCGTACCCGGATGGTGGCGGCAGGGACATGTCCGTTCCAGCGAACATAACTCGTGATGAAACGGCTAAGCCCGCCACTCCCTAGCCGAAGTGACGGGCCTCGGATCGCTGTCCGATTGGCAGTGTGAGGGAATCGCTGCCGCGATTGAAACGACCAGATACCAACGAAGTTCCACCACCGGCAAAGGGGCTGTGGGGCAGCGGAGGGCGCGTCCGCTCTCGAATGGTTGCCCAGCCTGCGAATATCGCCTAAGGGGGCGGCTGAGATACCTTCAATGAGAGAAAAAAGACAGATGAACGATATGGTTGTTGAGAATGAAACCCGTCTCGAACTGACCGCAGACATTGTTTCTGCCTATGTTTCCAATAATCCCGTTCCCACGACTGATCTGCCGTCGCTTATAGCCGACGTTAATGCTGCGCTTGTAGGGTTAGGGCAGCCTGCAGAACAGGCGCCAGTGTTGACGCCGGCCGTTAACCCGAAGAAGTCGGTCTTCCCGGATTATATCGTGAGCCTGGAGGACGGCCGGAAATTCAAGTCGCTAAGGCGACATCTTGGGCTACTTGGAATGACGCCCGACGAATACCGCTCCAAGTGGGGTCTGCCACGCGACTACCCGATGGTCTCGCCGAATTACACAGCTACTCGCTCAGCACTCGCAAAGAAGTTGGGCCTCGGACGCAGGCCGAAGGTTCAGCCGGAGCCCGTCGCTCCCGTCAAACGCGGACGGAAGCCCAAGGCAACTGCCTGAACGCAAAAAGCCCGCCACTGGAGGGGGTTGAGTGGCGGGCTTACCCATGCGGGGCGAGCCTACGCCGGTCATGGAATGCCTATTGAACGATGGGTGGCAGATTTTGTTCCCGCCGCTCTAGGTAAGCAGGAACCCAGCCGCCAGGATCGATTCGCCGATCACACTGCCTATCGGGAAGCCGCAGCTAAATTGACCGTGACCGGCAAGTCTGGCGAACAATCCACACTGCATGCGCTGGCCGGTTGTGCTGGTAAGCCTGTCACTGCCATGTTCGTTTTTGGCCTGGATAATTCAGCCGCCACGAAGAAAACTCCTGCCAAAGCTGCCGCTCCGAGGAAGACCGCTAGGACGTTTGCGAACATGTTGCCGTACTGCATGGAGACGCAATGCTTGAGCCGCCGCGAAGTTCCTGCGCAACCGTCTCGATTAATCCCCGTTGAATCGACCTGCGGACGACGAGGCCACGATGGTTCAGCGTGTGAAAGACAGCACAAACGAGAGTGTCGCTCAGGCCCTCAGGCAAGAACGAGCAGAACACGCGGTAAAAACTCAGCGGTTGCGGGAGCTGAGGCTTCAGCGAGACGCCGCCATTAATGCCGCAGAGCCATCTTCCGAGAAAACGCCGCCGGCACGTCGTCCGCAGCGTAAAAACCCTACCCCAGAATGAACCGATATTTGCGTTATCGGCCTGTCAGTGCTTCGATATCCGAGGCGGGAGATAGGAGGTCCAATGCAACTGCACCAACGCGGTGTCGATCTGCTCGTCGATCTCATGGATTCGGAGCAGCATTTCGACAAAGCAACGCCTGACGAGCTTCGTAGGCTCATAAGCGAGGCGGTGGTTGTCTTCGGGCAATTGCTCGAGAGAGATATTCCAGACGAGCCGGACGAGCGGCAGTTTTACCGACCGGCCCGCTTGTTGTGATCTGAAACGCGAAAAGCCCGCCCCGGTGAACCGGAGCGAGCTTGCGTGTTTCGATCCCCACCACAAACAGCTTGGCGAAAGGCGTGAGTTGTAGTTTCATGGTGCTGGGTTGGGAGGCGCTATTTTGAGCGATTTATATCTTTACAACGGGGCCATAGAGCGTGGGAATGATCTCCGTTTCATTCGTCAAGTTGCCAAAGACAAACGCTCGACGGATTGTGTCCTCATCCTCGTTACACCCGGCGGAAATCCAGACGCAGCGTACAAGATCGGGCGTTACCTCCAGCAAAAATACGACTCATTCAAGATGTTGGTCCCTGGGCTTTGCAAAAGCGCAGGGACGCTTTTGGCCATTGCCGCGGAGGAATTGATCTTCGCCCCCTACGGGGAGCTTGGGCCACTGGATGTTCAAATGACCAAAGTGGACAACTTGGCAGGACTGGAATCGGGGCTGAACATCAGTGAAGCGTTTCTCGCATTGGAACAACGGGCCAAGGACACCTACCACAGCCTCACCATGGAGCTTATTACCAATAGCGGCGGTGTGGTATCGTTAAACAAGGCGTCCCATGCGGCGACAGAAATCATTGCCGCTCTTTATGGGCCAATCTTTCATAAGATCGATCCTGAAGAGGTTGGGTCCCGGTCGCGCGCAATGCGCATCGGACAAGACTACGGCGAACGATTGAACGCAAAATGGTCGAATTTGAAATCGACCGCCCTCAAAAGCTTATCAGAATCCTATTCCAGTCACGGTTTCGTAATCGATCATCAGGAAACATCACTCCTATTTGAACGCGTGAGAATTGCCAACGAAAACGAAATGGCGATAATTGAACAATTAGGGTCCGTAACGCCTTTCCCGCAACAAACATTGACAATAAGAACGCTCCACAATACGACGCCACAACCCACGGAGAACCAAAATGTCGACGAGCCAAATGACCACAGCGCCGACAACGACCAATCCGACCCAGCGGGATCGGATGGAGGAAATCCTGGAGAAGCAGTCGAAGCTTAATGTTCTGCGTCCGTCAAATGCCCCTCTTCAGCCGCACGAGCCGAGTGTGAAGAGAAGGGGAAAAGAGCAAGAAGCGGCCTATTTTGGAGTGTGCCTTTAAGGCGGCGGCTTGCGGGTTTGATCGGTGACCATTGCCTGAAGTGTGGCGGTCAACGCCGTCACTGTATTGGACAATCCAACGATTGAATCCTGCACCCGATCCAGTCTAGTTAGAGTGGCCGTCTGGAATTTGTCGCTCGACGCCGCGTCCTGTACCTGCTTCGTTTCCACGGCGATAAGCCGGTCATTGACCTTGCTGGCCTTCTCGCTGGCGGTCGTCGCCATCTGTTGCGCGGCATTGAGGCTCTTGGTCGTGTCCTCGAATTGTCGGTCGACATAGGCCCAGCCCATCGCGAAAATGAGGCCGATGGTTGGCAAGGCCAGTGCCATCGACACTCGCGCCCATGCCAAGAGCACGACATTCTCGGCAATCTTCTGCGAAGCGGTGCCCGTCTCGGTATCCTCGCCCATTACCCAGCCCCTGTTCTAATGCTGCATGCTGACGATGGTTGCCGCTATTTCCAGCAGCCTTGAGACTTGCCAAAGCGATCGGTGGAAACGAGGTAGCGCGCTATCGCTTCCTCGCGCTGGACGAGAGCAGCCGGCTCATTTGCCTTCGGTGGTTTCGTCCACCCCGCGCAGCTGCCCGCAGTCGTTTGGCAGCCCGCCAAGATCAAGGCAGATGCGATAGCGCTCCATGCCATCCACTTCATGGTCGATTCCTTCGCGTTTGATATGGGCGCTCACATCGGCTTCTAGCCGGGCCACGGCGGCCTGCTGGCGGCCTTCGTGCTTGCCGTAGAGATAGGCGGGGCCAGCGGCGACGAGCGCGCCCATCGCCGCCCCTGCCCCAATCTTGAGCCAGTCGAACATCACCCCTCCACCGCGCCGCAGAGTTCGCGGACGAACTTGCTGAATTCGTCAGCGGTCATGCGGGCCATGACTGCCTCCCCGGTGAGGGTCAAGGAACACGGCTTCGGATGATCGGCCATCGGCCCCTTCTGGGGAGCCTTGTTGCAGTAGTTGTTGCAATGCACGTCACCAGCGGTGCACCGGCCCGGTTGGCCTTTGTCTCGCTCATAGCCGCAAATGTATGCGCCATCGCGCGTCGTCGGATCACCGCGAACATTCACAATGATCGAGCCGTCATCGTCATGGCTGAAGTTGAAATAGCCGGGATAAATCGGGGCAAGAGATGTCCACGCTGCAATGCATTTTCTCATGGTATCAGCCCTCCACCGCGGCCCGGATCGTCTTGACCCGGCCGACGATCCACGGTCCGATAACGAGCGCGACGATGCCTCCCGCAACACCAAGCCCTGCGAACAGCGCAATCGTCTGCCACGGCCAGCCGGCAATTGCGGTGAGAGCAGCACCGGCACCGCCAAGCCCGATACCGGACCAGCCCCAGCCGTTCGTCTGCTTCTTGACGGCCTTTTCGATGGTCGGCGGCACGTAGGGCTGGTTGACGGCGACCGGGACCTCTACCTTGACCACAGTTGGGTTTTCCGGTGTCGGCTGCGCGGCCAACTTGAGCGCGTCGGCCCGCACCGATGAAACGCGGGAGGTCCAGCCCTTGCCGAAGGTCTTCCATGTCTTCAGGCCTTTGAGGAAGGCCATGCGATTGTCACACAGGTCATTGATGACGGTGGCCCGCATCAGACCCTTTACGGCCTTCAGGGTCGCAGGACCGATCTTGCCGTCCTCCTTGACCCCGGCGACGGCCTGGAGCGCTTTGGCAGCCCTTCCCGGCCCGGAATTGACGGCATAGTCGAAGGTTGCATAGTCGATGCCGTCAGGAAGCTCAGCCCCGGCTACAGCGTCCCAATAGAAACGGCGATAGACCGTAGCGACCTGATCGTCGGTGATCTTACGCAGATCTTCCTTCTTAGCGTCGGACTGGACGTAGCGGCGGAAGTTCGCCAGCGTGACGCCCTTCATCGTCGCGCCACCGGGATCCTTCGGATTGTCGCTCCACCCGCCTTCGGATTTGAGAACGAGCGAAAGCGCCCGCGCAAAATTGCGGTCCATGATCTTTCCTTTCAGATTGTAGGATTAGGGGGCTTTGGACGCGCCTCTGGACACGTCATGGTTGCGAAACAAATTCCGTGCTACGATCACGGTTGAACAAGTAGCGGATGGGCGGATGACTACTGGTTCAAGCGCATGAGCCGTGACTGGATCACGGCGCTCCTGATCAGCGCGGCTTTTACAGCCGTCTGGCTGTGCGTCCGGATTGCTCTTTGGTATTTCAGCGGAACCGTGTCGCCATGATCTGCTAGCCGCCAGAACTATTTTCACGTAACTTGAAGCGCCGTGAAGACGGGCAGCCGGATATCATGAACAAAATCAAATCACTGCCACCGCATCACGATACATCCGAGCCATTGCTCGATATTGAGGCGGCGGCGTTGGTCATCCTCATCGTTCTATGGCTTATCTTGCCCATTCCTCTGGCATTGATGCTTTTGTTCGAGTGATGTGAAGAAAACCGCCCGTTGCATGGTGGCCGTTTTGCCCATAAGAATGCCATCGGCCTACTGAATAGCGGGGGCTGGGGCGTCGAAGCTCCTTCAGGTGTCGGGCAACAACCCGAGATGTGCGCTCTCCGACCTAGGCCGGAGGGCGTTTCTGCCCCGATCTTTGGTCGGGGAGGCATGCGTGCATGTTCAGGGTGAAAACCTAAAGACGCGTGCGGCTTTCACACCTGAAGGCTTTCGAACTCCCCGATCACAGAGGCATCGGGCATGAAAGCAATTCTAATCCTTATCGTAAGTCAGTACCTCAGCGCCGGGCAAATTGCCGGAACGGAGCAAAACCCAAACCGGATCGATTTCGAGAAAGTCGAGATGCACGTTAATGCGCCATCCATCGTGTACTTCGGTTCGATGGAAACATGTGAAAAACAGCGCGAGTTTCTGATTTCCAGCCTGAAAGACAGCTTCACAGGCCCCCTTTCCCTTGTCGGACATAATGCAAGGATGATGGTTAAGGGGCGCTGCGTTCCGGTGCAGTGATGGTTGGCTTGTCGTCATCTCGCAGGCATAGTGGTCTTAGACCGTGCGCGGAGCGATATGGACCGGTTATCCTGCTGATCGCGTGGTGGTTGTGGTGATCAGGCCGGCGGCCACTCGATCGCCGGCAACTCCGCCAAGAATGCCTCGACTGTGGGCTGCGCGCGCTCACCGGACTGCACCTTGTCAAGTTCAGCATAGGCGTAGCCCCAAACCTGATCGCGCCAGGAGACGAAGGCCGTCGCCTCGGCGGCCCATTGGGGGTTGGTGCTGGCGACGTAACCGGCGAGCGCATTGCCGTCGTTGTACTTTCGCGACACGGCCTCCGCATCGACAAGAGCCTGTATGGCGGTTTGGAAAGTAGCCATAGTCGACGCCACGGCCTGCGCCGCCCTCATGTCGGCGGTCACCAGCTTCGAGAGATCGATATTGCCCATGATCAGGCCTCCTCTGGATCGGCTGGAGCTGGATCGACCGGCAAGGCGATCGATCCGTCCGGCGGATTGATGATGTCGGCTGGAAAGGCCGTTACAGGCCCCGGTTGAGGGCCGACGGGAAGAATGAGCGTCAGATGCAGGTCGCCGGCTACACGGTCGACCGTCGATCCAAGAGCCAGCCAGGCGCAAGAGACCGCTTCGGCAGGCAGGCTAGCGCCGTCCGGCACCACCGAAAAGTCGAAGGCCTCGCCGTTGATGGTGAGAACCTCGCCGGCCTTGGAGACGGTCAGGGCAGCGGCTCGGATTTGAGGAATGAGAAATATTATCATCAAAACCACCTACCAGTAGCGGTTGCGTCGATTGAAATCGTGTCGCCAGAGGCCCACGCCGAATTATTGAGGGCTTGTAGCTGGACGCCTGCGGTGCTCTTGCTGACGACGCGTTGCGTCATTTCGCGTTTCCCGTTGGCCGGAAGGCTTGGCGTGGACCACGTACAGACGAGGCCTATGGCGGTTGAGAACGCTGCGGGAAAGGTCCACGACGCTGCCAGCGTTGCGGCGTCATTGTACGAAGCCGTCAGCCCGGACACCGTGCAAATCTGCAAGCCGTTCGGCAGCCTCATCACCGTTCCATTGGAGAGGACTGCAACCGATCCGGTCAGCTGTAGCCAGTTGCACCAGGGGTTCGCGCCGTCCTTGCCTCGACAATAGAGCGATATGTCGGTCGCAGAGGCGTAGCCGGAAATCTGGAAGATTTGCCCGTTCGACCCACTGCGCGAGCCTACCCATAACGGCCCGTACCCCGATGGCGTCGGCGGGCCGTTCGCTCCGCCGTTCCCAAGACCGTTGTATATCCCGTCAGCCGCGGCGTTGTTGTAGTCACCGCCCGGGATCGTCAGGCCCGAAAATTGCGACTGCGCGCCCAGTGTCGCCAGCCATGCGGCCGCGTTGGCGTCATCAAGCAGCGTGCGGGAGAAATCGGATAGATCGGTGAGCGCGGCTGCTCCGCTCGGACCGAAGAACGGCAGCTTTCGCGCTGCTGGTGTCAGATTGCCGAGCCCGACAAGAGCGCTCGACCTTATCGCGTTGAGAACTGTACTGACATCCTGCGCCACGGTCGCATCGGCCGGCGAAAAAATGATCTCGTAAGCGGCAGCCGTTTGGCTCGTTCCGCGAAACGCGCGCGACAAGGTGATGGACGTGTTGCTGTTGACGGTGTCGACGATGGCCGTCTGGCCGCTATAGGACACCACCGTATCGCCCGGCCGAACGTTGCCGGCCCACAGCGTCCCTTGGCCCACCATGGCAGCGGAGCCCGCCGTCAGGGTGGCAGTGCCCACGTTGTAATAGGGAACGGCCATGGCTATTCGCCCTCCTTCTTCGGCTCGGCCTCTGGCGGCTCATAGGTTGCCAGCCGCTGTTTCAGGTCTGCGATCTGCTGATCCCGATCGGCCACCATCTGCGTCAACGTATGAATGTTGTTGGCGAGCATGAGCCGGCGGTTGCGGTGGACCTCATTGTCAAAGCTGGCCTCGGACAGGGCGGCGAGCGGATGCACCTGCAGGGTGGCTGGCTGTTGAGGGGCTGGTGTCTGTTCGGTCATGGTCACCTCAAAGGCTCGCCGGGATGGCGAAGATGTAGTAGCGCAGCCCAAGGGCCGTGCCGTTGTAGATTGGGTCGGCAGTGCCGGTGTTTTTGTAGAGCGGATTATCGCCGGACATGTAGAAATCGACGCTGGTGCCGGCGGCCTTGATGCGCGCCAGGCTGCTGATGCACGTGCAGCGGTTCGACCAGTCGGACCCCGCGTTGATGAACACCTGCCGCAAGCCACCGATTGCGGTAAAAGTGTAGACGCTGGGCGACGGGAAGATGACCGCGCACTTCACGAAAGGCTTGAAGCCCGAAGGATTGGCAAAGTTAACGGTAGCGTACCGCTCGCCCCATACGAGGTTCGAACTGGCATTGGGAAAGTCGCTCGACCAGTTCAGAAATCCCTCTTTGACCAGCGGGAAATAGGCCATGCGGCTGTCGATGATGATGTCGTTCAGGTTCGGCGCGCTGTCGGAGGAACCGGGCCGCTTCATCTGGAGATAGTCCTGCGTGCCGTCGTTGGCTTTGCGCAGCACTGCAGAACCGCCCGTCGTGTTCGCCTGGTCGCTGTCGGCGAAGATCACGTATCTGACCGTGATGGCCTTCGCGCCGGTGTTGCGCAGAGTGACCGATTGCGAATTGACGGTGTAGGAAAAATTGATGTCATCGCCGGCCGACGACTGGTCGAAGAACGGTGGATGGAAGAACTCCGATGCCGACTGAAGCTTGGCGTGGAAATCCATGTAGGTCAGCGGCGTCAGCGGCAGCGGCGTGTTGATCGTCGCCGTCGATCCCGCCGCGACGTTGATATCGCCGGCCTTCATGATCTTGGCCGGGATACGGTTTTCGTGGGCAATAAAGCGCCGAACGTCCGTATCGGTGACGACACGGCCGGGAAGCGCGATGCGGGCAACCGATGGGCTGATCAGGATCGGGTTCTGGCCCGATACCGGAGTGGCTGCATAGTTTGGGATGGCGTCGTTGCGTAGCGGCAGTTCAATCGTGCTCATGACCGAGCGATAGTGAGCAGCGGCCGTGCCCACTGACGGATCGTAAAACGTCTCGCTATAAGCTTCTCTGGAACCCGTCCCCCCGACGATCGGCACATTCATCGTCTGACAGAGATAACCGGCTCGGGCCATCGCCAGCCATGACCCACTCACAACGAAAGCGGAGAAGTCGAGGCTCGGCCCGGTGAACGTGTTCTGGTCGGTCAGAACCGCGTGCCGAAACTCGACGATCGGCAGATAGCCGAAATACGAGCTGTAGTTTTGGAGGTAGTAGTTGTTGATCTGGTCGGCGCCGCGCGCGGAAACCTGAATGGCGCAGTTGCTGCTGCCAGACCCCGAAGGCGTGTAATAGTAGGCGTTGGGTGATCCAATCGGGTATTTGGTCCGGTCGAGCCTGATGTCCTCGATGTCGTAGACATAGCCGAGCTTCGTCGTCTCGCTGTCGAACAGGAACTTGCCGAAATCGGTGATGGCCGTGGTCAGCGGATCGTCGCCATCGTTCCTCATCATCTTCAGAACCGGGCCGGTGCCGGCCTTGTTGCCAACGAACAGCCGGGTCATACGAACACCGAAATGTCGGCCAGCGAGCCAGCGCCGCGCAGAACTAGCTTGCTGTTGTTGGAGGAAAGCTGGTCGAACTTGAGGGTGCCGACGACGATGTTCTGAAGGCGGGCAACTCCTCCAGAAAAGACGAAGGGATAGACTTTATTGCCGGCACCATCTGTCATGTAGACCAGATCGGCAACGAGCCCGATCATCGACTTGCCATTGGCGAGCGCCGAAACGAGGATAGCCGCCAATGAAGTCGGGCCGCCAGATGATGCGGCCGCACTGATGCCGACGGTAGCCAGTGCCCCTGCCTCGGTCGCCTCGACGTAGGTCCGGAATTGCCCCTGCGCGAGCGAGTTGGCGACCTGCGCCATGATGCCGGTGATGGCCGTGCCTACCCCGCTGATGACACCATTTACGTCGGTCGTCACCAGGCCGATCGAGTTGAGCGCCGATACCGTGGCTACATCACCAAGATTGACCTCAAGCGTCTCCAGCCGCTGCACGATGGCTGAACCCGGCCCGGTCGCGGCCGTAACCAGCAGTTGATAGTCGGCCGTCACCGTGTCGAAGACGGACTTGACCTGCGTCAGCGACTGCTGCCGATCCAGATACTGCCCCGCGTCCTGGTTCATCGCCGCAAGGGCGATCTGGCGGGCATTTTCGATCTGATCGCGCAGATTGACGTTAAGCGGCGTCAGAACCAAATCGGTGCGGTCGTTGATCTCCTTCACCATGCCCGGCAGATAAACGTCGTTGTCGCCGAGCCTGATGTCGTCGGTCTTGACCGGCAGCCATGCCGAAGGCGTGGTAGCCCGCCCGGAGTACGGGACAAGATCGCCCTGCACTTCATAGTTCGTGTTCGGCAGGAATGTGCCGTTCAAAATGACTGACGCAGGATTGTCGTTCGTCGCCGGATCGCCATAAGGCAGCGTCCCATCGAACTGGAGCACGTCGCCGGCATCGAGGCGAACCTTCACGCGTACGAACTGCACATCATCCAGATCGCCGTCGTAACGCACGCCGATTGAGGGACGGCGATTGTTGCCGTTGGCATCGGTCAGTGCGGCCGGGAACACCTGCCAGCCGGTCATAAGCTGGGCGGGCGGGCGGATCGGACCTACCGGGCCGTCAGGAACGGGATGAAAGTCGGAATCGAAATCCCAACTGAAGTCCGACGGATCGATTTCGGTTATGTCGACCAGGTTATCGAGGTTTGCCTTGTCGGCGGCGCCGTCGATCCTGAACCGCTTGGTGGCATAGCCATTGCGCGCCGATGTCCATGTGAAGGTCGTATTCGGGACGGCTTTCGCCCAAAACTTCGGCGGCAAGACATAAGTGTGCCTGCGAGCCCTGCGCGCCTCCGCAAGCGCGGACTTCTGCAGCATCTGACCTTGGGCCACGTATGGAACAAGGTCCAGGCTGACATCAGCCAGAAGGCGACGGTTGCCGTCCTCGGCCTCATAGTCGGCGTTGTAGAGCGGCGGCAGAACCTTGACGTTCCACAGCTGGGCTGGATCGGGGCACTTGGCAGCAATGCCGTTGATCGTGTCGGACAGGCCGAAAAATGGAGTAAACGACTGTTCTTCCGTGGAGATGATATCGTCGTCGGTAATCGCGAATGCCGGCTCGTCCGGTGCGCCGACATGAAGATCGTAGGTCCCGCCAAACTCGGCCAGCCTACCCTGACAGCCGGTCAGCAGCGCGGTGATGGTGTCCGCGACAGTGGAATTGACAGGGATTTCGCCGCCGGTGCGATATGTAGGCTGATCACCGCCCGGTCCCTTGATCGCGGCCCGGCATTTGGCGATCTGCGCAATGAAATTCGCGGCCGGCACACAGGGTGCTGCCGTATTCTGGAGGCCGTAGAACCACTTGCCGCCGAAGCTGACGCCGCGCAGCAAGTTGAATATCTGAACCGCAGGGAAATGGTCGCCGTCGCCGCCCCACGTCGCCGGATTATTCCAGCGATGAGTGCCCGCACCGCCAGCCGTGCTGTCCTTTGAAGGGTCATACCACTTCGTTCCGTTGACCGAGAACTTGTACTCGGGAAACCCGGTGTAAAGCTCCTGGTTGAGCAACGACGTGCATATCGCATAAGCAACGCCAGTGCCGACGCGAGTGCTTTCGTAAGGCCTGTCCGTGCTCGAAACCTTGCCGACAAGGAACGGATCGGCGACGGTTTGCGTGCCGTCGTAGAACTTGACCCATTGGTAATCCTTGCCGTCCTTCCGATACTCAAGAACTGGATAACCCATCTCGGCGTCGGGCGTGTTGCCAAGCGTGGCGTAATCGCCATTGATCATGACCTGAACGAGTTCGCCGACCGGAAGATCGAACAGCGCGATCACACGGGTAGAATAGGCGTTGGGCGTCTTGCCGCTCTTGCCCCATTCGTTCTGATAGACGAGCGAGCCGGCCGTGGCAGCCCAGCCCACGGCGAAGGACCGCGGAACATCGCCGCCGCCCTGTATCTTGCCCTTGATCTCGAACTTCGGACCTTCGGGCTTGCCGGCAATGGCCTTGGCAATAAGGTTCAGGCCAATACCAGCAACCGTCTTCAGGACGAATGTGCCGATGGCGCCGAGCCCGCCGATAAAAGATGAGATGCCGGCAAAAATGCCAGCAATCGCGGTAAAGATCGGCATGGATCAGATCGACCTTGAAAAGACGGTTTCTACCGGCAGGTAGCCTCGCCGACGCCAAAGCCGGCCCAGCGCTTCACTGCGCCAGTGCTGCTGCACGCTGACCTTGATGGACTGGCAATCCTTATCTTTCGCCCACGCCTCGAAAGCATCGAGCAAATCGCGCCATGCGGTGCCGCGCGCGGAAGGGTCAATCCAGATCAGCAGTTCCTCAGCGAAACGGAATGGCCCCATCTCGGACAGGCCCGCACGGCCGATCAGCATCCCGTAGGCTGGCTCGCCGACCACGATGCAGGCCATATTGTCATCGGCAATCGCCAGACGAGCGAGGCGATCGGAACGCGCAGCGTCGTAGGGGAACCCGAAATTGCCTGCCGCATGAAAATCGCGAAGCAGGCCGATGACACGTAGCCGCTCATCGGTCCTTGCGTGACGGGCCGTCATGTTCCCCAGCCCTTAACGGCCTGCGTGACCGATTTGACGGGCTTGGCCACATCGACCTTGCCGGTAACGCTGCCCCAAAAATGCTCCCAATCCGCAACCACCGCCACATCCTGAAAGAAGTTGTCGGTCGACGAGCGCAGGCGCTGGCTGGCATCGGAGCGGGTATCGGGATTGGAGCGTGTCATCTCCTGCGTATGGGAGACACAGGAAAGCGAGACGCCACCAGCCTCGTTCTCGGCCGGCGTGGTGATTTCCACCTGATCGATGAAGCCGACAAACCGGCATTCCGCCGGAGCCACCATCTGCCGGGTGTTCGGATCGAACAGGCCTCGAAATATCTCGACGCGACCTTGCTTCGGGTCGTAGCCGCGAATGAGATCGTTGACGTGGTCGGACACCTGGCTCAGTTGCACGGTGACCGTCTGGATGGTGAGGTTGGATACGAGCGGAATATCGCTGATCTGCACCAGCATGCCGGCCCCAACCCATGTGCGGGTTTCGACAAGGCCGGTGTCCGGATTGACCACGTCGGCCGTGACAGTTCCGATGTCCGACCACATGCCATCGAAGACGGTAGCGCCGTTCGAACGATCGCGAACGACAAGCCACAGGAAATCCCTTGCCACCAGGGCGCGCTTTTCCAGCGCCGCCTGGTTGGCAGCCGAAATCAATCTTGCCATGGATTAGAGGTCCCTTGCCTCAATCGCCTGAAAGCTGACGTTGCCCCGGCCGGTCTGCGGATCGGCCTGCGAAGCAATCGAGCCCGGCACGATCGCCATGAGGCAGAACGGTCGATAGACCGACACCAGATTGTCGACCGCCACGCCCGGCCACAGATGCGGCCTGACCTCGAATTCCGGCGTAATCCCGCCAGCAGTCGCGGTCGCCGCTTCCTGTACCCGGTAAAGGTCGTATCGGACCGGGGAAACGCCGTGCGTCACCTGAAGCATGTCGCCGATGCGTAACTGAAAGCCGGCTGGCAACAGATCGACGCGCAGCGACTTGTTGCCCGCACCGACGGCGTACACGGTAGCCGTACGGCCATTGAAAGACCCGCCCGTCGGCCACGAGCCTTTCGGGTAGGCAATCGGGTAGCACCGCGACAAGGGATATCCCTTGAAGGTCTTCAGCCCGTTCTCCAGCGCGTCGAGCCGGGCGCGCCATGCGTCCAGTTCGTTCGGCGACAATGATTTGGACTGCCACGCCCCTTGCCAGAGCGGCGTGCCGAAGTCCTTGACCAGCGTAACGCCGCCGGCCGTACGGGATTGCTCCTGTCGCCACAGCAATTCGAACGATGTCGTCCAGCCAGGGAAATCCGCCAGCGGATCGAGGATATCGGGAAGTGCCATCAGCCGAGCATCCTTGAACCCTGAGCCTGCCGTACCGTCTTGATCACACGCGCTGAGAACTCGGCTTTGTCACGCGCCGCCTCGCGGCGGAAATCGGCAAGCTCCTGCGACGTTCCGCTGAAATTGTACGTCGGCGAATAAGCGATCTGCGCGCCCGACGCGTTCCCAGCCTTCGCCATCTTCATGGATATGTCATGCGGATAGACCCTCGATCCTTTCGGCAAGTCGACGATCTCACCGCCCTTTTCGTTGATCAGTGCAGGACCGCCGGGCGCCGACATCGTGCCGCTGGCGAAGCTGCCCGTGATGAACTTGCCGATCGCGCCGAAGATGTTGCTGAACGCCCCCCCCGAACTGCTACTGGAGGCCGGCGCAAACAGGCTGTCGAAGGCCGCATTGAGCAACAGGTCGCCGAGCTTCTTCAACACGTCGCTCAACGCATCCTTGAAGTCTTCCGCGCCGGTAATGGCGTCTATGATGCCGCCCTTGAAGGTGTCGTAGAATTCGCCGGCCGCCTGTTCCGCGTCACGCTGGTTTTCCTGCACCTTGCGCAGGATATCGGCCTGACGGGCGTAAGCCTCCGATGCGGCATCGATTGCGGCTACCTGGTCGGGCGACAGCTTGATCGCGTCCAGATCCTTTTGACCCTTGCGTGCCGCTTCCTCGCGCAGGCGCTTCAACGCCTCCTGCTCCAGGTCCAGCGCCATGCTGCGGCGCTGCTGTTCCTCGTAGGATAGCCCGACCATTTCCGTCTCGGCCTTCAAGGCGGCGGTGCGATCCTTGACGTTCTGGATATCTTCCTTGATGCGGTCGTCAGCCGAGAGACGCTGGCCACGGCCCGCCTGACGCGCAGCGCGAGCGGCACGCCGGTCATTCTCGGCGCCAATGTCCTCACGGTTTGGCGCGCGATCAGGTGTGGGCGCCGCGTCAGGCAAAGCCAACGAAGGTCGTCCGCCATGCGAATAACGGCGGGGTCCGCCTGTACCGCCAAACTCGGGCCTGCCATTTTGGGCTGCGGCCTCCCGGTTCAATCTGGCTTGCGCATCGGTGGCTAAATCAAGGGCACGAACCAAATCGCCCAAGATGGAAATGAATCCTTCGAGGGAGGGAACACTGCGGCCGTCCAGAATATTGGCGAACTCATCCTGTACCTGTTTGGCCTGCTCTGCGGTGGCAGTCTGATCGGCAACGGCACCGCGCAAAGCGACAAAGTCGGCCATGAACTTATTGACGGAATCCGTGTCGCCAAGTGCGTTCAGGATGTCGATCGTTCCTGCAAACTCTCCGTTCAAGTTGCTGACCGATGTTTTGGCCAATTCCCACTGCCGACCGACCTCGATCGCCGTCGCTTCATCGACTTGTTTTTGGTCTGCCAGTCGCTGGCGCTCGTCGTTGTAGGCCTTCAGCGCCGGTAACGCGTCACCCCACTTGTCGACGACTTTCTGGATGAGGTCGGCTTCCTGTTTAAGAGTTTCGGCAGATTTTTCGCCGCCGCTGAGCACTGACAGGAAATATTGAGCGGCGTAACCACCACCAGCGATGATCGCAATGGTAGCGAGGGACACCGGATTGATCAGCGACACGAATGCGCCGCCGAGCGCGGCAACGGCACCCCTTGCGCCAGCCTGACCAAGCACCTGGTTGATCTGCGACCCTTGCTGGAGCGCGATCAGGAATGGCGACGTGCCTCCTGCAAGTTGGACGCCAATATCATTGAACTGCGCGGCGAGATTGCCGGTCTGGCCGCGTAGCGCGTTAACCGACTTGGCAGCCTTATCGATGCCCGGCCTCCCGCGCTTACCGATATTGGCAAGGGCGTCTTCCGCCCGCGATCCATCGGCCTCCACTGACGTGAAGGTGTCTTTGGACTGCGCCTTGGCCTTCTGAAGGGCCTTTTCAAGCGACGTGAACCGTGCTTCGAAGATTGCGAGCAAACGCTCGGCTTCAATGGCCATGGGAGGGCACCGTGGAGGGATGGTTAAAAGGATTGATCGCGGCGGCGTGCATCGCGATCATTGCCGGGGTCGGGTTTTATTTTTGGCAGCAGTACCAGGAGGGTATCGCTATGGCTGAATTCCAGAGGAGGGACACGATGCGCCGAGGATGCTATGCCGCGATTGGAAATAACGGTCTGTCTGCTCTGAAAGAGGCCTGCGTCGAACAAGGATACCTTACCCAAGAGCAGGCTAATCGTTAGTGCAGCATCCGCGCCCGCTTGACCGCCTCGTCGAAATCGTCGTCTGACGGGGCCGCCGGCTTTCCACCGCCATGAGCCTTGTTCCACTGCTTGCAGATCGCGGTGTACTGTCCAAGCGACAGTTCACCGACATGCTGGATGCCCATCAGGACGGCGTTGCCATGGACTGCGGCGAAGTCGATGCGGGCTGGTTCGGCTTCGCTCCCGTTTCCCCCGACGGGCTGTCCCCGTAGACCTTGCCGAGGGCGGCACCCAGCACACGCAGTGCAATGGCCTGACACTGCGTCGGGCCATGCTCGTCGAGCATCACCGACGTTCGCGCATCGGCTTCGGCGCGGGACATGCCACCACCGACGAGCCCAAGCCGGATGATTTCCCGCCACTGCTTCTGCTTCAGAAAGGGCAGCGCGGCGGCAAGAGCCCCCATCGCCACGAATACTGACATATCGATGAGTTCTTCCAACTCCTCGATCTCGTCCAGCCCGAGGCGATAGGTGGCGAGCTTGCCGCCCAACCTGATATCGATCTGGCCGTGTCTGCTCATGCTGCAGCATCCACCCAAACGACGGGGCCGTCGGAAATCAGCGTGGTCGAACTTTCGGCCTTCTGCTTTCGGGTGCCGGTGACTTCGAACGCGGTCAGCTTGAACGCCCCGGACCAGTAGCCGCCGCCCTTGGCGAGCGTTATGCCATTCAGCAACACGCGGCAGTTCTTGGACTCACCCGACGTGTACCAGGCAAACCAGTCGGGAACCGACGTGGTGTGCAGTTTGCCGGAACCGTTGATCGTGGCCTGAAGGCCATCGACCGTCAGCGTCTTCCAGCCGGGCGTGTCAGGCGCGTCACAGTACGGAATTACGTCCTCAGTCGTATCCGACGAGAACTGGATGCCTCGGTCGGTGTTGATGAGGCAGTCGGCGGCGAAGACTTCAGGGCTAGCCCCGTCGGAAATCTGCACCAGGAGTTGTTCACCGTTGAGCACATCAACGGGCGTGGGTGCGGGCATGGTGCCCTCCTTTCAGGATGGTTGCCTTGCCGAAGGGCGGTTCGGCGGTATCTATCGGGCGATGAAGCCGCTTCAGTCCTAATTCTTGCCGCAGTCGCATCGACCGGCTGCGCATCCAAGGGCGGGCCGGAGACGCCGTGCGCAAAACTCAATCGTGAAGTTGGCGAAAACTCGCAGGCGATCAGCGATGTCGCGTTAAGCCGAGGCAAGACAGATGCCCTTAGCGTTCCGTTTTGGGTACCGGGCGGGGCCAAAGCAGTTTCAGCTATTACGAACCGGCAGACAGCCAAGATCGAAAAATTGAAGGTCGAGCAAGCCGCCACGATTGCGGAGCGGGATCAGGTCTGTCGCACTACACCGTAGGCTGCAACACATGCCGCATTGTGATGACGCCATGCTTTGTCACGCCGTCCGGGTCATCGAGATATCGGACGTTTTCGATGGCCGACACGACGATGGCGAAGTCCGTCACGGCACCGAGCGTAAGCAAACGCGGGACAACAGCGGCACCGATCTGCATCGCCTCAAGCTTGCTGCCAGTATCGGGCACCGACCAGATGTCGACATCGGTATAGCATTCCCAACCGTCCGCGCAGGTGTCGCCATCGTCCAGAATTTGCGCCGTCCCGATGTGGATGTACGGCTCAACCACGTCAGGCGGAACGGTATCGTAGACTTTGCCGCCACAAAGCGGTGGATCGGCCATGAGCGCCGCATAGATGGCCTTCTGCAACTGGTCACCGATCATCGGAACGCTTTCTTCGCGCCATTGGTCACGGCTCGACGCAGTCGGTTTTTCGCCCGCTTCTTGCCCAACCGGAAGCCGGGAAAGAAGAACGGGTTTTTGACGACGCGGCCCTTGTGCTTTACGCCGAATTCCTGAAGCAGGGCGTTCTGGAACTGCACGCCGCGCTTGTTGCTGACCATCGTGGTTTCGTTGCCGGCGTACATGGTGACGGTCAGATCGGTTGCACCACCGGCCGGCGTCGATGTGATCGCTGCACCCTCTGGCGCCACGTCGCCAACAACAAATCCGATCGAGTTTTTGAGCTTACCCTGATCAACCGGCGCGAACCGCTTTTGCAGGTCGTTCGTCTCCTCGGCTGACACTTCGAGCGCGTTCAGGATTTCCTCCCTCATCACGCTTGGTAGTGCCGCGATCTGGCTGAGGAACTTTTCCTTGCCCTTGATCTTCATCCCGACGGCCCACCCGTCTGCGCCAGCACGTCAACCCATATGCGATCGACGGTCGGCGTCACATCGAGGATATTGTAGAGAGTGCCGACACGTGCATCTCGCGCGCGCCAGTCCGTCGAGATTGTCCGCGTCTGGCTGCCGGCACGAACACGGATCACCAGTGTATGTTTGCCCTGAAGCCGATCAGCCATGACGGCCTCGCCGCCGTTGCGGTGGACATAAGCCGCTCGGCGCTGGAACTGCTCCTGCCAAGTGGTGACGACCCCACCGCCACCGTCCGATCCTGCGCCGCGCCTGTCGAAGGCTACGCGCTCGCGAAGGTCACCGGCTCCCGTCGGCATCGCCATCGGCGGGATCCTTCTCTGCTTTCGTGGGTGATCCAGCGCCGGCCGCCTCGGCCGCTTCTGCGCATGCCCGCGTCACGTTCATAATCATTCCGTCCTTGTAAGCGACAGTGACGCGACCGCCGCGCTCGACAGGCGAGAAATCGAAATCGCGTTCGAAGCGGAACCACATCAGCGATAAATCCTTCGCTCGTTCACCAGATCGTCGAACCCGCCCGGAACACTGGACATCTGGCCATCGGTGACTGTTTCGCGGTTGAGATACCAATGACCGGCGAGCATCAGAATGGCGTGAACGTCCATCGGGTTTTGCGCGGTCACCGGATCATCTCCGGGGTCTTCCGGATCGTCATAGCCCGCCGTGAACCGCATCCGTACCGGGAACGCCGATGACGACAGCGCCGGCCGCGCGAAGCTGTCGGCAAAGGTGACAATGCCGAGCCGATCGGGAACCACATCGAGCATCCAGTCAGTCGGAGAAATCGTCTGCTCGACACCGGCAGTGTCGAGATAGACAATACCATCGAGATCGCCACGGATCGGCACGATAGGAAGCGCAACGCAAGACCAGTCCGGAGCCCGCCATTCGAATTGCGTCGGCAACATGGTCCGCAATGTACGCGTCTCATATCGAGCTGTAGCGCCTCGGATCATCCGCTCCAGATCGTCGTCGGAATCGTCATCGTCGATGCGTAGCCGAACCTTGGCATCCTCGACGGAGATTACGAGGCCGTCAGGCGTGGACAGTTTTACGAGCATGGCGGCCTCGCGCGATCAGTCGACCAGAATGAAGAACTGGCCCTTCTTGGCGTTGCCGCCCGAGGCGATGACGATCTTGGCCCGATCGTTGGCCAGCCCGATCTTATCGAGCACGCCTGTGCCATCGGTGGCATAGAGTGCGGCGGCGCCAAGCTGCGAATGCGTGGCAGCGCGCGGATAGCGGGCCGTCGAGGCATTTACGGCCGCCTCTGCCCAGATGCTTTCGCCGGTTGCTTCGGCCGTGACGGTAAAGCCGACGCCGTTGGAGAAACCGGCCGTGCCGTCCTTGAGATAATGGATGCTGTGGACCTTGCCGCTTACCTTCGGCGAGAAGGCCGTGGCCGAGCCGTCTGCAGCAGTCGTCACATCGATCTTGATGCGTCGCATGATGATGTTCCTTGGAAATGCGCCTCAGCGCGTGACGGAGAGGCGGCGGCCGGAAGCCGCCGCCGAGATTACGAAACCGATCAGTCGGTGAAGGCGCCGGAAACCAGTGCGGCGGGACGGCGGACGGCCAAAGCGAGACGCTCCTCGGCACGAACCGTCAGCATGTTCTTGATGAAGTTGTCGCGATCTTCCGAGGAGATCGTGACTTCCACGTCCATGCGGTCCCAAATCTTCGCAGCCATCTTGAAGGCGCCGGCAAGGAACTCATCCTCGTCCATGGCCTGCGTTGCGATGATCGGGCGACCCCAAAGCTGGGGGCCGGCCATCTGGATGACATTGGCGAAGATGTAACGCTGCTCGCCGTCCTTGATCAGTTCGATCTTTGCCCAACGCGTCGGGTGGAGAACGAGCCCGTCAGCCGGATACTCGGCGAGCGATGCCTGAAGCAGTGCCAGGCGCAGCGTGTCGATGTCCGTTTCGTCCGACGGGGCGAACGCCGGAGCGTAGGCGGTCGCCTGCGGCACAAGACCGAGCAGATGCTGGCCGGTCCCGTCACCCTTGAGGATTTCCATTTCCTCGACGAACTGGAGGCCGTAACGAAGCTCGCCATCGATCTCGCTCTGGAGCTGCGGGATATCGTCCATAGCCTGGCGCGAAACGGGCACCCAATGCGCGATCGTGCGCACCGGAGCGTCCTTGGGCTCCCACACAAGGTTGGATTCCGGCTTCTCCGCTCCTTCGGCGACGACGGCCGCATTGTTGGTGCGGGTCTTCTGGCGCGCATATTCAATCGAGTTCGACGTGGTGCGGCCGACCGACAGCAGGTTGCGGATGGTCATCTGCCGGCGAGGCAGGCCGATGACCTCGTTGTCGCGCTGCGGAACGATCAGCGCACCACCGGAATCGCTGGCGGAGGTGATGGCATTCTGCACCGAGAGCGTGAGCGACATCGTGCCCTTGGCGCCGTTCGTCACGAACGACTTGAGCTTGTCGCTTTCGCCGACCTGCTGGCCGAGCGACTTAACGGCGCCGTCGCCACCGCCGCGCCGGGCCGCAAGCTTCTGCTCCAGATCGGTGTTGCGGGTTTCAAGCTGCTCCAGTCGCCCGGTGAGCTTGTTCTGCGCGTCGTTCAATGCGGCCTGAGCCGTCAGCAGTTCGTCTGCCTTGGCCTTGACCTCATCGGTGGCCTTGCCGGCGTCCTTCGCTTGCGAAAGCGCCTGTTCGGCGGTCTTCTTCACCTCGTCGCCGACGCGGGTCAGTTCGGATTTCACGTCGCCGAGCAGTCTTTCGAGCTTGGCTGCATCGACATTGGCTTCGCTGCGGACGCTGCCTACAATACCGGCCGGGCGCGCAGCCATCAGGGCCGCGAGGCTGGCTCGCGGCATAAAATGCTTGGTCATGAGGGTTCTCCCTATATCGACCGTATGGAGGAAAGGAGGCTTTCAACCTCCGCGATGACGGCAGCGCCACGCATGCCGGTTGCGGTAGCGTCCTGCGTACCGCCTTTCATCGCCATGATCAGTTCCTTGCGTTCGGAGCGCGGAACATTGGCCAGGGCGAGATAGCTTTCGAGCTTGCGCATGGCGGATACCGCCTTGCCCTCGCTGGAATTCTTCGTCTTCGTGTCGATCTGGTCGACGGGAAGGAAATCGTCGGCGAAACCATCATCAACAGCCTCGGTGCCGCCGATCCACGTTTCGCGATCGAGCATCTTGGCCAGTTCCTTTGGCTCGATGCCGGTTCGGGCGGCATAGATATCGACCGCCATGTTGTCGAACGGCTCCAGCCAGTCGGCAACGTCGCGAAGGGAATTGCGGTCACCAGCGGCGATAACCCACGTATTGTGGATCATCAGGAAGCCGGCACGGGCAATCTGGATTTCGTCACCAGCCATGGCGATGACAGAGGCCGCCGAGGCGGCAATGCCGACGATCTTGACCGTCACCTTAGCCGGATGATCGCGAAGCAGGTTGTAGATCGCCAGTCCTTCGAAATAGTCGCCGCCGGGCGAATTGATGGTGACGGACACGTCCTTCTTGCCGATGGCGCGAAGCGCACCGGAAACACGCTTTGCCGTAACCCCCTCGCCAAACCAGTCGGCGCCGATCGGGTCGAGGATGGAAATGGTAGCGTCCTCATCGTCGCCCTTTGCCGAACGGACATCAGGGTTCCACTTCGACAGTGCCGACGGCAGGATTTCCGAACGAAGGCCAGCGCGGGCCGATACCGGCGCGGCCGGTAGTTCACGCTTGCTCATGACGATGTTCCTCTGTCTGGTCGAGCAGCCATGCCCGAAGTGCAGCACGAGCCTGTGCGCCGCTGCTGCCATCGCCGCCCAGCTTGTCGAGTGGTGCGAGATTGGTTTGGGCGGTTAGTTCGTCCGCGCCCTTCTGCCATGGCAGGTTGAGTTTCTGACGACCTTCGTTGCGGGTCATGAGGCCGTTCTGCGTCATGGTCGACAGGAAGGCAGCCTTCGCCGTGCTGTCCATCTGCAAAAGGGCTTCACGGTTGTACTCGAAATACCGGCGCTTGTTCTCGTAGGGCCGGATCAGGTCCTTCTTCACTCGCGCCTCGATACGCGTGCAGAGTGGGTTTATGCCGAGAGTCAGCCAGGCGATCAGGATGGCCTCGACGCCGGTCCCCCACATCGTCTGACCCTGCGCCGCGTGGCCGATGATGATCGGCGGCATGCCGTACCAGCGGCAGATTTCCTCGACGCCAAAACGTAGGTTGGCCAGCATCTCGGCATCGACCGGCGTGAGAGCCAGGCGGTTGAACTCCATGCCGCCTTCCAGCACCATCATCTTGCCGGCGTTGGATGAGCCTGCAAATTCACCCATTATCCGCTGCAGGTCTGCGCGCTGCTTGTCATCAAGTTTCACATTCGGCGGCATCTTGAGAAAACCGCTCGACTGAAGGCCGGCACCGTACATCTTGCCGGTGGTTTCCTGCATGGCGATGGCCGAACCGAAGGTCTGCGCACCGAAGCGAATCGGCGACAGGCCTCGGTCACCGCCGAAGCTCATGCCTTTAACGTGGAACACCTTGTCGCGCGGCAATGTCTCCGTTCGACCGCGATCGTTGAAGCGATAGACCAGCGTGCCATCAGCTTCACGAACCGGAGAGGTGTGCGTGCTTGCCAAAGGTTGCAGCGCGAGCAGGCGGCTGCCAGATGCCGATTCCGACTTCTCGGCGTAGGCGTTCCCTTCTGCCGTCACCCACGCAGCGACCGTCTCCCAGAATTCCTGCGGGGTCTGATCCTGATTAGGGCTGTCGCAAAGGATTTCCGCGATGCCATCGTCAACCTGTTCCCGGCTGTCGTGCGAGGTCTTCTGATACATCGCCGCCGGCAGGCACGACAGCCCCTGTGCTGTCAGGCGTATGCAAGCCCATGCCGTCGAAAGCTGCAGCATCGATTCCATGGTGACGGTCTTGCCGGCGTAATTGTTCACGCCACCGAACACCGCCCATGCATTGCCGTTCTCAAGCGTGAGTCTGCGATCCTTGGCAATGATCTCCTGTTGGGTCATGTTGGCCGGCGCGAAAGCCTGCCGCTGCTTTTTGCGACCGCGACCAGACATCAGGCCACCATGATCGGATCGGAGAGGAAGTCGTTCATGTTCTGGCCTTCCTCAAACTCGTTCGTCGCCGCGCCGACCGATTCCGCAATCGAGATCATGCCGTCGATCCGACCCCGGCTGCGCTTCTTGTCGAAAGCCCGATTGCCGGCCCACTCGTCGGGAATGACGGCATTGGCCGCGCACATGGTGGTGACCGGCGAAGCGTCGATGACGATGTCACCGTTCAGGATAGCGTCCTCCAGCCGCTCAATTGATCGAGGCATGGAAAGCGTCTTCTCCTGAAAGATGATGCGCGGCCCCTGGCTATGCCGTACCAGCATCAACCCGGCGCCTGTCGGTTTGTCCGGTCCCTCGTAAATCCACACGTCGAACTCGATCCGTGCGCAGGCATCCACGAAGTCATCGATCTTCGCGCTGTCGAAGGCGAGGAACTTGACCTTGTGGACCTTGCAGATGTCCCGCACCTTGCCCGCCACGAAATCGTAGCTGATCGTCGCGCCGTCGGTCGCTTCCAGCAGTTCCTTTGCTGCCCACTCGACGTAGGGCGCCTTGTCATCGCGAGCGCGATCCGCCAAGCCCTTCTTGACGGTGAAATACCAACTCTTGGTGTGCAGCTTCAGGTCCTTGCGCCACGTTGCAGAGAGGGCCGTCAAATCGTTCTTCTTCGACAAGTCCAGCCCGAGCCAACAATCGGCGCCGACCATCTCGGCCTCGTCGACCTTGCCCTGAACCGCATTCCAAGCCGGCTCCGATATCCAAAACCCGTCGGTGCCGACGCGGATGCCGAAGACTAGTCGCTTCGTCGACAGCGCCTCGGACAGCAGCAGCTTGGCCGTCGCCACCTTCTTGCGGACGTTCTCGATTGGGAACGTGATCCCAAGTGCTGGCATGGACTTCAGCCATACGGCTTCATTCTCGAACACCGTTTCCTCGTCTCGCTTATCGACGCGGTAGATAAGCCCAAACAGCGTGTCGTCTTCTGCCTGGCCAGTGACTACCCGCTGGAACAGGTCAGAATATTCCGTCCCGACGATCTGGTTCGTACCGGGCGTGTTGGTGCCCAGCATCATGAGCGGATCACCACTCATCTTGTCGATCGCCGCCTTCCACGTCGTGATCGGGTGCGCCGTCTTCATCTCGTGGATTTCATCGGCCGCCACGAAATACGGTCGCGGACCGGAGATGCTGTCGACGCTAGCGAGCGGCAGGAATTTCGAGCTGGACGCTGGGTGCTCGATCATCCACGCAAGATCGCCGGTGCCGCGGATGACGACTTCCTCCAATGCCTCCAGCGATTCGAACTCGTCGTCGTCGCGGCCCGGCATGTTAGCCCGGCACATCGCCACGGCGTCGTTGAACACCACTTTGGCCTGATCCTTGTCGCCGGCAATTGCGTAGCACTCGGCGCGCTGCTTGCCGTCGTAGCCCATCATGTAGACGCCGGTGCCGGCCATGAAGGGCGACTTCGCTTGGCCCTTACCCGTTTCCAGCCACGCCATGCGGAAGCGCCGCAATCCGTCCTGCCGACGCCAGCCGAACAGTGAGCCGGCAGCGAAAGCATGCCATTGCAGCAGATCGAACGGCTTGCCGGCCTTTTCTCCTTCCGTAATGGTCAAGACCGAGGGGAAGAACTGGCAAATCCGGTTCGCTCGATCCGCATCGAAGGTCAGGCCGCGCGCCGAGGCTCCATCCAGATCGCGCAGATGCCGCTTGCAAGATTCCTTGACCAGATCGCCTACAACAACCTTTCCATCCAGCGCATCGCAGGCGTAGCGCGTGGCCGGGTCATTGGCCGCTGGCCGGGCGTATGAAGGCATCGGATGGCCTGCTCTTGCGCTGCTTACGATCGGCCTTCGTGGCCTTGCTGCGCCGTACTGGTGCGATACCCAACTCAGCCTCCAGCAGTTTGATTGCGTCGTCAGCCTGCCGCATTACCGACCAGTGCGGATTCCACTGGCCGACCTTGGCCTTCTTGCTGGTCGGCGCCAGGATCGCCCCTTTCTCGGCCACATGCCGCGACGAGTGCTCATACTGTACGTGGAACTCGACCAGCCGCTTGATGGAATGACCATTGGCGACCGTGATCGTCTTCGCCTCGACCATCTCTCGCGTTATTACACCCCAAAGTTCATGGGCCGCGCCGATGTCCAGTTCGTCATCGTAGATGGATTGCCAATCGGGCTCAAGCGGCAGGCCGTCGCCGCCGTCGATGGTCGGAAATTCCATGCTCATCCCTTCGGGATGGCGATCATCCCTCTATCGGAAAACTGTTGCCCGCAAAAACGGAGGGGGGACGCGGGTCTAGGCCCGGGCGCCCTTTTGACTTTCGCCCCACCCCTCCCGCCAATCTTGTGCAGCAAGGTCGATCTTGTCAGGGCTTGAACGCCTTGTTGTGATCTACCGCCTCGGGTGTGCAGTCTACCGGTTCCATGGATGGTTCACGTCTATCGGTCTGCCTGTCTCGTCGCAGCCGATCGTGTAGCCTCTCGCTTCCTCTCGCTGGACGAGGGTATCGTGACAGGCCTTGCACACCGTCTCGACGTTGCGGATGTCGAAGAACAGCACCTCGTCGCCCTTGTGGGCCCGCTTGTGGTTTGCCACTGCGGCGCGGGGATGATGCCTGTTGCCCTCGATGACGATGCAGCCGCACCGTTGGCAAGTGTAGAGATCGCGAAGGAAGGCCTGCTTCCTGATGCCGTGAGGTCCGCACCAGCGAGCATCGCGGTAGAGGCGGCGGTACTGCTCGGCCTCTGGCGAACGTGAATGCGGGCGCTGCTTCCTGTCGCCTATTCCTGCCGGGCGGTGAACTGGTGGCTTGTGGAGCATTGGAACCAACTCAGTGCGCGGCCATTGGTGAGCCATAGGAGAAGCCCATGATCCGTCTAGCTCTACTTGCCGTTGCCACTTACGCCGCTTGTCGTATGACCAAGGCCATCATCGAGGAGAACCGGGAGCGCCTTCTGCTTCCGGCGCCATCGGTGGGCAATCGTTCGCCAAAGGATGTTTCCGTCGACAGTACTCTAAAGCGGAGTGCCCGAAATGGCTGAACGTCTCGATGACATGCCCAGCCCCGAGATCGAACAGATCAAGATCATCCTCAACGCGCTCTACCTATGTATCGGATACGCCGTTAGGCATGTAGCTAAGCACGAGAGCGAAGAAGCAGCCTCTGCGCTCAAAGGCAAGATGCTGACAGCCATCAAGAATGGCGACATCGACATGGCGCTTCTCGAAGACAGGAAGGCCTTCGATCTGGTCGTCTCCAAGATTGAGCAGCTTACTTGGGACGATCCGATCGCCGATCGTCTGCGCTAGGATGCATGCACTCTTTCAGTAGCACGCGCTCTAGCCACACCATTCCGAAGAGAAAGCCAAAATGACCGTCATTGCGACCGAAGGAATGTCCCGCACAGAGCGCTCAAGCGGATCGAAAGGCGAGACGCCGGCAGATGGGCCTTATGATGCGGCCTTCTTTGCGGCGAAGCATGGACTTACACTGAAGGCTGCTGAGATCATCATCTATGCCAATGGCCCATCGAGACACATGTGTGACGCGGGGGCAACTGCTTTCCTTCGAGCGGTCGCCCTGAGACGTGATCGCAAACTCGCGCATTCCATCGATTGAGGTCTGGTTGCTTGCTTGGCATCACTTTCCGTATGCCAGGGAACAAAACCATCGGCCAGATGTTGCCCTGAACCCATCCAATCGGAGCACTCAAATGGCCAACGAATTCGAGAAGCACATCGCAATGCAGCCCAACGACCAGAACGAATCCTCGACGCTATCGGGAGCCAAGGACAAGGTGACCGAAACTGCCGGTCAGGCCCGTGATGCAGTCCGCGAAAATCCCGGCACGTTCACCTCTGTAGCGCTTATGGTCGGAGCCGTCGGCTTTGCCCTTGGCTGGCTTTGTGGTCAGTCATCCGCACGATCGGAGCGGTACTGGCACTAGGAGCCATGCGCTGACCGGGCTGCGCTATTTCGATTCGAACCGCGTTGCTGTGATGTCTTCAATGCGCTACCCCACAGGGACAGATGCCCAAATCGTGAGGTGCTTTCATGAAAGATCACAGTGACGAATACATCTATGTCCGGGACCACAGGACGCCCGAACAACGAAAAGCTGATACCCTTCACGCCATACGCAGCTGGATCTATCTGATCGTCTTCACCACCGCCGTGTTTACCCTGGCAAAGATGTTCATCGTACCGTAGCCACCGACGAACCGGGCTGCTCTATCCTGCTGAAATGGAAACCGATGTTGGCCTACAGCCTTCGCTCTTTGTACGGCGCTCGGTTGAACACGCCGGATAGCTGAAACTCTACCCCTGAACCGCATCGCAGTCAGGGGAGATGCGCCGTTTGCAACCGACGACTTCCGAGATCGGGAGCTACCCACGCTCGGCACATTGGCAAGGAACGAAGCCCTTGCCTGCCTCTTGAAGCTGGAAATGAAAAACCCGCCTGATTTGGGCGGGTCCGGTCGCAACTCTGCTCACTAGAAATCCGTATACGGGTTTCGTGACGAAAGGTCAACTCATTTCGGTAGCGGAACGAATGCGATTGTTCGAATTCCCCAAAAACTTGAAGTGGATGGCACACTGGCGGAGATCGTTCGCAAGGACAGTGGCCGTCTCCCGGTCGCTGCGCATTTCCAGCCTGCCGATCTCTGCTGCGGTCATCCCCTGAACGCAGTACATCATCAGCCGGTCGAATGAGAAATGACCCAGCTTCTCCACCGCGCCGCGCAGCGCGTCGATTGCTGCCACTCTCCCATCGCTGATGCTGGTCGCGTAGCCTGATGCCGTTCCCCGGAGGAAATCGGCTGAACTCGCCACAGCGATGCCTGCCCGCTCCCAAAGCACAGCGAACTGATTTCCAGCGTGGAAAAGAGCGTCCTGCTTGTTTCGGCCATATCGCCATTCGAACGTCCCAGGCATGCACCGGATGGTCCGGCGCGCTGTCCTGTCGGTCGATATCTTCACCTTAACGCTCGCGAGCTTCCGGCCTTCCTTGCCGCCGTCCTGCATCCGCAGCTTGGACCTTTGGGCGCGCGCCTTCTCGTCAGCTTTACGCCGTGCAGCCTTGCTGGCAGCGGTTTGTGCCTCAGTGCGCGGCGGCTTCACCACGCCCGCCATTCGCCCCGCAACACGCTCACCGTTCATGTCGCGGCGCTTGACTCCATCGATGCGGATGCCGGCTTTAATTTCCGGCTTTTGCTTCTTTTGTCTCATGCTCACGTTGCCTGCTTCTTGAGGTAGTGCCGGCGCACGGCGATGGTCATTTCACCACCGCCGTGATGATCACCGGCAGCACGACATGCCTGGCGCGCTTTTCCTTGGTCAGGCTGTCGGCGATTTCCTGAGCGTGGAATTCACCGGGCGTTACGTCGACGAGGCTGCCGGATGCGGTGTAGACGCCGAACCATGTGGCGGGTTTGGTGGTCATGATACGACCTCTTCGCTATATAAGTGGTTCGCGATAGGGTGAAACGCATGAGCGGTCCTGACGGGGTGCCCTGGATGTCGTCGGTACGGATTGCCGTCGGTTCCGACGGATTTATGGTCGTGACAACAAGCACTCAAGCCGCCACGATCATTGACAATTGGCGCCACCCTCGGACTCCCACCACCCACAGGGCTTTCTGTGCGGCCCTCAGATCCTTCCGGCAGCCGAAAGATCGCGACACCGTTGACGCAGCTCGCGTAGCCTTCAAGGAAGCGGCAAGAGTGGCCGGAATTTTGCTGGAGTAGGTTCATAATCATGCTGCCCTCCGCTTCTTCCGGGTTTTCTTGAACCAGGTGATCGCCAGCGCCTTCCAGACCGGAACCTTGTGAGCGACCGAGAAGATTTTCGCCTCGTGCTCGGCAGTGGTGCCGGCCGTCTCGATCTCCCGCGTCAGGTCTTCCGGTTCGAACTGGTCGCAGAACTGGGGGTCGGTCATCAGAAGTTCGGCGGCCCGGATATGGGCGTCCTTCACCGGGGCGAGATTGGCCTTGGCCACCACCTCAAGGATTTGCCGGGCCTTCAGAACCGAATGCTTTCGGACCAATGCCGATATGGCGCTGATGGCAACCGTATCACCGGCCTCGTATCGATGAGGCGTGGTCAAAAGGATCTTCACACCGGCACGATCACAGACGTTCTGCACGTCCTGTGCATGTTCGTCGCCGGCAGTGAGCGCCGCCTGATGAAGCTGGAGCTTGGTCACGCCCAGCCGGTCGACGTTCTGGCCGATGAAGGCCGCTGCCTGGCTCTGCTTGTCCGGCGCTTCGACGATCTGGACCGGGATGCGGTGAATGTTCGGATGGCTGGCGGCGGCAATGCAGGTGTGCTGGCCGTCGATCACCTTCAGGACCTCGACGCCCTCGTCGTCCTTTTCGAAGGCGCACACCGGAGCCCGGAATTTATCCCAGCGCCAGTTCTCGATCATGTTCCTGATCTGGCGGATACCGCGCTCGCCGATATCTCGCTGATAGTCGGGATCGACGAAAAGCGTCGTCGGGTCGACCGTTTCGAAAATCGGCTCGCCGGTTGCCGGGGCTGTCGGCTTCAGGTCGCTGATGTTGATCGCGTAGATATGGCGCAGGGTCATGACCGCACTTCTCGCCGCTGGCTACCGTCGTCAGGAAGCTTGGCCAATTCGGATCGCGCCCAATCACACCGATCGATCTTGGCAAACTCCAACAGCCAGCCGGACCGAATTTCCGCCAGAAATTCCGGCGTGGCAGACGTGACCGGCTCAGTCGCCATGAAGGCCTCAAAAACCGCTTCTGGTGTCGACCGAGGATCAACCATCCAATCACTGAGAACGGCCCCGCTGCTATTCTCGAACCTAACTGCGATCCGGTCGACGCTGGCATCATCGATCGAACCGACCAACACGTCATCAAGGCTGCCGGCTGGCACGTCGTTCCAGTAAATGACCGCCTTGTGCGCGGGAATGAATATTCTAGACGCCATCTTCAAACCTCCCGGTTCGCAGGTTGAGATTGATATTTACCCGGCATGGATGGCCGAGATCGTCGAATCGAACTTTCTTGTGATAGACGTGTGCGTCCGTGCAGCGCCGGCCCTCGTCGTCGAAAAGCTTGGGGCGGTGCACCACCAATCCTTGGTCGACGCGGTTATCCCAATGCTTCGATCCGGCGATGTCATCGAGTTCAGGCGCCAGCGTCTTTCGCGGGCCATCCATCTTCGACGGGTGCGCCAATATCTGGACGTGGCAATTCATGTCCTGAGCGAACCGGTAGACAGCCGTCAGGCACCGTCCGATGTATTCGGTTTCAGTCTCCCGCTGCTCCCGCTGAGGTTCCAGACGGTTCCACGGATCAAGCTGGATGATTTTCGCGCCGCGCCGAACAACCGCGGTTTCCGCCATGTCGAGGAACCAGCCCAATGTCGGCGTCTGCTCAGGGTGGACCATGAACAGGTAATGATCGTTGATCCACCGATCGGAATAGCGGATTTCCTCGTCGCTCATCTGTGTTTCGAGGTGACCTGAATGCAGGGTGCGCAGGATGCGCCGGTAGTGGGGTTTTGCTCTGGTCTCGAACGTCGCCGTCGCGACCACGAGGTCATTCTTGTCGGCTATATCGAACCAGACCTGCGCCATGACAGCGGTCTTGCCATGGCCAGGATGCCCGGTGACGACGCTCATGGTGCCGGGCGCAAAGAGGATTTTGTCCTTCCACGCCGGCATGTTCGGAACAACCCATGGGCGTATCGGCGGCAATTCGGGCAACTCGGACAGTGAATACAAACCCGATACCGGCCAAGGCAATTCACCTTCGGTCGCCAGATCGTGCAAGGCCTGCTCGCCGTCCGCAAGCAGCATCGCGTTGGCGTCTTTGATGCCTTCCGGCCAGTCGACGAAATAGAACTTTGCTTGTCCCAGCAGCTTGGCCATGTCCTGCCGGAGATCGTGACCGGTGGCGTCGTTGTCGCCGCAAAAAATGAAACGCTTGTGCTTGCCGAGCCCACGTTTCAACGCGTCGACCACATAGCCGTAGCCTGATGGTTCGTCCGACGCTTCGTCGCGCTGCTTGTCCGACTTTTCGTGACCGCCGTTCGGGACTGACAGCACGCGATCTACGGCGATGCCAGCCTGCACCATCGCCGCTAGGTCCCATTCGCCTTCGACGATGTAGACATCACCCGGAGACGCCGCCAACACGCGATCAAGGTTCAGGAAACAGAGTTTCCCGCCTTTCTCACCGATGAAATCTTTCTCGGGAAAGGCGCAGGCCTTGTAGTTCACCCGCTTGCCGCCAAGCTGGTACGGGAAGAAAACCGCTTCGCTTTTTCGCTGAAGTCTACGAGGAAAGTAAACCGTTCCGGAGGCGGCGTTGAGCAGCTCCAAAGTCTCCCTGTCGATCCCGCGAGTTGCTGCGTATGCGAGAGCCGCCGCTGAAAGGTTCCCCTGTCCGAACGCCTCCGGTGTGGCCGCAGTGGTGGCAGAAGAAGGTTGCCCCGTCGTTGTCGACGCGAACCGAGAGGCATCGGTCGCGCTTCTTGCGCCGGCTTGCTGAGCAAGCTGGGCAGGTTGTCCGGTATTCTCCTGGTTGGTTTCCAACGTCGATTCCAAGGTCTCGTAGCTCACGCATCAGTTCCCAACTTGGATTTTGTCGTCATCGAACAGGGCGCCGGCCATTCGCCAGTATTTGCCCTCGCGCTCGACCGGATAGCCGTACACAACACGCGCCTCGTGAACCCACGGCGGGACACCGGGGTCCGGCTTATCTGCCGGTGCGTTTTCCTTTTTCAGGTCACTGAGGATTTTGCCGGTGTAGCGCGAGGGGTCGCGGGCTTTCATCGCGGCATCGCCGATAGAGAGCAGCGCGCCGAAGTCTCCGCCGTTGAGCTTGCCGATTTTGATCAGGACGCCGAACGGTACACCGGCATCGGTCCAGCGCTGCTTGCTGGCATAGAATTTTTCCTCCGGCGAAAGAGGACTATCTGGCTCGGTATCGCCCGTTGGGATTTCGTTAGAAATACCAACGGCAGTTCTCTTCCTTTCCCTTCCCTTCCCTTCGGGGCTTGTAACAATCTCTGTGGCGGCGACTGTCGCAATGTCTGTTACAGCGTCGGTGACAGCGCTTTCAGCATCAGCCTGACGCTTCTTTTCCAGCGCCTCACGTGCCGCCTCGGTGCGGTTTTTGTTCTTGCGAAGCTTGCTGGCGGCAACTGTCGCAATGTCTGTTACAGTGCTGTGAAAAAGCCTGTCGCCCTTGCTTTTCCAACCCGCAAGAACGTCATCCTTGACCTGATCCCATTGTTCAGGGGAGCACATGGCGGCGTCGGCCAGAACGTCATCGTCATTCTCGATGGTGCCGGCCGGCACCTCGTGCCACGCCCGCATCCACAAATTGACGAGGTAGAACGCCAGTTCGGGGCGACGTTTGCACCGCAGCCATGCCTTTGACTTCCGCAGCCGCTCGATCTCCAGCGGCATGTAAGGCAGGCAACGCACGTCGATTGGTTCGGATGTCACTCGCCGGCCCCACCAACTGCTTCGACAAGCTCTACGTTGTCGGTTGGCATCTGTAGATCAGCAGAGAGGTACAGGTTTACGAACCTCACCCACGCCTGTGCCGCGTCGTGGCAAGCAGCAAAGGTCAGCGTGGCGTCGGCGTTTCGCTTGGCTCTCGCGTAGACTTCGAAGGCCACATACGCGGCGTTGATCTCAGCTTCGCGCTCGGCATTCATGGCGTCGTCGATCTCGCTCATGCTGCCTGCCTCCCGGCGAGCAGGCGTCGAAGCTCAGCGTAGGCCTCCGCAAGGTTCGGCCCTGAAGCAGAGATGCCGGTGGCAACGTCGCGTATGATGACAGTGCCGTCTGCGGTGGTTATGTGCGTGAAGGCTGCGGACATGAAGTCGCGCACCTTCTGAGCCGTCTCGGGCCAGCAACGACGACCCTCGCGCAAGCGGGGGATGAACTTTCCATCGTTCAGCGCAATTGTACCGATCCGGGCGTCCGACATCTTCACCTTCGCTTGGAAAGCGACGATTTCAGCGAGCAATTGAGTACGGGTATCCATAGGCAAGTCACCGATAGGTTATTTCCCCTTAACCCTAAGGCTAAAACCCCCGTGCATGTCAATGCCCGATAGGATATAACCCCACAATAAATTTTGCCGAGGGGAAAACTCCGTGGATATGGAATGGGAAGTCCGCTTTCGTACGCTGATGGAAGACCGTGGCTACACGATGAAATCGTTGTCGCTAGCGGCCGGCCTGAACGAATCGTTCGTGCGGGACATGCTCAATCGGAAGCGCCAACCTGGCATTGACAAGCTGACACGTCTCTTGGCCGCAATGGGAGTTTCGGTGTCCGAATTCATGAATGAAGGCCGCCCAAATGATACGCGAGCCGTTCCTCTCATGGGTTTCATAGGCGCGGGCGCTGAGGTTGAACCGGATTTTGAGCAGGTGCCTCCCGAAGGGCTCGATCAAATACAGGTGCCGTTCGCTCTTCCTTCGGACATGATCGCATTCCAAGTTCGGGGCGATTCGATGATGCCGCAGTTTCGAGACGGCGCGGTTCTGATTGTCTACCGAGAGCAGCGCCGGTCACTGGAAAGCTTCTACGGCGAGGAAGCCGCTGTTCGAACGTCTGACGGGCGCCGTTTCATCAAGACGGTCATCAGAGGCAACCAAGCTGGACGCGTTAACCTGATCTCATGGAACGCTCAGCCCATCGAGAATGTGCACCTGACGTGGGTCGGCGAGATTTTCAGCGTCTTTCCCGCTAGGTCGCTTCGGCACGTCGCGAAGCAGGGTGGCGTTCAGGGCAGTCTACGCCTCAAATCGGCATAAGGGGTTTTTGCCTGTTGACATAAGGGGAAATTGCCCTTTACGGTTGCATCGACTTCGCGGATGGAACCGACATGCCCGAAACCGCCAACCATAGCCAGGACGATCAGCGCAGTTTTGCGCCGGTTGCCGTGGGTCGCGAGCGGACCCGCCAAGCGCACTGGGTTTTTCGGCAACCCAGTGGTTATTCGTCGACCTCTTTGCTGGGACGGGAGGCCTGGTCGTTAGGATTATCCTTGTCCCGTCGAGCCACCTTCAACCACGCTTGCATCAAATTCTTTGCCGTGGCTGGGTCTTGGTTGTCCCACGCCTCTTTAATCTCGCGCAATTCGGAAAAGGCTTCCTCAATAGTTTTGCCTTTTCGCATCGGGAGGACGACGCCCCGCAGCTTGCCAAAGCGTTGCCAGAAATCAAGCGCACCATCTAGCACCCGAATCGCATCCTCATCGGAATGGGTATTGCCTGCTACGTCCATGGCGGCGCTCGATACATGCAGGAAGTTTTCGAGCATCGGCGTGAAATGCTCATCCACAGCGACACCTATCTGGCAAAGACGCCGGATGGCTTCGCCTCGCGAGCGAATCCGGTTCTTGAACATCCAATCGTCGATCGCCTCCAGTTCGGAAGGCGTCATCATGATCGGGACGCGCTGGTCCTTGAGTTCTTTTTCGTCGGCCATGGCAGAGGTTTTACACAGGTCGCGTAACTTGCACAACTTTTCCTTGACGGGCGTGATGTTAGGGTTAATAACTTGTGCAAGTTGCCCAATGTAATAGGAAAGGCAGCGAGGTGAAAGAGAAGAAGGATCAACGCATTGCACTGATGGTCGAGCCGACCCTTGTCGGCCTGATCGATACATATCGGTTCTCAAACAGGATCGGCTCGCAGGCGGAAGCAATGCGAGTTCTGATCAAGAAAGGACTGATAGAGGAAACGAAAACGGCGACCAAGCAGGGTAGCAGCCCGACCTGATCGCCGTTCGAAAAGAAAACCGCCTTGCCGGGCGGTCCCCGAAATCATCAAGCCTAGAGAGCAAAGATGAACACTCAAGAACATAGCACCGCTTCGGCGGGATTTCCAGACGTGCCTGCGAACAAGAGCCTGTCTCCCGAAACGGGCATCAAAATTGGCCGCGCGCGGGACGCCATAGAGCGCGCCTATAGCCTCGTTGAGTTGATCAACATGGCTTCCGAGGCAGGTAGCGTGACGGGGGATGCCGGCAACGCTATCGCCTGGGGGTGCGTCCACATCCGCGAACTGCTGGAACGGGCCGGGGAAAACCTGATGGACCTGTCGAAGCAGAAAGGAGGGGCAGGCAGCAGCATCGATCCCGCATTGGCCGAAATGCTCACCGCTCATGCGGAAACTACCGCCGCGATCAATCGCAGCGAAGGCGACCCTGACGCCACCGAAACCGTCGCGCTGCTCAAACGCCAGTACGAAAACGCTATGGCGATAATCAGCTATCGCCCGCTGACAAAGGCGGACGAATACAGCAAGGCCGAATTCCTGCGCGAGTGGGCCAAAGGCTCGCTATTCAGCGAGAGGGAACAGAACGCACTGATTGCGTCTATGCTCCCGGAAGGCGGTGCAGCATGAACACCCCCGATCTCGATGACCTGCAAACACAGAGTGGCGGCCTACATAGTCTTCTGTGGGCTCTATACGAGGCCTCGAACGATCTTGACTATTCGCCGACGAGCCCCGCGTTCGCTGCCGCATGCCGCTTGAGCAACCTGCTCATCCTTGCAAGGGACGAAGCCGAGCGCCTGGACGCGAATATCGGCGCGTGCATCACCAGCCAGAAGCGTGAACAACTCGCGCACAAACCGGCTGCAGTCTCTCCCATCATGGCCCTGTTCGAGCAATGGAACGCCTTGCGCGATCACAGCGATCAGCGCGGTTTGGACGATGGTGAACTTGATCGCCGATGCGCACAAACCGACGCTGTCATGAAGCAGATCGGGCAATTGCCCGCCACGTCTGCCGCCGACTTCGCCGCCAAGCTGTCGTGCATCACCCACTATGGCGCCTATAGCAATCTCGGAGGCGATTGCGGAGGCTTAGGTTCGGCTCTCATATGTGAAGCGGCGGCGCTCTGCGGTCATGCTGAAAAGGTTTCGCGTGTGCCGACGGACCATCAGGCGCGAGGGCAGCGCAATGGCTGACACCCTTCTTTCACTCATCCGAGAATACCGCCAGCAGATGGCGATCAACAACGCAACGGAATGCGACGATCTCGCAGCCGAGAACGCGCTTGCCGAAGCAACCTTTCGGCCCTCTTACAATCGCCTTTGTACTAACCCGCCAGCAGCTACCAGCCTTGAGGAAGTAGCTGCCGCAATCCGGCTCGTAGCCGAGGAGGAAGAAACCTGCGGAGGTCAGCCCGATCTGACGATCAAGGTTTCTAGGGCGGCGCTGGCCTTCCTGGAGAAGGCCGCGACAGGTGAGGCGCGGCCATGAGGCGTCTCCTATTCTCCACCAAGGCCCTATGGCACCAGTGGCGGGCGCTCAAGATGGCCCGTCATGCTCGCGGCCTGCTTGAAGCGGCCGAAGCCCACGAGGCCGAGGCAGCCATTAACCTGATGGCCTCGCGCGCCCTTGCGCGGGGTCCAATGCCTGCGCCGAAAGAGGATGATCCGCGCGCCGGCTGTTCGTTCGCAGGTCAGATGCTTCTTGCCTCGCTCGTCGGCATGTTCATCGCCGGCTTGTGGATTTGGATCAGCGCGAGGGCAGGTCGATGAACGCGGTCCTTCGCCGTGTCGGAATTGGCGCGGGATCACCCGGATCGGGCATCGGTCCCGGCGGCACTGGCGGCTGTGGATCAGGCACCGGGCGCGGCGGCGTTGCCATCCCCTGCAAAGGTGGCTTCCGCGTCTCGTCAGGGTTCGGATTCGGTTCCTCGTCCGGCAACCGATCCGGGTCAGGTTCATCAATCGGCCTGGGTTCACGTCCGGGCACTGGCGGCACATCTGGGTCGGGAATTGGCTTGCGTGGGTCGGGCATGGCTCGATCTCCCTTCAAGGTTACCAACTGCCGTCCATCAGCGTTGGTTCCTGTCGGGCTGAAATCGGTCGGGAGGGTATCGTGAACGCTATCGGTGCCTGCGATGATGCACCCCTGACGCTGAAAGAGGCCTGCGAACTGTTCTTCAGGGGCCGTGTAACCCCAGCAACGTTGCGAGCCGAGAATCGGCGTGGCACGCTCAGGATCATGCGTATAGGCAGGGCGGACTTTGTCACGCCCTCGGCCGTGAGGGAGATGATGACGAAATGCCAAGACCCGCAAAAGGAGCCAGACTCTATCTCCATCCAAAAGACCGACAGTGGCTCATCAGAGACGGAGCGGTCACAAAGCGCACTGGCTGCGGCGAGGCAGATAGGGCAGGAGCTGAAAAAGCACTCGGGCAACACATCGCCACGAAATTCAAACCAGTTGCCCGCGAAAGTGATCCCGCTCAACTCTCCGTCGCGGAAGTCCTGACCGCCTACGGGCGCGAGCACGCCCCGACAACCAAAGGGTCAAGCCCGTCGATGGCAGGCTACAACATCGTCACGCTTGTTGGCTGGTGGGGAACGAAGACCATCGCCGAAATCAACAAGACGACCTGCCAGCGCTACACCACTCATCGGATGACGGTCGTCAAATCCACAGGGACACCCCGGCGCGAGTTGGCGGTTCTTCAGGCGGCGGTCAATTTCTGGCATGAAACCCATGGGCCGCTGACAGCGGTGCCGAAGGTCACACTGCCGCCAAAGCCCTCGGCGCGTAGCCGGTGGCTGAACCGCTCGGAAGCGGCATTGCTGCTTGCCGGCTCTCTCGGCTGGTATCGGGAATTTTGGTGTGACGTGGCGACGCGGCGTCAGCAATGGCGGTGGAAGCGGTATGCCGGCGGCATCAACCGGCATCTGGCGCGCTTCATTCTACTTGGCCTTTACACCGGTTCGCGCAAGCAGGCGTTGCTTGGGGCGCAGTGGATGGCCAACGTGACAGGTGGATGGATCGACCTCGACCGATCGATCATGTACCGCAAGGCTGCCGAGCAGGAAGAAACGAAAAAGCGCCAGCCGGCAACCCGGCTCGGCCGTAGGATACAAGCCCATCTACGCCGATGGAAGCGCCTAGATGATGATGCCCGGGCACTCGCGGCGAGACAGAGTGATTTGAGCGATGATGCCAAGCGGTTGCCGGTCTACCTCCATGTGGTTTCATGGCGCGGCGGCGGGGTCCGGTCTGTCCGAACCGCCTGGGACGCCGCGATTGAACTCGCGTGGCTCGACGGCGATGTCACGCCTCACGTCCTTCGACATACTCGCGCAACATGGATGATGCAGCAGGGCGTTGACTTGTGGCAGGCGGCTGGTTCGCTCGGTATGTCGGTCCAGATGCTGCAAGAAAACTACGGTCACCATCACCCGGATTGGCAGCGCGAAGCGGCGGAGGTTTAGGGGAGTTTCTGTGCGGTTTCTGTGCGGAACCGCAGGCCGAAAACGCTAAGTTATTGAAAAGGTGGTGCCGCTTAGGTGACTCGAACACCTGACCCCATCATTACGAATGATGTGCTCTACCAACTGAGCTAAAGCGGCGCCGGAAGGCTGCTGCCTTCGGGTTGCCGTGCGTGATAGACGTAAGCCCGCGGAAATTCAAGATGGGTTGTCGCCAATTCATGCACAGGACAATGCCGCAGCGGCAGATGGGCGAACCGGCGGTATGGACGTTTGCCGAAGGGGTGGGATACCCTGCCTAATGCAGGCGCTGCGAACGGCGGCCAGCAGTTGATTGATTGGCCGCTCGCGGTTAACGATCATCGCAACGTGAAAGACGTCCGAAGGAGCCTTGCTTGGACCCGATCGAAAAAGCGATCCGGAACGCCTTCGGAAAGGGCAATGCCGACGACCGGGCGTTCCGCGAGAAAGTCTACCGTTCGGCCTTCGCTGCGCTCGACCGGGCGCTGCAGGCCAATCCGGGCATAACGGTCGAGGTTGCCATCAAGCGCCGCAAGGCGATGCAGGCGAGGATCGCCGAGATCGAATCGGAATTCCTGCCGGCGGTGCCGGCCGTGGCCCCGCAGGTGCAGAACGGCGAGGCGACCCCGGCGGCAGAGGCTCCGCCGGTCGAGGTCGAGCCTAAATCGCGCAAAGACGCGCCGGCGAAGGCGCCTGCTGTCAGGCGGGACCCGTCGATCGACGGCGAGCGCGACAACGCGGCAGATGCTGCCGGGCCGCATCCTGCCCAGCCCGTCGTGCCCGACATCGTGTTTGAACCGATTCTTGCCGGTTCGTCTCCCGCGGAGCCTGCTCCGGCCGCCGAGGACGGGGTCGAGGTTTCGCCCGACAGGGACGAGCGGCGCGCCGCCCGGCGGCGGCTGCCATATGGAGCGATGCTGCTTGGCCTGTTGCTGCTTGGCGCCATCGGCGGCGGTTTGTGGTGGGGGGCGAAGAGCGGCCTGCTCAAGGCC